>NZHB01000042.1 GCA_002691185.1 SAR116 cluster bacterium | reverse complement strand
AAAGCAGTTGGTAATCTGACAAGAATTTTTTGTGCTGAAATTGAGTCTGAATTTAACAAACCTCTTCGAATAAATTTTTTGAGTTTTAAAATAAAGTTAAATGTAGAACCATTTTCTATTGAGGTAGGTCGTTTGTTAGCAAAAAACAAAGAAATTTTATCTGAAAACCCTATTAATATCTTAAAGTTATTTCATATTTCTCATGAGAAAAACATAGATATCCATCCTAAGACAATCAGACAAGTAACTAGTTTAATATCTTTGATAAATTATGAAGTTCGAAACGATTTTCAAGCTAATAAATTATTTTTAGATATTTTAACTAGTGAGAAAGATCCATCTAGAACGTTAAGGGCAATGAATGAATCAAATGTACTAGGAAAATTTTTACCTGAGTTTCAAAAGATTGTATGTCTTATGCAATTTGATATGTATCACTCTTATACAGTTGATGAGCATACCCTTTTTACAATTTCTAACCTTCACTCTCTTAAAAATGGAAATTTTAAATCTTTTGCACCCCTCGCTAGTGAGATTATTTCACAAATCAACTCTTACAGGTGTTTATTTGTTGCTATGCTTTTGCACGATATAGCAAAAGGCAAGAAAGGAGACCATTCAGAAAATGGAGCATTAATAGCTTCCGTAGTTTGTCCAAGGTTGGGTCTTAATGAAGAAGAAACTAGAACTGTTGAGTGGTTAGTTTTAAACCATCTATTGATGAGTAAAACCGCTTTTCGATATGAGTTAGGTGACCCCAAAACTATAAAAGATTTTTCAAATAAAGTAGTTACAGTAGAAAGACTAAAATTACTTTTGGTTTTGACGGTGGCAGACATAAAAGGGGTTGGTCCAGATATATGGAACGATTGGAAAGGCTCCCTTATTTCGGAATTATTTTTAAAATCTCTTGATTTTCTTAATAACCGAAAATCTTCATCAGTCAAAATTGAAAGTACAATAGATCCCAAAAACTCACTAAAAAAACACTTGTTAAACAATGGGTATTTTGAAAAAGATTTCATTAATTATTCAAATAAATACTACTCAAATTATTGGAAAATATTTGATATCACGAATCTCGTAGAGCATTTTGAGATTTTTTCAAAAATGAAAAATGAAGATTTAAAATTCAAAGTCCACTTTTTTAAAGAATCAAAATTTAAAGCCTCGGAACTCTTAGTTATAGCCCCTGATCATCACGGTTTATTTTCCTTAATTTCTGGACTGGTTGCTGCTTCTGGATTTGATGTNGTTAGTGCTAAGATTATTACTAGATCTGATGGTTATGCATTAGATACTTTTTTTATTCAAACCAAAGATAAAAAACCAATAACGGATGACTATACCAGAAAAAAATTAATTAAATATATATCAACAGGCTTAGAAGGTCGATTAAACTTAGAAAAAGAATTAAATATTAAATGGAAAGAAACTCCTGCTAGATATAGAGCTATCAAGGCACCAGTTAGAGTAATTATTGATAACAAAAAAAGTAANAATTTTACTATCTTAGAGGTAAAATGTAAAAATGCCCCTGGGGTACTTTACAGAATAACAAAAGTTATAACTACTTTAGGATGTCAAATAAACACAGCGAATGTCTCAACTTATGGAGATAGGGTTGTTGATATTTTTTATTTAAAAAATGCATTTGGCTCAAAAATAGATGATAATAAGACAATAGAAAAAGTTAGAAACGGTATTTATCATATTCTAGAAGAATCAGACCCAGCAAATCAAATGACCAAGCCTTGAGATAATATATGAAAGATAAACATTCTTTTTTCATAAGAGGTTTTACACAATCAGCAATATTTACGTTTATGAGCAGAATTTCTGGTTTTATCAGAGATATTTTCATTGCAGCTTTTTTAGGTGCTGGAATTTTCTCAGATATTTTTTTTATTGCTTTTAAATTACCAAATTTATTTAGACGTGTGACGGCTGAAGGTGCTCTAACATCGGCAGTTGTTCCCATTTACTCAAAACTTAGAGAACAAAAAAATAAACTTTTAGCAGATAAATATCTTAAGTCATTAATTTGGAAGCTGGTAATATTTCTGTGTGTTATAGTCATAGTCCTGCAAATAATAATGCCTTTCGTGGTTTATTTTTTAGCNCCAGGCTTCTCAGATGATAGTGATACAATTGATCAAATCATTATAATGACAAGGATCACAATATTTTTCATGCCCTTAGTGTCTGTTGTTGCACTATTAGGAGTTGCTACAAATGTTTCTGGTAAATTTTGGGCTTTATCTTTTACGCCTATAATTTTAAATTTTTGTCTAATCATTGGCTGTTTTTTTATAGACGAAAATTTAATTATTAGATCTCTTCCTCTTGCAATAGCAACAGTCTTAGCTGGTATTTTTCAATTAATATTTATGATTTTAATCATTAGAAAATTTAATGTTATGAGAGCTAAAAAAACAAAGGGAAAAAAAGATGATTTAGATGATCAAAATAAAATTAAAATTTATTTAAATAAAACCTGGGTCAAATTTGTACCCGCTGCATTTGGAGGAGGTATTTTACAAGTTAATTTACTTGTAGATACAATTTTAGCAAGTCTGTTGGGTTTTGGGTCTATATCTTTTCTTTATTTTGCCGATAGAATTGCTCAGTTACCATTGGGCATCATCGGTATAGCATTGGGCTCTGTTCTATTAACCTCTTTGTCTAAAGAATACGCAAAAAAAGATAAAAAGAATTTTTCAAACAATTTAATAATATCTCTAAAAATTGGACTTTTCTTTTCTATTCCGACAGCTGTTGCTTTTATAAGTTTCTCTGAACTTTTTGTAAGCGCTTTATTTGAAAGAGGCGAATTTACTTCTTTAGAGACAATTCAAACTTCCCACGCCTTAGTTGCTTATTCAGTAGGTATCCCCGCATTTATTATGCTTAAATCATGTCAGCCTGCATTTTTCGCAGAAGGCAACACTAAAACTCCACTATATATTGGTATTATATTGTTAGTTCTTAATATTTTTTTATCAATATTGTTTATGTATTATTGGGAGCATGCTGGTATTGCTCTTGCAACTTCTGTAGCTTCTTGGATTGGTGTCATAATTTACATTTTTTTATTAATTAAAACTGACAAAATAATAAAGCCAATTAATAATCAATCTAATAAATATTTAAGTTATAATATATTACCTATCTATTTTTTAAAAATTTTAATGGTCTCTCTTTTAATGATAGGATCAATGAAATTAATATTTTATTTATCATCAATTTATCAAATAAATGACATATTAACTATAAGTCTTTTAGTAATAAGTGGCTTTATAATCTATGTTTTGACAACTTTTATTTTAGGTTATATTCCTCAACAATTATTAAATTTCTATATTTCCAAATTTGAGAAAGCTAAATAATAAATGACAAAAGAGAGTATAAAACAAAATCCGCAAAGAATTTTTTCTGGCATTCAACCTACTGGTAATCTTCATCTAGGAAATTATTTAGGTGCAATTAAAAACTGGGTAAGTCTTCAAAGTGATATTCCTTCAATTTTCTCAATTGTTGACCTCCATGCTATTACAGTTCCCCAAGACCCGGCCAAACTTAGGTCATCCATACATGAGGTAACAGCAGCTATTATTGCATCGGGAGTTGATGTTAAAAATTCTATTTTGTTTAATCAATCATCAGTAAAAGAACATACTGAGCTGGCTTGGATTTTTAACTGTGTGTGTAGAATTGGGTGGCTGAACAGGATGACACAATTTAAAGAAAAAGCCGGAAAAAATAGAGAAAAAGCTACTGTTGGTCTCTATAATTACCCAGTATTAATGGCGGCAGATATTTTGCTCTATAAAGCTTCACACGTTCCTGTTGGAGATGATCAGAAGCAACATATAGAATTAGCTAGAGATATTGCTTCAGCTTTTAACAATATGTTTAAAAATGAGAAACAGGAAGACTTTTTTAGCTTGCCAGAACCATTAATACTTGGAACAGCGACACGTGTAATGAGTCTAAGAGATGGTACAAAAAAAATGAGTAAATCCGATGACTCAGACGCATCACGTATAAACTTAACAGACACCAGAGATCAAATATCTAATAAAATCAAAAAAGCAAAAACAGACTCGAATCCACTGCCCGAAACTTTAGACGAATTAAAAACTAGGCCAGAGGCATTAAATCTAATAAATATTTATGCAGCTTTATCTTCTCAAAAAACATCAAGTATTTTAGAACAGTTCAGCGGAAAAGGTTTTTCATACTTTAAACCTCAACTTATCGAATTAGCAGTTGATACATTGAGTCCAATTTCATCTGAGATGAGAAATTTATTAAAAGACACGAAAGAAATTGATAAAATTTTAAAAATTGGTCAAGAAAAAGCAAAAAATATTGCTGAGCCAATATTAAAAGATGTTAAAAACTTAGTAGGTTTTATTAATTAAAATTAAAAAATATAGGAATTATAAAAAAAAGCATTATATANTCCATNAAAGGAGATTAGAAATGTTCATTCAAACAGAAGATACGCCAAATCCAGATACCCTAAAGTTTATTCCTGGCACTGCTATTTTAAATAAAGGTACATCAGATTTCCCTAATTTAGAATCAGCTAACGCATCCCCTCTTGCNTCAAGACTTTTTGAAATTNATGGTGTTAGTAGAGTGTTTTTAGCAACTGATTTTATTTCAGTAACAAAACAAACTGAATTAGATTGGAACCATCTTAAACCTTCCATATTAACTGGGATTATGGACCATTTTTCAAGTGGACTTCCAGTNATAAATCAAAGTGATGAGATTAACTTAGAAAATAATAATGCTGAAGATAGTGAGACTATTAAACAGATTAAAGATTTGTTGGAAACTCGTGTCAGACCAGCAGTTGCCATGGATGGAGGTGATATTTCCTTTTGTTCATTTGAATCAGGCGTTGTAACGTTGCAGATGAAGGGAGCTTGTGCTGGTTGTCCTTCAAGTACTGCTACGTTAAAAATGGGTATTGAAAATATGTTAAGGCATTACATCCCAGAAGTTACTGAAGTAAGGGCAGCAGAACTGTAACTTTCTAAATTTTAGTGATTATCAAATTAGATAAAATTTTTAGAGATATGAATCTTAAGTATCAACGTGACATTTATTTTTTATTAATAACGATTATTTTATTTGTCGTAGGCTTTGCAGTTCCAATAGATCAAAAGGATGATAAATTTTTAACACTAAAAAAAAATTATGAAAGTAATTCAAAATATTTAAAAAAATCNAAAACAGTCAGTACTGTAATAAAAGACNAGCAAATAAACAATAATAATTTTGTGCTTCAGTGGTCAAAAAAAATTTTAACTAAGGCTGAAAAAAAANNTCCTATTTCCAGGGAGTTTTTTCTTTATATTCCAAATAAAATAAATGAAAATGATACGATTGATAAAAAAGAAATTTTTATAAGTATTTTATTGCCTATTGCNTTAAGGGGAAATGAGATTGTNTTAGAAGAAAGAGAATTGATAAAAAATATTTTTAAATATAAAGATATTTCCGGAATCCAATTTTTTTCAAAAAAATACAAGATTGAAAATTATAAAAACATTAATTTTGNTAANATAAGTGATAAACAATTAGATAAATTAAAATCAGAATTAATGGTTAAGGTTAATACCATTCCAATTTCTATGATCCTNGCTCAAGCTATTATTGAGAGTGGTTGGGGCACCTCAAGATTTGCTAGGGANGGTAATGCTTTATTTGGTGAATGGACATGGCAAAAAGATACTGGGATTAAGCCACTAGAAAAATTTAATGCAAATTACTCAGTAAAGAGCTTTACGAATATAACAGAATCACTAAATTCTTATATTTTAAATTTAAACAGGCATCATGCATATAAAGAAATGAGAAGTTATAGATATAAAAAAATTACAAATGGTAATGAAGTTACTGGTTATGAAATGGCAAATTTTTTAGATGGTTATGCAGAAATCGGGCATGTATACGTGACTAAGGTTAAGGAGATGATAATATCCAATAAATTATATAAATTTGACAATTTACAACTTGATTAAAACAAAACTTATCTGATTATAAATTGTCGTCCAAGCCACCTCCATCTATTATCATTCGCAGCCATTGTACAATTAATTCTACCTCTTCCTAATGGAAATGGTTTACTTAATCTAACTTCTATTCTTGTTTTACCGAGTCTTTTTGTTTCTGATTTAATTCCCTTGTTAGCAAAACACCTCACTGCATTATTTGGTTTTATAGACGAAGATAATGTGAAGCCATAATTAGGTGGGTTTTTGCTTATGACAGGATCAAGTGGTGAAAGATCAGAAATTGGTATGGGTAATGCATTTAATGCTAAAATAAATCTATCTAGATTTCCNTATTGCTCATTCATAGCAAAACGAGGCAATTGATATAAACCAANACTTTTGTGGGCAACTCCCGAATGTTGACCGAATGCTGCCAAAAACCCATTTGCTTTCACTAACTCTAAAACTTCCAAACTATATTCTCCGTAAGGATAAGCAAAAAATGAAGGTTTGCTCCCAATTTCGTCAATAAACCGTTTGTTAGAAATTGTAAGTTCTTCGATTATCTGTGATTTTGTTAATTTATGTAAATGTGGATGTGATTTTGTTTGGCTACCAATTGTAATACCATTGTCTCTTAATATCCTGATTTCTTCCCAACTCATATATCCTGGAATTTTTTTGTCAATAACGTCTGTAGAAACAAATAAAGTAAATGGCAAATTATGTTTTTTAAAAATTGGCCAAGCATAATCAAAGACTGAAGAATAGGCGTCATCAATTGTTATTACAATAGATCTATCATTTATTAGTTCTTCTTCATTTATTGCTTTCAAAGCTTTTTTGATATCTATTACATTATATTTTGGCTTAATTAATTCATTAATNTGACTTTCAAACTGTTCTTTTTTTATGTTTGTAGAGGGGTATCTACTATCTCCAAATCTATGATACATGATTACCGATGCATAGTCGGCATTAGCTATTTCTTTAGTTTCAATTGTTTGAGAAAATGATATTTGTGGGAATATTAAAATCAAAAAAATTATAAAGTAATGCATATTTTCCTCATAATATAGTATTTAGAAACCCAATTTTATTTTATATATATTGAATATTTATATATTAATACAAAATTTTATTATGAAAAAATAAAACTATGATTCTCGCTATTGAAACTAACTCATTGTACCTGTCTATTTGTCTTTTTAAANATGACAAGTTAATCAATAGTTCTTTCACTTTATTTAAAAATGAATTAAGTGAAATTTTAATTCCTACAATTAATAAGTTTTTATTAACAAACTCTATAAGTTTTCAAGAGATATCAATTTTGGCTATAGGTTGTGGGCCTGGAAGTTTTACTAGTATTAGAGCTCTNATTGCAGCAGGCAAAGGGATCATATTATCCAATAGACATATTAAAAGTATCGGTATAAATTCATTAGCTGCATTAGCAATGTCAGCGATAGATGAGGCAAAAAAAAGAAAAGTTGAATATATTATTTCATCAATTGACTCCAAAAGGGATGAGCCTTTTATCCAAACTTTTCAAATAACTCACATTAAAAACAATGTCAGTTTCAAACCTGTTAATAAAATTCAATCTTCAAAATTGCGAGATTTAAAAAAATATTTCCTAGACCATAATTTAGGAAATAATGATATAATATTTGTTGGATATAATAACGACTTAATTCTTAAAAATAAATTAAACTTACATACATTGAATACAAAAAATCAATTTTCTGATGCTTTCCTAGTAGCAAAACTTTGCTACTCATTACTATCAAACAAAACTAATCTTAGATATTCAGAAATTGGCTTTAATGATTATAAACCGTTATATGTTAGATTTGCAGATATAAATTAATGAATTTTAAAATTAGTTCATGTAATAAAAATGATTACCATTTAATAGCAAATTTAGAGAAATCACTTTTTGATTCTCCTTTTTCAATAAAAGATTTAGAAAATATGAGTTTGCAAGAGGCATTTAAAATATGGAAAATATATGGAGATATTTTGTTTGGATATGTTTGTTTTTTTCAAGTAAATGATGAAGTTGAAATCATAAAAATAGGAATAAAGAAATCTCATCAGGGCAAAAATTATGGCACTAATTTAATAAAAAAAATTAAGAATATCTCTATAAAAAAAATTTTTTTAGAAGTTTCTAGTCTTAACAAAACAGCAATAAAATTTTATGAAAAAAATGGGTTTAAAATAATTGGTATAAGACAAAATTATTATACTCTTAAAGACAACTCTAAAGTTGATGGATATAGATTGCTACATAAGGTTTAATAAAAATGAAACATTTTTAGGTCAAAAGTGATTATTTAAAATATTATAAGGTAGTCATATGTTAGTTAACAAAGATAGACAAAATATAAGTTTTAACCCTTTAAAAAAAAATAAAATAAAATATTTTTTTGATTANAAAAACTTTTTTTTAAAACCTCTTAATTTTAGAAATAAATTTTCTGNGATAGAGTCAGATAATTTCATTATTAAATTAGTACAGACAAAATCAGAATTAAAAAAAGCTCAGGCCTTAAGATATTCAGTTTTTTATAAAGAAAAAAAAGCTAAACCTACGTTACCAAAAAAATTAATTAGACTAGATTATGATAAAATTGATAAATTTGCTGATCATTTGATTGTCATTGATAAAAATANAAAAAATAAAATTGTTGGTACTTATAGATTAATTAGAGGTGATGTAGCAGAATTATATGGGGGGTATTATTCTTCAACTGAGTTCAATCTTATAAATATTGTTAATAATTATCAAAACAAACATATCCTAGAATTAGGCAGATCTTGTGTTCATCAAAATTATAGAAATGGAACTATAATGAACCTTCTTTGGAAAGCAATAGCTGAGTATGTTAAGTTGTACGATATTAAAGTTTTGATCGGATGTGCAAGTTTTTCAGGTACAGATCCCATTAAGTATTCAGAAGAGTTATCATACCTGAGAGATAATTTTTCTTTACCTGCAAACCTTTCAGTTGAAAGTTACGACAATAATATTTACCCAGCTTATAAATTAAATAATAATAATTCAAATCCATTAAGAACTTTTGCTAAGTTGCCACCTCTTATTAAAGGATATCTAAGAGTTGGTGGTAAAGTAAGTGATAATTTCTTCGTTGATTATCGTTTTAATACCATAGATCTATTTGTAGTTGTAAGTACAGATGATATAGACACAAGATATAAGAAAAAATACTTAAATTAACATGTTCAAAAATATCATTAATGAAAGATTATATTTAAACCCAATAGGAGATCTAGGNTTTTTAGACTATCTAATCTTCAATATCAAACTTTTATTATTTTTTATAACGACAATAATTCTAATTTTAGTTTATTTTATTTTTGGTAGGTATGTGAAGTTGATTAGAAATTATTTACCAATATTTTTTCATAAGTTGCTTTTATGGACACTCTCAATAAAAGTAGAAATAGAAGGCCGGATAGAAATAGCAAAAAATTGNGACCTGTTTGTAAGTAATCATATTTCTTATTTAGACATACCAATTTTAGGTTCTAACTTTCCATTAAGATTTGTAGCTAAATCAGAGGTGGCNTCTTGGGGTTTTTGGGGTTTTTTGGCTAAGCTTGGTNGAACTATTTTCATAAAAAGAAACAAGAACGATACCATTAACCAAAAAAACAAATTAAAAAAATTATTATTATCAAAAGAAAAAGTTTTGATTTTTCCAGAAGGAACTACATCAGACGGTAATCGTGTGCTTGATTTTAAGTCAAGCTCATTTTCAGCAGTAGAAAAAGAAAACTTTTTGATTCAACCAATAACACTGGTATATTCGGAGTTTAATGGAATTCCAATAAATAGGTGGTTGAGGCCTATTATAGCTTGGTATGGAGATATGGATCTTCGGCCACATTTATCGATTTTAGCCAACTTAAAACCAATAAAAGTAAAATTAATTTTTTCAAATCCTGTTAAATCAGAAATGTTTTCTAATAGAAAAGATTTAAATAATCACTTACATAATATCATAAAAACTAATTACAGTATTTCTAAATCAAAATAACTTGCAAATTTCGAATATAACTGGCAGTAAATGGTCTTTATGAAAATAGCTGAGTAGATGAAAAAACTATTTATTAAAACACATGGCTGTCAAATGAACTTTTATGATTCTGAAAGAATGACAGATTTGTTGAAACCTCATGGTTATGAATTAGATAATAGCGCTGAAGATGCCGATTTGATAGTCTTAAATACTTGTCATATTCGTGAAAAAGCAGTTGAAAAAACATTTTCTGAGCTGGGTCGAATTAGAAACCAAATAAATTTAAGGGAAGAAAAAACAGGAAAAAAATCAATAGTTGCTGTAGCTGGTTGCGTGGCGCAAGCTCAAGGCAAAGAAATTATGAAGAGGTCACCATGGGTTGATATAGTTGTNGGACCACAGTCATACCAAAGTTTACCAGAACTTATAGCTAAAATTGATCCTATTAAAAAGAATAAGAATATAAACATTGACTTTCCNACAATACCGAAATTTGATCAGTTAGAAAATCAGATCTTTGATAGAGGACCCTCAGCATTTTTAACCATCCAAGAAGGTTGTGATAAATTTTGCACGTTTTGTGTGGTTCCATATACTAGGGGCGCTGAGTATTCAAGACCTGTTAAATCAATCATTGATGAGGCTAAAAAACTAATAGATAAAGGGGTAAAAGAAATCACTCTTTTAGGTCAAAATGTTAATGCGTGGAGTGCTAAAAGTTATGATAAAGATGTTTGGGGGTTGGGAAAATTAATAAGTGAGTTAGCCAAAATTGATGATTTGCAATCAATAAGATACACTACCTCTCATCCATTGGATATGGACATTGAGCTTTTAGAGGCTCATAAAGATATTAAAAAACTAATGCCTTACTTACATTTACCAGTTCAATCGGGTTCTGATAAGATTCTTAAATTAATGAATAGAAAACATACATCGCTTGAGTATATGAAAGTTATTGAAAAGGTAAGGTACTACAAACCAGACATAGCAATATCAGGTGATTTTATTACAGGGTTTCCAGGAGAAACTGACAAGGACCATCAAGCCACAATAGAATTAATAAGTGAAATAAAATATTCACAAGCCTATTCTTTTAAATATTCTGTGAGGCCAGGAACCCCAGCAGGCACCTTTAATGATCACATAGATGAGAACTTAAAAAAATCTAGGTTACAAGAAGTTCAAGAACTTTTAAGAGTTCAACAAATGCAATTTAATGAAAAATTTGTAAATTCAACTTTGCAGGTTTTAGTTTTAAGGAATGGCAAGAAAAATGGGCAATATTTAGGAAAAACTCCCTACAACCAATCTATTTATTTTAATTCAGAGTACAAAGATTTAATTGGTTCCATAGTTACGATTGTTGTAACAGACGCCTTCCAAAATAGCCTAACTGGCATAATTAAAGATATTAGGCATAATTAAAGATATTAAAAGTATTTAATGTTAAAAAATCAACAACAAAAAGAAGAGATAACTATAGAATTCCCTAATAATTCATTATTAGCTATAATGATAGGCCAGCATAGTATCAACATACTAAAACTGGAGAAATTATTAGACATACATATAAGCCAATTTGGTAACCAGTTTAACATATATGGTGATAAAAAAAGCACTGATTTAGGAAAAACTATCTTAACAAACGTTTATAATAAACTATCAAACCGAGAAATTGAGGCTATAGATCTAAAGTTTTCAAATTTTGAAACAGAGTTTAGGATGTGTAATAGTAAAGATAAGACTAATTCAAAATTAAATAAAGTTAAAGACGTGTTTCAATATAAATTTGAAACTTGGAAGAAAACAATTGTATCCAAAAGCTTGGGTCAAAATGATTATTTTGACGCACTCAATAACTATGAATTAGTATTTGGTTTAGGTCCTGCCGGAACAGGAAAATCTTATTTGGCAGTTGCCAAGGGCATTGATATGTTAAAAAAAGGACTTGTAGAAAAGATAATACTTACAAGACCAGCAGTGGAGGCGGGCGAAAGACTTGGTTTTTTACCCGGTGATATGAAAGAAAAAATAGATCCTTACCTAAGGCCTATGTATGACGCATTATATGATATGATGCCTTCGGATAGGGTAGAAAAAAAAATTATATCAGGAGAAATTGAAATTGCTCCTTTGGCTTTTATGAGAGGTAGAACATTCAACAATGCATTTGTTATAGTAGACGAAGCACAAAACACTACTTCAGTTCAGATGAAAATGGTTTTAACGCGTCTTGGTGAAGGATCTCGAATGGTAATAAATGGAGACTTGAGTCAGGTTGATCTTCCGGCAGGACAGATGTCAGGTTTACAAGAGTCTCAGAAAATTCTAACTAAAATTAGTGATATTAAGATTGTAACTCTTGAAGCTGAGGATGTGATTAGGCATCCAATAGTTGCCAAGATTATTAAAGCATATGACCAAAAAATAAAAAATAACTTTTAAAAATGATGCTTTCATGAAAAAGGAATTAATTGATAATCACAAANTATGGGAAAANAAAACTTTTATCATTGAATTTAATATAGATAGCGATCTATGGTCACAAGACGTCGTTAATTGTTTTGAAAAGCAACTATTCAAAATTTTAAANGAATTTTCGAAAAGGGTAGATAATTTCAATCCTGAAAAAAAAAATNTGATATCTGTTATGTTTTCTNCAGATAAAAAAGTTATGCAATTAAATAATCAGTTTAGAAATATTAATAAANCTACAAATGTTCTTTCTTTTCCGTCTTTAACTAATTCTTCATCAAAGTTTAAGGAAGTTTTTTTAGGAGATATTATATTTTCTGTTGAAACGATTTTATCAGAAGCCAAAATTAATAACATAAGTATAATTGATCATTTGATACACTTATTTATTCATGGTCTATTACATCTACTAGGCTATGATCATAAGACAGAGGATGAGGCTAGGGATATGGAAAATTTAGAAATTAACATTTTAGAAAAGTTAAGCATACCAAACCCNTATGAAATAAAAAATGAAAATTAAATTCCCAAGTTTTTTTAAAAAGAATAAATTAGAAGATGCTAACACAAATTTTGATAAAGAATTAGAACAGTTTGTAGCAAAAAGAATAAGCGCTGATGACTTAAATGGTAATGCATTAAGTCATGAAAATGAATTATTAAAAAATCTCGCGGGTTTAAGAGGAATTACGGCTGCAGATGTCATGGTGCCAAGAGTTGATATTGTTTCAGTTGCAATGTCTGATAATTTCAAAGATATTGTTAAACAATTGATAAAAACTAATCACAGTAGGGTTCCGGTAAGAAAAGATAGTTTGGACGATATTGTAGGTATTCTTCATATCAAAGACGTGCTTGCTAATTTATTTTTAAAAGAAAAACCAGATATTAAGTCTTTATTAAAAGATCCTTTTTTTGTCTCACCATCAATTAGCCTGCTTGATTTATTATATGAAATGAGAGTTAAAAGACGTCACTTAGCCCTAGTGGTTGATGAGTACGGTGGAATTGATGGGCTGGTTACAATTGAGGATCTTGTTGAAGAACTAGTCGGAGAAATTGAAGATGAACATGAATCCTCTACCGAAATAAGA
>NZHB01000041.1 GCA_002691185.1 SAR116 cluster bacterium | reverse complement strand
ATATAATAATGAAATTATTTCCACAATTATTCTAGATCCCTTAAGAGATGAAACTTTCTTTGCAGAAAAGGGTAAAGGTGCTTTTCTAAATGATAAAAGAATTAGAGTTTCAAAAAGAAATTCTCTTAGCAGTAGTATTTTTTCTATTCATGAAGATGAAAAAAGCAATACTAATACTCACCTTAGTAATATTAGAGCATTAGCAAATAATCACTCAAGTTTAACAAGAGAATTTGGATCATCAGCATTAAGCTTTGCATGGTTAGCGTGTGGTAAAATAGATTGTTTGTTTGTTGTTAATTTAGATAAAAATCAAATTGCTTGTGGTGCACTATTGATAAAAGAAGCAGGTGGGTATTTAACTAATTTAAAATACGTTGACGGCTATAATACTCCTTTTGAATTAGTGATTGGAGCNAANCCNACTCTTCATAAAGAAATCATAAAAAAATTAAATAATNTTAGTTAAATTTTAACAGATTAAATTTAANAGTTTATGACATCAAAAAGTCATGTTTTAATGTTTTTAATTATAAAAAATAAGGAAACACCATGACAGATCCTAACAAATATGCCCTTAGAATGTTGTTTTTACTAATAATAGTNGCTTTTTTAATATTCTTTTTATTCGATCCATTAAAAAATGCTTTTGAAGGCAACACAATTTTAAATAGTGTAATTGTAAGTACTTTTATTTTAGGCGCCATCTTTGCATTCCGTCAAACTTATAGATTAAGTAATGAAGCCAAATGGCTTAAGTTTATAAAAAAAAAGAATAGCCTAATGCCTGCAAATATTGCGCTTAAGATAAAGCCTATTCTTTTAGCACCAGTAGCAGCAGTTCTTTCTGATGACAGAAAAGATAACCCATCGCTTTCTGCTAACTCTCTTAGNACTATCTTAGATGGTGTTTCATCAAGGTTAGATGAGAGCCGAGAAATTTTGAGATACATGATTGGTTTGCTTGTTTTCTTAGGCTTGCTTGGAACATTTTGGGGTCTATTACAAACTATTTCATCAGTTTCTGGTGTCATTAATACAATTGATCTGAGCATTAACAAAAGCCCAGAAGAAGGAAATGCCNTATTTANGGGTATTCAAAAAGGNCTAAGCGCTCCTCTTGATGGTATGTCAACAGCTTTTTCTTCTTCACTTTTTGGACTAGCGGCCTCTTTAATCCTTGGTTTTTTAGATCTTCAAGTTGGCCAAGCAAGTAATAGATTTTTCAACGAACTTGAAGATTGGCTATCACAAATGGCTATTTTTACAACCAGCGAAACTGGTAATACTGGCCTTAGTGAAGCTTCTATAGAAAGTCTTGCAATTGTTGCCAAAAGAGCAAATCAAAATGAAAATGAAAAAATTAGAATCAATGAAAATATTAATGAGCTAACCATTGTACTTAATAGATTGGTCGAAAAACTTGANGAAGATAGAAGCGTAAAAGATCATTTGATTGGAATATCATCAATTTTAAAAAATTTAGGTGAACAAAACGCAGATAAAATTTCTGAGGTTCAAAATAATTTAACAATAGAATTAAGAGCGATTTCTAAACAACTCTCTAGTACTGAAAAATCTAAAAATTAATTTAGTAATGATTNGTTTCTATTATTCTTTATAGGGTTCATTATGATAGCAAATAAAACAAGAAAAAGGCAGGTGGATTATACATGGCCTGGGTTTGTGGATGCTTTGTCAAGCCTATTAATGGTAATTATATTTGTTTTAATGATTTTTGTTCTGTCTCAGTTTTTTCTTTCTCAAAAGATGAGTGGGCAAGATGAAGCATTAGTTAATTTAAGAAATAATTTAGCTGAGCTAGGAGAACTTCTCTCACTTGAAAGAGATACAACAACCGAATTAACCTCACAATTATCTATACTAGAAGATAAAATTAAACAGGTTAAGAATGAGCTTGAAGNTGAAAAAAAGCTCACTAAACAGTTTAATAATGATCTCAACTCAAAAAATGAAATAATAAACTCAAATCAAAATAAAATATTAGAATTACAAAAAATAATTGATGAAAAAATTCAAAACACCCTTCTTCTTCAAAGTAATATCAATAATTTAAATAAAGATTTTGAAGAAAATAAATTAGAATTAGTTAAAAAAAATGAAGAATTAAAAGCTAATAAAGAAGAAATTAATACATTAATCTCAGCTTCTCTTAAGTTAAAAAATAAACTCACACAACTCCAAGCATTGTTAGCGGCCTACAAGGCTAAAGATAAAAAAGAAAAGGTTAAAACCATCAATCTTGGCAAAGGTTTAAATAGTGCATTGGCAAGAAGAGTTGAAGAACTTCAAAAGTTTAGATCAGATTTTTTTGGAAGAGTAAGAGAACTTATAAAAGGAAGAAAAGAGATTAGAATTGTAGGAGACAGATTTGTTTTTCAATCAGAAGTTCTTTTTAGCCTTGGCTCAGATGAGCTAGGCGCCAAAGGTAAGATAGAAATGAAAAAACTTGCTACAACCTTAATGGAAATAGAAAAATCACTCCCAAATGATATTGATTGGATTCTTCAAATAGAAGGTCATACTGACAGTCTTCCTGTTAAAAAAGGGCAAAGCTACGCAGATAATTGGGAATTATCTACAAAAAGAGCATTATCTGTCCTCAGATTTTTAATAAAAGAAGGTATTAATCCTAAAAAATTATCTGCATCAGGTTTTGGTAGTTATCAGCCAATCGATACTAAGAACACAGAAGAAGCAAGAATGAAGAATAGAAGAATAGAGATGAAAATCACGCAAAGTACAATTTCTAAATAAAGTTTTATGTTAAGAAAATTAGTTAAAAGATTTAAAGCAGATTCCATAAAACATCTAATATTGATTTTTACTATATTTGCACTTAGCGGTTCAGGTTCTTTATTGATTTCTGATCCTATTTTAGTTGCATTGGATTTAAAAAGTTTTGTAACTTTCTACCCACTTTACATCTTATTACGAATTTTAATTATTGTTCCAATTTATCAACTTATGCTAATCATAATTGCTACAATTTTTGGAGAGTTTAAATATTTTTGGCAATTTGAAAAAAAATTTTTACAGCGATTACGCATAATAAAATAATTGAAATTACTTGTACTAATAACAATTTAATTGTATTTATNTTACAAATTAAAATTAGAGAGTTCCTATGAAAAAAGATATACACCCTGATTATCATGAAATCACAGTTATTATGACTGATGGCACNGAATATAAGACTAGATCTACAATGGGAAAAGCTGGTGATACTCTTAAACTTGACATAGACCCTAAGTCACATCCTGCCTGGACAGGTCAGCATAGAATACTCGACTCAGGAGGACAAGTTGCACGTTTTAACAAGCGTTTCTCAGGATTAGGTGTTAAAACAGATTAATCTGCAATTATTTCAAATNTTGCAAATCTTTTTATATTTTTAGATAACTTGTTTAATAAAGCTAATCTATTGTATTTCANATTCTTATCTTCATGATTAACAATTACGTTGTCAAAGAAAGAGTCTATTATTTTTTCTAAATTAAGAAATTCATCAATAATCTTTTGTTGATGATTTATATTACTCTCAAATCTATTAATTTCATCTTCTAATAGNTTTACTANTTTTAATAATTTATGCTCTTCTTTTTTTTCTAACAAAGTTTCATCAACTTCATCTTTATTATGTTTTGTTAAATCACTATTATTTAGAATATTGTGAATTCTTTTAAAACCTATTAAAAAGTTTTTAAATTTCTTATCACCTCTTATCTTTTCTAATAAGTTTATCCTTTGAACAAGGATNGGTATTAAGATGTTAGGACTNTCTTTTAAAGATATAACTGATTCAACTATATCACNNCTTNGATTTTGCTTATTTAAAATGTATTTTATTTTATCAATAATAAAATCATTTAAANTATTATGAGTTTTTTCTGAATAATTATTATATGATTTAAACGNTTCAAGNAAAATGTCATTAANAGAAANACTTAAATTATGAGTTATTAATATTTGAACAATAGCAAAACCACTTCTTCTTAAAGCAAATGGATCTTTTGATCCCGTTGGTTGCTTATTAATAATAAAAAAACCAGTTAAAGTGTCAATTTTATCAATAATAGATAATAAACAACCTAATTTTGTTTTTGGTATNGTATCTAAAATTCCTTTTGGTTTGTAATGTTCAAATATTGCATCTGAAACTTCTTTAGGATGACCTTTTAATTGACTATAATATCCTCCCATAATTCCTTGAAGTTCAGGGAACTCTCCAACCATTTCAGAAACCAGGTCAGCTTTTGATAATATAGCTGCCTCTTTNGCGAAATCTTTATTGACCTGAAAGAGTTTTGAAAAAAAAGGAGAAGTCTTTGACATTCTCTTTGTTTTATCGTGCAGAGAACCTAGACCTTCATGAAACTGAACATTTTTTAATTGATCATTCCAATTTTCAAAGTTCTTAGATTTATCAGCGTTCCAAAAGAAGTTTGCATCTGACAATCTTGCTTTAAGAACCCTCTCATTGCCTGAAATGATCACAGCATCTCTATTTTTTTCTTGTAGGCTATTTGATATAAACAAAAACTTTGGTAATAAATTATCATTTTTATCAATAAGAGAAAAATATTTTTGATGAACCCGCATGGCAGTCGACAAAACTTCAGGCGGCAAACCCATAAATTCAGAACTTATTGAACCTTGTAACACATTAGGATATTCNGCTAATCCNAAAACTTCGTTTAANAAATGTTCGTCTTGAAGTATTTTTGTTTCTTTNTCTTTTGTTAATACGCTAAAATCTTCAAGAATTTTCTGTTTTCTTTTTGTCCTATCTAATAATACATGATTTTTTTTGAGTAANTTTTCATATTCACTAATACTATTAATTAGAATTTTTTGNTTATTATGCCTATGGCCAAAAGTCTGATTATTAAAAATTAAAAAGCTGTCATTACCTAAATCAAACTTACCCTCAACCACTTTATCATTTAGCAATAATAGNATATTTCTNAGGGGNCTTGCCCATTTAAATGTCGTATTTGACCATCTTTGACTTTTAGGCCAAACAAANTTTTTTAANACTTCTTCGATAATGTCTGGCAGCACTTCAAATAATTGCTTCCCTCTTTCGATATATGAAAAGAAATAGAAGTCAGCATTTTTAATATTTTTTATTGTAGTATNAGAAATACTGATATTTTGGGATTTTAAAAAGCCGTTAATAGCTTTTTCATTTGAACCTACTCTTGGCCCCCTTACCTCAATCTTTTTATCCTGCTGTATTAATTCAATATTATTAANAATTAAAGATAAATGNCTTGGCCCACTATAAGTAAAACATATTTCANAATTAATACCCCTAGAAGAGAGAGAAGATGNGAATAAATTTTCTAATTGCTTTTCAGAGTCTGCTTGCATTCTCGCAGGTATCTCTTCTGAGAATAATTCTAATAACAAATTTCCTGTGTTGTTTTCATGATTATTCATACAATTTTCCCATCCATGCTAAACAACATGATCTTGCCATATTCCTAACTCTTAAAATATATGACTGTCTTTCTGATACTGATATTATACCTCTCGCATCCATAAGGTTAAAAATATGACTTGCTTTAATACATTGATGGTATGCAGGTATAGATAATGGTTTAGCTTTATCAACAAGAAGGTTATTACATTCGTTTTCAGCATCGTTAAAATGTTCTAATAAAGAGGAAGGGTCTGATCTTTCAAAATTATATTCAGAAAATTCTTTCTCTTGCTTTAAAAAAATATCTCCATAATTTTTACCCCCCTCTGACTTTGAGATACCATCCCAATCGATATCATAGACATTTTCAACTTTTTGAATGAACATTGCTAATCTTTCAAGCCCATATGTTATTTCACTAGCAACAGGCTTAACCTCTATACCACCAACTTGCTGAAAATAAGTAAATTGACTGATTTCCATACCATCGCACCATATTTCCCAACCTAATCCTGATGCGCCAAGAGTTGGGCTTTCCCAATCATCTTCAACAAATCTAATATCATGATTTTGGGGATCTAATCCAATTGCTTTTAAACTTTCTAAATACAATTCTTGAACATTCTCAGGTGATGGTTGGATTATAACCTGAAATTGAAAATAATGTTGAAGTCTATTTGGATTTTCTCCATACCTTCCATCAGTNGGCCGTCTGCAAGGCTGAACATAAGCAGCTCTCCAAATTGGATCTGGGCCTAAAACTCTCAAAACAGTGGCTGGATGAAATGTACCAGCGCCTACTTCTAAATCATATGGCTGTAAGAGAACACAACCTTGATTCATCCAATATGTTTGCAAGTTCATAATAATATTTTGAAATGAAGAATTTTTTTGCATTTTCATGGTTTTCGGTTAATTCGTTTATTAGATTTGATTTTTAAAATTTTGAGTATAGATAGTATAGATATCGATAGCTTAAATACATTCTTTATTATTACATTTATCTCCAGTACTCCATAAACCACACTTTTCGCATTTATAAGCGTCTATACCTTTTCTACTATTATTTTCGCCTTTAGCTTTGCTATTTTTTGAATTAAGTTTTCTTTTTTCAATAATTTTGAATAAATACCAAACAAAAAGCAAAATTATAGCTAACCAGAAAATTTTGCTTAACGAAAGCATCATTCTATAATCCAAATCTTTTGAAAAGACTTCTCTCATCTATTTTGAAGATAAGCATTTCTATTGCTCCAGATAACAAATTACTAAAGCCAAAAAATTTTTTCTTTGGAACAAATTCTTTTGTCTTAACACTATCTCCAAATCTTTCTTTAAGAGTTGTCTTCATCTCACCAAATCCGTCTATTAAACCAATTTCTAGACTTTCTTCGCCTGACCAAAAAGCTCCTGTAAAGATTTCTTTATTTTTATCATCTATTTTGCTTCCTCTTCTAGATTTAACAAAAGAAATGAACTGATGATGAAGTTGTTTTTGAATATTTTTTAATCTTTCTACTTCATCTTTTTTTTCTGGTAAAAAAGGATCTAAAATAGCTTTATTATCACCTGATGTATACAAACGACGATCAACTCCAATTTTTTCAATTGCTTTGTCAAAACCAAATCCAGAGGAAACAACACCTATTGATCCTACTATCGAAGCTTTACTAGCAAAAATTTCATCTGCTGCACATGCTAACCAATAACCACCAGAAGCAGCAACATCTTCTACGAAAGCTAAAACAGGAACATTATTCTTTTCAGATAATTCCCTAATGCGTTTTGCGATCATTTCAGATTGAACTGGCGAACCACCGGGGGAATTTATTTGCAATGCTACCGCTTTTAAATTTTTTAATGAAAATGCCTGCTCAATATTTTTATCAATTTCATGTAAGTTCAAGCCTTTCCTTCTACCCATATTTGGAGCAATAACACCGGTAAGTGGTATAATTGATACGTTATTAGACTTTCTGAAAATAGAAAGAAAACTCATTTTAAATACCCTTTATTATAAAAAACTGAAAGTTGTTATTCATATCCTAAACTAAATACTACAATTATTT
>NZHB01000040.1 GCA_002691185.1 SAR116 cluster bacterium | reverse complement strand
TTGCAAGTAAGGAAAATAGTTTTACTACTGCAGGTGTGTTCGATATTTCAGGAGGTAGAGCAACGTATTGATGGTGAGGATATTTAAGGGGATCCTCTGCACCTTGAATAAAACTAATATTAGGGAGGAATAATTAGTTTTCATGAGATCAATTAACGGGGGAGTTTATTGAACNNNANANAGAATAACGAATCTTTCAGNTAAGAAGATTAGAATTATCAATTGTGAGCTAGNTATCATTGAAAGTGTTTAATTTTTATACACTTTATTTTNCAAAAAACACTATGTGATTAATAATTAATCAATTATATGTTCGAATTTAGTTCCATTATCCCTGATAAAATTACAACAGCAAAAAGAGCAAGCCCCATACTTCTATTAACCCATATTTGTTTATTAGAGGCCAAAGACCATTTTTTTAAACTTATTCCTAACCATAACCAAAGAAAATGAATTGGGATCCATATAGAATTTACAATGATAAATTTAGTAATGATTTCTAAATTATAGGGCAAAATACCTAAGGACAAAACAATAAATAAGTGTCCTTGAACGACATAAGCCTTAGGGTTTACGAATTGTAGAAACACCCCTTCATATAACTTTGGTGATTTAAAACTTTGTTTAAAACCAGTTTTATTATCTGAAGTAGCTATTCTCCATGATAAAAATGATAAGTAAGATAACGATAAAAATAAGAAAGTTAACTCAACTCCATCAATTTCAAACAGAAATTGCTTAAAACCAAGTACAACNAANAGTGCGACACCGTTTGTCCCTAAAAACAAACCTATCAAGTACATAATTCCAACTCTCCAGCCGAAACCAGCACCTACNCCTGCNAAAGATAANACACCCGGACCAGGNGTAACCATCATTAAAAAACTTATAANTACATAAGTAACCATTGAATTCTAAACATATTCCTTAATAATTATGATTAATGAAGATTAATTGATTAGAAGTAGTTAAATCATTATTTATAAAATAGCAATNTTANAAAAACAGNTTGCCNGGGTTCATAATTTTATCAGGATCAAANGCNTTTTTAACTTGCTTCATAATTTCAACAGCATTGCCTAATTCTTTTAACATATATTTTCTTTTACCTTGGCCTACGCCATGCTCACCAGTACAAGTGCCATCCATTCTTATTGCCCGCTCGGATATTCTTACAAGGAAATTCTCTAGCTTATCTAACTCATCTTTATTATTTTTGTCTATGAGCAANGCAACATGAAAATTTCCATCACCTGCGTGACTAACTATGGGTCCAATTAGATTATTATTTTCTAAATCCTCAATAGTTTCAGTTATACAATCTGATAGTTTTGAAATAGGCACGCATACATCAGTTGAATAAAGAGANGCCTCTGGTCTCACAGCTCTACATGACCAATATGCATCATGACGTGCTTTCCAGAGTTTATTTCTATCTTCATTATTAGAGGTCCATTCAAAATCAACACCACCTAAATCAGATGATATTTCTCCAAATAACTCTGACTGTTCTTTAACCGATGATACACTTCCATGAAACTCTANTAGCAAAAGAGGTGCTTCTGGTAGATTAGTTTTGGAATAATTATTAACCGCCTTTACTTGAGCTACATCCATAAATTCAATTCTAGCAACAGGTATTCCAGCCTGAATTGTTGTAATAACTGTATCTGTTGCATCTTTCACGGAGGNAAAACTGACTCTTCCACCTGCTATGACTTCTGGGATGCCATATAATTTTAGAGTAATTTCTGTAACAATTCCTAAAGTTCCCTCAGAGCCAACTATTAAACGAGTTAAGTCGTAACCTGCAGAACTTTTTCTNGCTTTATTAGCTGTTTTAATTATTTGACCACTAGGAGTTACAACTTCCAACGCAATCACATTGTCTTTCATGGTACCATATCTTACAGCATTTGTTCCAGAAGCCCTAGTAGCAGCCATACCTCCAATGGAGGCATTTGCNCCNGGATCAATAGGAAAAAATAATCCAGTATCTCTTAAATGTGTATTAAGTTGCTCTCTAGTTACGCCAGGCTGAACAACGACNAAAAGATCTTCTGGATAAACTTTAATGATTTTATTCATATTATTCATATCAATGGATATGCCGCCAAAAGGAGCATTAAGATGACCTTCAAAAGATGAACCTACTCCAAAAGGAATAATAGGACATTTATATTTTTTGCAGATTTTGACAACTTTCTGGACATCTTCNTTAGATTCCGCGAATACAACNCCGTCCGGTAATTCTGACTCATGGATTGTCATCGTGTGTGTATGTTGTTCTAATATACTTTTGCTATTAGAGAATTGTTGTCCAAACTCATCTTTTATTTCTTGAACACATAACTCTATACTATTTTTATCGTAGTCTTTAGTAGACCAGGAAGAAAGATTTCCATCCATATTTGTTGACCTATTCCTATTTACTGTAAGATTTTACCAGGATTCATAATACCTTTAGGATCAATCTCTTGTTTTATTAATTTCATAAAATCTACTGCAGGGCCCAATTCATCTATNAAATATTGTTTTTTNCCCTGACCTACTCCATGCTCACCAGTACAAGTACCATCCATATTAATAGCTCTATGAGCTAATCTTTCAAGGAAAGCATTTGCTGTATCAACTTCTTCTTTAATTTTAGGATCAACCATAAGTTGAACATGAAAATTACCATCTCCAACATGNCCAACAATAGGACCATATAGTTTATGAGTTTCCATATCTTCAATAGTTTCCATTATACATTCTGAAAGNCTGGAAATAGGAACACAAACATCAGTAGCTATGTACTCAGCTTNAGGCCTACTAGCCTTAACNGCATAATAAACATCATGCCTAGCTTTCCACAGTCTGTTTCTCTCTTCGATGCTTGAACTCCATTCAAAATTATCTCCTCCAAAATCTTTGGATATTTCGTTAAATAATTCAGATTGCTCTTCAACGGAGGATTTACTCCCATGGAATTCCAACAACAATAAAGGCGACTCAGGTAAATTTAAATTAGAGTAATTATTTACTGCTTTAACTTGCGCGACATCNAGCAACTCTATTCTAGCAACTGGTATACCTGCTTGTATCGTCATAATAACAGCNTCCGTTGCGTCTTTTACTGTGGGGAAAGTACATCTNCCAGCACCTATTTCTTCAGGAATACCATATAATTTAAGCGTTATTTCAGTAATTACACCTAAAGTTCCTTCAGAACCAACTATCAAACGAGTTAAGTCATAGCCTGCAGAACTTTTCCTTGCTCTATTAGCCGTTTTTATAATTTCTCCATTTGGCATTACCACTTCAAGAGAAATTACATTATCNTTCATTGTACCATATCTTACAGCATTAGTTCCTGATGCTCTTGTAGACGTCATTCCACCAATTGAGGCATTTGCTCCTGGATCGATAGGAAAAAAAAGACCAGTATCTCTTAAGTAANTATTTAACTGCTCCCTTGTTACACCAGGTTGAACGACAACAGTAGAGTCTTCAGGGTGAACCTCTATAATGTTATTAAGGTTATTCATATCTATAGAAATACCTCCAAAATTTGCATTCAAGTGACCTTCTAAAGAAGAGCCAACACCAAATGGTATAATTGGACAACCATGTTCNTGACAAATTTTTACAGTTTTTTGAACATCTTCTTTNGANTGAGCAAACACNACACCGTCAGGCAACTCAGGCTTGTGAACTGTTGTTGTGCTAGTGTGTTGTTCCCTNACGGATACNGAGGTNGAAAATTGTTGTCCAAANTCTTTTTTTAAAGCNTCNACAGCAGTTTTAATGTTGTACTGAAACTTTTCATAAAATGAATTATTAACTTCTAATATNGTCACTTGNTCANCCCTAGCGGAAGTATTTNAATATCATATGNGACTATATTTCAAAATAAAGATTGAGTAAATTATAAGATTTCAATAAACAATAATAATTTTTAAGGAANATTATATTACCTCATGAATCAAAAAGCTGTATTTATAGGTGAATGCATGATTGAACTTAATGGAGATATTTCTTCATTAGACNCATCAATCTCTAACATGCAAGTTAATTTTGGTGGTGACACTTATAACTCAGCTGTATATTTTTCAAGATTAGCAAATAAGAATATAAGCACTTTTTTTTCAACCGCTTTAGGTAAAGATACCTTCTCTCAAAAAATGATTCAAAGATTTAAAAGGGAAAAAATTAATTGTGATTTTATAAGAACTGACGGTAAAAAGCCACCCGGCTTGTATTCTATTGAAATAAATAAAAATGGAGAAAGAAGTTTTTCTTATTGGAGAGATAAATCACCATCAAAATATATCTTTAAGGGAGAAAATGGAAAAAAATTATTAGAGCAAATTAAGGGAGTTAATATCTTCTATTTTTCAGGTATTTCAGTTGCAATTTTAGATAATGAACAAAAAAAACAACTTATAAAAACAGCATCAACAGCAAATATTTGTNCATTTGATTTTAATTTNAGATCTCAATTACATTCAAAAAAAAATCACTACCGTGAATTATTCAAAGAAATAAATAAAAATATAGATATTCATTTTATATCATTTGATGATGCTAAAGAATTATTCAATATAAATCATCCATACGACATCTTTGAAATTTTAAATAAAAAAAATCTCGTCATCATTAGATATAAAGATATGATTATTTACAGGAATAGTTCAATGGAAATTAAAAGTATTAAAGTGCCTCATGGAAAAGTTGTAGACATGACAGCCGCAGGTGACTCATTTAATGGATCTTTTCTAGCCTTGATGTTTAATGATAATAGTCTAGCTATTGAAGAAAAACTTTTAAAAGCCCATTCTGTTNCAAGTGAGGTAGTAAAACATAAAGGGGCTATAATTCATGAGAGTTATATGCCTAACATAAATATTCAAAGGAGATAAACAAATGGATAAGAACTTACTCATAATGTCAGAAATGCCTCAACATTTTATTAATTTAGCTGACGAGAACTTCAAAACCTATAAATTATGGCTCCAAGAAGATGAGGATAAATTTTTAGATGAAGTTAAGTTAGATGTTGACGCTATTGCTGTTATGGGTGGATACAAAATAACTCCTGAATTAATGAAAAATATGCCAAATTTGAAAGTGATCGCTTGTTACGGTGTTGGATATGATGCTATTGATATTGACTGTGCAAAAAGTTTAGGAATTAAGGTGACTAACACCCCTGAAGTGTTAAATGACGAAGTGGCTGATACAGCTATCGCACTTATGCTCTGTGTTTATAAAAAAATAGTTACTGCTGATAATTTTGCTAGAAATAATTCTTGGATAAATGGAGATTTTCCTCTCACTAAAAAGTTTACAGGTACAAAACTGGGTATAGTTGGTATGGGAAGAATTGGAAAGGCAATAGCAGAAAGAGCAGAAGCTTTTAAATGCGAAGTTTACTACCATTCAAGAAACAAAAAAGATGTNAAATATAAATACTTTAATGATCTAAAAGAATTAGCTAAANAAGTTGATACGCTTTGTATTATCACTCCTGGNGGCAAAGAAACCGAAAAACTTGTAAATAGTGAAATATTAGAATCTTTGGGAAAAGAAGGTATTCTTATCAATGTTGCCAGAGGCTCCGTAGTTGATCAAGATGCTTTAATTCATTTTCTGAAAAACAAACTGATACTTGCTGCAGGTTTAGANGTTTATACAAATGAGCCTAACATACCTAAAGAATTAATGAGTTTAGATAACACTGTTTTGTTACCACATATAGCTTCAGGAACTGTTGAAACAAGAAACGCTATGGGCCAACTTGTTTATGACAACATAGAAAACTTTTTTAAAGGAAAAAATCTAATTTCACCAGTTGTTTAGATTATGTTTTGTTTTGAGGCAATTGTATACCAGCATTTCTTGCGTATATTTTAGCAACAGCAGCATCGTCTTCATTACCTAAACCGCTGCCAGCAGCAGAAACAAATTGTTGTAAAGCAACAGCGGTCAATGGGGCTGCAAAATTAGCATTTTTTGCTATATCCAAAACAATCCCGAGGTCTTTTGGCCATATATTAATAGACGACTTTGGAGAATAATCATTATCAATAATATGTGGAGCTCTATTTTCAAGCATCCATGATGTACCAGCACATTTGGAAATAACTTCCAAAAACTTTTGAGGCTCTATACCTTGACTTATTCCAAAAGTAATAGCTTCAGCCATTGCAGCAATATGTATACCAGCGAGCATTTGATTAACTGCTTTCATAGCAGAACCAGAACCAACAGTTTCTCCAAACTCAAAAACCATTTCTGAAGTAGCTTCTAATATTGGTTTTGCTATAGCTAAGGCTTTTTTGTCACCAGAAATCATATAAGATAATTTACCTTCTGAAGATTTTTTCGAGCCCCCAGAAATAGGGGCGTCTAAATATAAAAGTGATTCACTTTGACATAAAATATCCATCTCCTTAGCAAATTTTGGAGACACAGTTGTACAAACCATAACGAGTGAATTTGCTTTTAATTTTTTTGATAATGCATCTTTACCAAAAAGAATATCTCGAGTTTGTATTTCATTTAATACCACAATGACAACAACATCTATTTTATCATAAGGTATATCTGTATTTATACCACCGTGTTTTTTAAACTTTTCAATTTGTGTAGAACTCTTGTCCTGTCCATAAACTTGATAGCCTGAACGAAGAAGAGACTCCGCAATGCCTAGCCCCATAGACCCAAGACCTACGACTAATATTTTTTTAATATTGTCAGGCATATGAATTAATGATTATCCCTAGGCAAAGAATTTTTTACCTTTTGAAATTTAACCGCGTTTTCAAGAACGCCACCGCCTGATAGTTCTCCAACAAAATTTCTTTGTATTTCTTGCCAAGGAGTTTGGCTTTCAGGATATGGTGGTATGCCATCTTTTTTTCTTTTCTCCAACTCCTCTTGACTGACAATCATATTTGCAGTGCACTTGTTTAAATCAATAACAATTTTATCACCCGTTTTTAACCAAGCCAAACCACCACCTGTCGCACTCTCAGGTGAAGCATTCAAAATT
This sequence comes from SAR116 cluster bacterium, assembly GCA_002691185.1. Classification (GTDB taxonomy): domain Bacteria; phylum Pseudomonadota; class Alphaproteobacteria; order Puniceispirillales; family Marisalimonadaceae; genus Marisalimonas. The sequence goes on along the minus strand of NZHB01000040.1, from coordinate 6,492 downwards.
GATGGACTTCCAGAAGTTCCTGATTGCCTACCATCGCCAATACAAGGCAACTCTGTAATACCTTGCTTAATTAATTTATCAGAAGGTTGCATATTAACGACTTCAGCTGAACCTGGCCAACCAACAGGGCCTGCTCCCCTGATAACTAAAATACTATTTTCATCCATTTTAAGGCTCTCGTCATTAAGTCTATCGTGATAGTCTTCAGAGCCATCAAAAACTATAGCATTTCCCTCTAAAATACCCTCTTTACCAGGACGATTTAAAAATTTATCCTTAAAGCTATTAGAAATTACTGAAGTCTTCATAATAGCTGCATCAAATAAATTACCTTTTAAAACAACAAAGCCTGCTTTTTGCTTCATTGGTTTATTAAATGGTGTAATTACTTTCTCGTCCTTAATTTTTACACCCTTTAGGTTTTCAGACATTTTTTTTCCAGTTACCGTTAGAACATCACCATGAAGTTTATCATTGGCAAGAAGTTCAGACATTATAGCTGCTGTCCCACCAGCTCTATGATAACTCTCACATAAATACTCGCCAGCAGGTTGAATGTTAGCCATTAATGGAATGTCATATCCAACCCGTTGCCATGCGTCAGTTTCTAATTCAACTCCAATGTGTCTTGCAATTGCAGTAATATGGATTTGAGCGTTCGTGGAACCACCAATTGCAGAATTAACAACAATAGCATTTTCGAATGCCTTCCTTGTCATTACCTGTGATGGTGTTAAATCTTCCTTTACCAATTCAACAATTCGTAAACCAGTTTTATACGCCATTTGTCCACGCTCTCTATAAGGAGCAGGAATATTAGCATTTCCCGTTAAGCTCATACCTAATGCTTCTGCTAATGAGTTCATTGTTGATGCAGTCCCCATTGTATTACAATGCCCATCTGATGGAGCAGAACTTGTAACTATATCAATAAACTGTTCATAATCTATTCTACCAGCTGCTAATTCAACTCTGCTATCCCATACAGCTGTACCAGAACCAGCAAGTTTTCCATTGTGCCAACCATCTAACATAGGTCCGCCATTGAGAACGATAGCCGGAAGATCAACAGTTGCAGCAGCCATTAAACATGAAGGAGTGGTTTTGTCACATCCTGTCATTAAAACAACACCATCCAGTGGATACCCATGTAAAATTTCTACTAAACCCAGATAAGCTAAATTTCTATCAACCGCTGCTGTAGGCCTTTTAAGTGTTTCTTGAATGGGATGAACAGGAAATTCGAAAGCTATACCTCCTGCTGCTCTAATACCTTCTCGAACCCTTTCTGCTAACTTAATATGTACCCTATTACAAGGTGATATATCAGAACCAGTTTGTGCAATTCCTATGATTGGCTTGCCAGACCTCAACTCCTCAGGAGTTAAACCAAAATTCATAGATCTCTCAAGATATAATGCAGTCATTCCAGGGTTTGTAGGGTTATCAAACCATTGCTGACTTCTATATTTAGGATTAAATTTTTTGTCTGACATCACATTGCTCCAAATTAAGTTGCTATGAATAATTAAAGTGTATAAAAAATTAAAATAATAAGTATATTTTATCAGTAAATAAATTTAAAAAATATACATGGTAATCATACTTGATTTAAAAAAAATCAAAAGATAATTTCAGTATTAATTTTCTAGTTGGGGAGCAAAATGATCACTGGTGAAAAATTAACAGTTAAACTTAATAATAATGATAACGTAGCTACAGCACTCAANGATNTAGATATTGGTGATNCGACTCAAAATATTAGAAGTATTCACAAAATACCAAAAGGTCATAAAATTGCTCTCAGGAAAATTTCTAAAGGTGAAAAAATTATAAAATATGATCAGCTAATTGGTATCGCCAGTAAGGATATTGATGAAGGTGAGCATGTTCATGTAGATAATACAGATTTTAAGTCTACAGACCATGATTATGAATTTTCTACATCTATAAAATTACCTAATATGATTGAACCAGAAAAAAGACCAACATTTAAAGGTTATATGAGAGCTAATGGTAAAGTTGGGACTAGAAACTATATTGGAATACTTACATCAGTCAACTGCTCTGCAACTGCAGCAAAGAATATTGCTGAACATTTTACAAAAGATAAACTTTCACAATACCCTAATGTCGACGGTGTTGTCTCTTTTACTCATGGAACAGGTTGCGGAATGGCAGACTCAGGAGATGGATTTGATGCTCTTCAAAGGGTTCTTCTTGGATACATACAACATCCTAATTTAGCCGGAATTTTATTAATTGGGTTAGGATGTGAAGCTAATCAAATTAAGTTTCTTCTCGATGCTTTTAATTTAAATGAAAATCCCCTTTTTAAAACTATGACTTTACAAGATATGGGTGGATTAAGAAAAACTATTAAAGCTGGAATAGATTGTATTGAAGACATGCTCCCTCAAGTGAATTTGATTGAACGGACAGGTCAATCAGTAGAACATCTAAGCGTAGCGTTACAATGTGGAGGCTCGGATGCTTGGTCTGGCATAACATCCAATCCTTCTTTAGGTCATGCAGCTGATCTGATTGTTAAAAACGGCGGAACTGCTATTTTAGCTGAAACTCCAGAAATNTATGGTGCTGAGCATATGTTAACTAGAAGAGCAATCACACCAGAGGTAGGAAAGAAGCTTGTAAATAGAATATTATGGTGGGAAGATTACGTAGAACGTAACAAAGGTAGTCTCAATAATAATCCATCACCTGGGAATAAAGCAGGTGGTTTAACAACAATATTAGAGAAATCATTGGGAGCTGCCGCTAAGGGAGGCACAACACCATTGAACGATGTACTTCTGTACGCTCAACAAGCCGAAAAAAAAGGTTTCTTATTCATGGATAGTCCTGGCTACGACCCAGCATCAGTTACTGGTCAAATCGCAAGTGGTTGTAATGTTGTTACTTTCACTACAGGTAGAGGTTCATGCTTTGGTTGTAAACCTTCTCCATCCATCAAAATTGCAACAAATACTGACATGTTCGATAAAATGGAAGAAGATATGGATGTTAACGCTGGTAAAGTAATTACTGAAAATAAAACCATTGAAGATGTAGGACAAGAGATTTTCGACTTAATAGTTAGAGTTGCATCTGGCGAAAAATCTAAATCTGAAATTCAAGGCTTAGGAGACTTAGAGTTTGTACCCTGGCAAATTGGAGCAACAATGTAAGGATAAGTGTAATGATTAATTTAGAAGGAAAAACTGCCTTATTAAGTGCTGCTGGACAGGGTATTGGCAAAGCAACAGCTAAAGCATTTTCTGAAGCAGGAGCTTATGTTATTGCTACAGATATAAACAAAGATAGTTTATTAGGACTAGATAAATTTGTAGATGAAACGCACATTTTAGATGTAACAAAACAAAATGATATCAAAAGCCTAATTAGTACAATAAAAGTTCCGGATATTTTGTTTAATTGTGCTGGTGTGGTTCATAATGGAACAATATTACAATCTGAAAATAGTGAATGGGATTTTGCGTTTAATTTAAATGCTAAAGCGATGTATCATATGATCAAAGAGATTTTACCCAAAATGATAAAAAAAGGTGGTGGGTCAATTATCAATATTGCATCCGTTTCATCATCTACAAAAGGTATTCCAAATAGATTTATATATACAGCNTCTAAAGCGGCTGTTTTAGGTATTACTAAATCCGTAGCTGCTGACTATATTAACGATGGAATTAGATGTAATGCCATTTGCCCAGGAACAATACAAAGCCCATCTTTGGAACAACGACTTAAAGATATGGGAAATTATGAAGAGGCCAGAAAGCAATTTGTTGCAAGGCAACCAATGGGACGTTTTGGAGAGGCAGAAGAAGTAGCCAATTTAGCGGTTTATTTAGGAAGNGATGCATCCGCTTTCACTACCGGTCAATTTCATATAATCGATGGCGGAATATGCATGTAGGCATTCAGAGGAAATTTATAATTAAATCTAAATATAGAAAGGGAGTAAAATGAAACTATTACGATATGGAGAAATTGGAAAAGAAAAACCTGGCATCCTAGATCAAGAGGGTAAAATAAGAGATTTATCCAGTCATGTGTCTGATATAAATGGAGAAAATATTAACGCAGAAGGTTTAAAGAAAATTTCAGGAATTGATTTGTCATCTTTGCCAATAATTCCAGAAAATACTAGATTAGGAGCATGTGTTGGTGACATAGGAAAGTTTCTATGCATTGGACTAAATTATTCTGATCACGCAGCAGAGAGTGGACTACCTGTTCCTAGCGAACCAATCCTCTTTTCAAAAGCTACATCTGCAGTTGTAGGACCTAATGACAATATTGAAATACCGAGAAATTCAGTCGAAACTGATTGGGAGGTTGAGCTTGGAATTATTATAGGAAAGAAGGCAAAATATATTAGTGAAAATGAAGCTGAAGAACACATAGCTGGATATTGTGTAGTTAACGATGTTTCTGAAAGAGAGTTCCAAATTAAAAGAGAGGGACAATGGACCAAAGGTAAATCATGTGACACTTTTGGACCTACTGGCCCCTACTTGGTCACTAAAGATGAAATAACTGATGTACAAAACTTAAAAATGTATCTTGATGTGAATGGAAAGAGAATGCAGGATGGTTCAACTAATACCATGATATTTTCTGCTAATTATATAGTACATTACTTATCTCAATTTATGAGTTTAAATCCTGGCGATGTTATNGCTACTGGNACACCTCCAGGAGTAGGTTTAGGAATGANCCCACCAGTGTTCTTAAAAGCTGGTGATAAAATGAAGTTGGGTATTGAAGGTTTGGGTGAACAAAACCAAACATGTTTCCAAGGTTAATTGGATTTTAACTTAGAACTTTTCGTATAAAACTTAATTAATTTAGAACAAACAGGAAATTATTTTGACAAACTACTTGCTAATAAAGCTCTTTTTGTAATTTCTTTGTAATCTCTACTTTCAGGTGGAATTATCCAACTACCGCCTACACATATTACATTCTTTTGACTAAGCCATTCATGAGCGTTATTTTGGTTAATACCACCTGTTGGGCAAAACAAAATTTCAGGAAATGGTCCACTTAAAGATTTAAGATATTCAAGACCACCTGCGGCTTGTGCTGGAAAAAATTTAAAAAATTTATAATCTAAATTCATTAAACTCATAATATCACTGGAATTTGAAACTCCCGGCAGGAATGGAAATTCTTTTTCTAGTGCGTGTGTTGCAAGGGAAATTGTAGAACCAGGACTAACAGCAAATTTCGCTCCAGCATCTTTAACNGAATTTAAATCTTCATTGCTTAAAACTGTACCTGCTCCAGTCTTTAAAGAAGGAAATTTTTTAGACGCAATCTCTATTGCTTTTAGGGCACAATCTGTTCTTAAAGTGATTTCAACTACTTTAAGATTACCATTAATTAAAGCCTCAAACAAATATTCAACGTTATCAATATTATTGATTGTCAATACAGGCATAACAGGAGACATTGAAAGAGTAGATTTAATATAATTACGCATCAATTTATCAAAAATTTATTTTTTATTTTCACTTTCTATTTTAATATGTTTTTATTCAAAATTCTTCAATCAATAAATTAATAAAGAGGGTTTTATGAAAATATTAATAATGGGTGGAGCTGGAATGATTGGGCAAAAACTGCTTAATCTCTTATTAAAAAAAGAAAATATAAATAATCAAAAAATCAGTGAAATAACATTATTTGATATTATAGAAGCACCCTATCCTATTGATACAAACATTCCAATACAATCAAAGTCAGGTGATATTTCTGATGTAAATGTAAGTAAAAATCTCATTTCAACTAAACCAGATATGATTTTTCATTTAGCTGCTATCGTTTCAGGACAAGCTGAACAGGAATTTGATTTAGGTTGGGATATAAATGCAAAAGGAAGCTGGGGGTTATTTGAAGCTATAAGACAGCAGGGGAAAGACTATTGTCCAAGATTAATTTTTACAAGCTCAATAGCAGTCTTTGGTGCACCATTTCCGGACAAAATCTCAGATGATTTTTTTACAACTCCTTTAACATCTTATGGAGCTCAAAAAGCCATATCTGAGCTATTGTTAGCAGATTATTCAAGAAAAAAAATGATTGACGGTGTATCAATAAGGTTACCTACTATTTGCGTAAGACCCGGTAAACCAAATCTTGCAGCCTCAGGTTTCTTTTCTGGAATTATACGTGAACCTTTAAATGGTCAAGAAGCAATTCTTCCTGTTAATCCTGATGTAAGACATTGGCATGCAACGCCAAGAGCCGCCGCAGGTTTTCTAGTGCATGCCGCAGAAATGGATACATCAAAATTAAATGACAGAATAACATTAAACATGCCCGGTTTATCTGTAACAGTTCAAGAACAAATAGACGCACTAGATAGAGTTGCTGGTAGTGATGTTGTAAAACTTATTAAACATCAACCAGACCCAACAATACAAAAAATAGTAAGTGGATGGGCAAGAGATTTCGATACAAAAAGAT
>NZHB01000039.1 GCA_002691185.1 SAR116 cluster bacterium | reverse complement strand
CTTTTTACAGCGATGAAAACTTTTACCATTTTCATTACACCTGGTAATAATTCATCACCTCTTTGTAATTTATCTACTCTGTCGTTGAATCTATCTTCAAGTGATTTAATAACTCCATCAAAATGTTTAGATAATTTCTCAACATTTTTCTGAATTTTATCATCTTCAACTGTAATTAATCTTAAATCGTTTCTTGAAAGCTCATTAAGAATATCATTTGTTAATAACTCACCCTTTTTTATTGTTTTAATATTGGAAGATAAAGTCTGACCAACAACATATTCCTTAAGGCGACCATAATATCCTCTTTCCAGTATATTTTTTTCATCATCTCTATCTTTAGCAAATTTTTCTATCTCTGCTCTTTCAATAGCCCTAGCTCTTTCGTCTTTTTCAATACCTCTTCTAGAAAATATTCTAACATCTACAATTGTACCTGAAACACCAGGAGGAACTCTTAAGGAAGAATCGCGAACATCAGAAGCTTTCTCACCAAAAATTGCTCTTAATAATTTTTCTTCTGGTGTCATTGGGCTCTCACCTTTAGGAGTAACCTTACCAACCATAATATCACCAGGCTTTACCTCAGCACCGATATAAACCATACCAGCTTCGTCAAGATTTCTTAGTGCTTCCTCTCCAATATTTGGGATATCTCTTGTGATTTCTTCTTGTCCTAATTTTGTATCTCTCGCCATGACTTCGAATTCTTCTATATGAATTGATGAAAAAACATCATCCTTAACAATTCTCTCAGAAATGAGGATAGAATCTTCAAAATTATACCCATTCCACGGCATAAAAGCTACCAACACATTCTTACCTAGCGCAAGTTCACCATCTTCAGTTGCCGGACCATCGGCGATTATATCACCAACATTAACTTTATCACCAACCTGAACAAGTGGTCTTTGGTTAATACATGTGTTTTGGTTGCTTCTTTGAAATTTTAACAATGAGTAAATATCAACAGGACTAACATCATCTTCATCAGACGAGTAAGCCCTAACAACAATTCTTGTGGCATCTACTTGGTCTACAATTCCAGACCTTCTGGCTATCAATGTTACACCTGAATCCTGTGCTACAGTTGCCTCTATACCGGTACCCACAAGTGGACTCTCAGATTTAACTAATGGTACAGCTTGCCTCATCATGTTTGAACCCATTAACGCTCTATTTGCATCATCATTTTCTAAAAAAGGTATTANAGCAGAAGCCACAGAAACAAGTTGCTTNGGGGANACNTCCATAAGATCAATATCACTAGGATTTGCNAANCCGATATCACCATTTTTTCTAACNGGNANAAGTTCTCCAGTAAACTTATTNGATTTGTCTAACTCAGCATTNGCCTGAGCAATTGTATATTTACCTTCCTCAATGGCAGAAACATAAACAACTTCTTCTGTTACCTGACCATTATTTACTTTTCTGTAAGGTGTTTCTATAAAACCATATTGGTTGATTTGCGCGAAAGTAGCTAAAGAATTAATTAAACCAATATTTGGACCCTCAGGAGTTTCTATCGGACATATTCTTCCATAATGAGTTGGATGCACGTCTCTAACCTCAAAACCAGCCCTCTCTCTTGTAAGCCCTCCTGGCCCTAGAGCAGAAACTCGTCTTTTATGCGTAATCTCAGATAAAGGATTGGTTTGATCCATAAATTGAGACAACTGACTTGAACCAAAGAATTCACGAAGTGATGCAGCGGCCGGTTTAGCATTAATTAAATCTTGTGGCATCAAATTCTCTATTTCATTTGCAGAGCTCATTTTTTCTTTTATAGCTCTTTCCATCCTAGAAAGGCCAACGCGATATTGATTTTCTAGTAGTTCACCAACTGATCTAACACGCCTGTTACCCAAGTGGTCTATGTCATCAATTTCACCATTCCCATCTTTTAAGGAAACTAGCTCTTTGAGAATTGCCAAAATATCGACTTTTCTTAAAACTCTCAAGTCATCATNTAAATCAAGATCTAACCGAGCTGACATCTTAACTCTTCCCACAGCAGACAAGTCATATCTTTCTCTATCAAAGAACAAACCATTAAAAAGCGNTTCAGCTGTTTCTGGAGCAGGCGGCTCGCCTGGACGCATCACACGATATATATCAACCAAAGCTTCTTCTCTNGAAGCATTTTTATCTANAGCCAATGTNTTTCTAATCCAAGGCCCAACTGATTTATCNATGGANAANATNGAAATAGATTTTAAATCATGTAATTTAACTAATTGNATTAAATCTTCNGTNATTTCATCNCCAGCTTCAGCATAAACTTCACCTGNGCTTTCATTTATAAGATCTTCAGCAATAAANTTNCCNAGAATATGCCCATTATCTACTAATATTGATTTTAAACCCTGTTCTTTGAATANATTNANGTTTCTNTGGGTTATTTTGTCNCCAACTTTAGCAATTATTTCACCATTANATGANTTGATTAAATCAAAATCAAGTTTTTTACCNTTAAANAAATCTTCNTTGAATTCAGTTACCCAANAATCATTTTCATAATTATAAATATCTNTTTCATAGAAAAAATTNAGGATNTNTTCGCGGGTTAAACCAGATAATTCNGCCCTATCTGGTTCNTNATTTTTNTTNAAACAATCTTGNAGATANTTTTCTGANTCATCATCTAATAAAGCCATCAAAAAAGTTGANCANGGNAGNTTTCTTCTTCTATCAATNCTTACATTTAATATGTCTTTNGGATCAAATTCAAAGTCAAGCCATGATCCTCTATAAGGNATNACCCTTGCTGCAAANAAATATTTNCCAGAAGCATGNGTTTTACCTTTATCATGATCAAAGAACACNCCTGGAGANCTATGCATCTGAGATACTATNACNCTTTCNGTACCGTTGACCACAAANGTCCCATTNGGAGTCATTAAAGGCATGTCTCCCATGTANACATCTTGCTCTTTCATATCTCTTATAGATTTNGCNCCAGTATCAGGNTCTAAATCCCANACNATTAATCTNAATGTNAATTTNAGAGAAGANGNAAATGTTAAACCTCTTTGNTGACATTCATCAACATCNTATTTAGGCTCATCCAGNGTGTAAGATACGAANTCTAACATNGATCTTCCAACNAAATCTTTAATAGGAAANACTGAATTAAATACAGCTTGCAAACCANTNTCTATTCTNTCTTCAATAGGCACATACATTTGAAGAAATTGCTCGTAAGAATTTCTTTGAACTTCAATAAGATTAGGCATTTGAGCAACTTCGTTTATTTTCCCAAATGACCTTCTAATTCTTCTTCTNTTTAATAAAGTNCTTTGTTGGAGTGACATTTAAAATCCTTTAATTTATAAATCCAGCCAAAATGGCTACCTGAAAATGAAAATTTATAATGGACAAGCTCTTCTAAAAAACTTGTCCATTTTAANAAAGATTAAATAAACTTTATTTAATTTCTACAGTAGCGCCGGCTTCTTCTAACTTAGCTTTGATTTCATTAGCTTCTGNTTCTGGAACACCTTCCTTAACCATNGAAGGGGCAGCTTCAACNAAATCTTTTGCCTCTTTCAAGCCAAGACCAGTAACAGCTCTAACTTCTTTAATAACATTAATTTTCTTTTCACCAACAGCGTTTAACATAACATCAAATTCTGTTTTAGCTTCTGCTGATGGAGCTGCATCACCACCAACAGCACCTGCAGCAACTGCAACGGGAGCAGCAGCTGAGACACCCCACTTTTCCTCAAGAAGCTTAGCAAGGTCTGCTGCTTCTAATACTGTTAAAGAGCTAAGCTCTTTTGCAATTTTTTCTAAATCTGCCATAATATTCTCCTAATAATTTAATTGTTATTGTTTTGATTTTTGTGAAATAGTTCTTAAGACTTGAGAAGCAGGTTCCATAGTTAGTCTTACCAGCTTTGAAGCAGGTGCTTGAAGAAGACCAACAATTTTTCCTCTTAAGTCATTTAAGCTTGGAAGCTTAGCCAAAGCTTCCACGTCTGATTTAGAAAGAGGTTTATCTTCTAATCCTCCACCTATAATAGTTAACTTTTCATTATCCTTTGCAAAATCGACCAAAATCTTTGCNGCCATTACAGGATCTTCAGAAGANCCAATGGCTGTTGGTCCTCTAAACATATCATCCATATAATGGTATTTGGTTTCTTTTAGCGCCAAGCGTGCAATTTTATTTTTAGTAACTTTAAAATTACACTTATCTTCACGCATTTTTCTACGGAGCTCTGTGCTCTCTGAAACTGTAAGACCATTACAATGAACAATTACGACTGACGCCGAACCTTCAAATGTATTATGCAAAGTTTTGACCAAATCGGATTTTTNTTGTCTATTCACCGAAAAGCCTCCACGTTTTTGTCAAGACTATAAAGTCCAAACATTTGTTGCATTTAAGGTAATAAAATTACCCACGGCCCGCCCTATCAACTAGCAGTAAACTGCTTTATTTGTCTATGTAGGATATTAAGAACGAATTCACCTACAGTCTTGGACAGGTTCAGCCTAAAAAAGGCTGATTGGGAATGAAAAATATTCACTCCCTTAGTAAATATAATAGAAAACCTATATATTTACATTTATACCAACTCCCATAGTGGAGCTGATTGAAACTTTCTTAATAAATGTACCCTTTGCGCCAGTTGGCCTCGCTTTTTGAACTGCATCGATAAAAGAGTTAACATTTTCTATTAATTTATCTGATCCAAAGCTAAGTTTACCAATACCAGCCTGAACTATTCCATTTTTTTCTGCGCGATATTGGACTTGCCCTGACTTTGCAGCCTCGACAGCTGATTTAACGTCTGCAGTTACTGTACCGAGCTTAGGATTTGGCATAAGGCCTTTCGGTCCTAATACTTTTCCTATTCTTCCAACTACACCCATTAAATCTGGAGTTGCAATAATTCTGTCATAATTAAGATTTCCTTTTTGCATGTCTTCTGCCAAATCATCGCTTCCAACAATATCTGCACCTGCTTCCGTTGCTTCTTTAGCTTTTTCATCTCTAGCAAAAACGGCTACTCTCATTTTTTTACCATTTCCATTAGGCAATGATACAACTCCCCTTACCATTTGATCTGCGTGTCTGGGGTCAATACCTAAATTCATTGAAATTTCAAGAGTTTCATCAAACTTGGATTTTTTATTATCAATAAAAAATTTTACTGCACCAGCCAAATCAAAATCTGNCTCTTGAATTTTCTTATTCATATCAAATAAATGTTTGCTTTTTTTCATTTTCTACTCCAACACCTCTATACCCATCGATCTTGCTGATCCTTTAACCATTTCGATAGCACCTTCTATACTAGCAGCATTCAAATCCTTCATTTTATTTTCAGCAATCTCTTTAACTTGAGCNAATTTNACAGAACCNCCAACTGATCGGCCAGGTTCACTTGAGCCTTTTTCTTTTCCNGCTGCTTTTTTAAGATAAAAAGAAACAGGAGGTGTTTTTGTTACAAAANTAAAACTTTTATCAGAAAATACTGTTATAACCACTGGTATNGGCATATTCTTTTCTAGAGATTCAGTGGCAGCATTAAAAGCCTTACAAAACTCCATTATGTTAACACCNCTTTGCCCCAGCGCAGGACCNACTGGNGGTGATGGATTAGCNGCACCAGCTGGAATATTTAATTTTATNTAACCATCNATTTTTTTTGCCATTTTTATCCCTCCGCAACATATCTTGTTGCTAAACCAATTATNNTAAATTTTTTCTACCTGACTATATTCTAAATCAACAGGGGTTGANCTTCCAAATATTGACACNGCAACCTTAAGTCTAGATTTATCTTCATCAATTTCTTCTACTAAGCCATTAAAACTCTGGAATGGACCTTCAGAAACCCTAACTTCTTCACCAATTTCATAAATAACGCTTGATCTTGGTTTATCAACACCCTCACTTATCTGNTCNATTAGTCTTTTTGCTTCAGNATCGCTAATAGGTACTGGTTTACNCTTGCCACCGAGAAAACCAGTCACTTTAGACTGNCCTTTAATAAGGTGCCAACTTTCGTCTGTCATTTCCATTTTCACTAAAATGTAGCCAGGGAAAAATTTTTTTTCGCTTTGAACTTTTGCACCTCGTCTTATTTCTATAACTTCTTCTGTAGGAACCAGAACCTGCTCGATCAAAGAAGACATGTTTTTAGCAACGATTTGCTCTTCTATGCTTTGACTGACTTTTTTTTCAGATCCAGAAAAAACATGTACCACATACCACCTTTTGGCCATTATATTTGCCCAATTTTAAAATGTTTAAAATAAATCATTATTTTACTTAATTACCAAGCCCTAATAAAAATTGCACAATATTAGACAATAACAGGTCCACAAGAAAGAAAAAAAGTGAAGCTAAAAGAGCCATTACAAAAACACTCAGGGAAGCATAAAGAGTTTCACGTCTACTTGCCCAAGTTATTCTATTAATTTCTTGTCTAACCTGCCTAACAAATTGTGCGGGGTTTGTTTTAGCCATGAGAAGCCTTTCTTGCAAGAACAAAATGCTTATTTACAATTTTTTTTTTTAATAGTCAAAATTAAAGATTGTATCAGATATTTTAATGGCAGGAGTGGAGGGACTCGAACCCCCAGCCCCCGGTTTTGGAGACCGGTGCTCTACCAGTTGAGCTACACTCCTAATATTATATATAAAACCTCATTATATTAACTGTTAAATATTCTCTTTTTAAGACTCAATGCTTGATACAACACCAGCGCCAACAGTTCTACCACCTTCTCGGATTGCAAACCTTAAGCCTTCATCCATAGCAATCGGCGCAATAAGCTCAACTGTTATAGCTATATTATCTCCCGGCATTACCATCTCTGTTCCAGCTGGCAACTCAACTGCACCTGTAACATCGGTTGTTCTAAAATAAAACTGTGGGCGATAATTACTAAAAAACGGTGTATGTCTTCCACCCTCATCTTTTGTAAGGATATATGCCTCACCTTTAAACTTAGAGTAAGGTTTAATCGAACCTGGTGCAGACAATACCTGGCCACGCTCAACTTCTTCTCTTTTTGTTCCTCTTAAAAGAACACCAACATTGTCACCCGCTTCTCCAGAATCTAGAAGTTTACGGAACATTTCGACACCAGTACATGTAGTCTTAGTTGTATCCTTTATACCAACAATTTCTATTTCCTCACCAACCTTTATTACTCCGCGCTCAACACGACCTGTAACAACAGTCCCTCTTCCTGATATGGAAAAAACGTCTTCAATAGGCATTAAAAAAGGTTTATCCTTATCACGCTCAGGTTGTGGAATATAAGAATCTACTGCGGCCATTAATTCTGTAATCGAATTTACGCCTATGGCCTCATCACGGCCTTCTAAAGCTGCTAACGCACTTCCTTTTACAATAGGGATATCATCACCAGGAAAGTCATAACTACTTAGAAGCTCTCGAACTTCTAACTCTACCAATTCTAACAATTCCTCATCATCAACCTGATCAACTTTGTTCATGTACACAACTAATGATGGTACACCAACCTGACGAGCAAGCAGAATATGTTCTTTAGTTTGTGGCATAGGTCCATCAGCTGCATTCACAACTAAAATAGCACCATCCATTTGAGCTGCACCTGTAATCATGTTCTTAACGTAGTCAGCATGACCAGGACAATCAACGTGAGCATAATGACGATTCTCTGTTTCATATTCTACGTGAGCGGTAGAGATGGTTATACCTCTTTCTCTCTCTTCAGGCGCCTTATCAATTTGGTCATAGGCAGAAAAATCAGCACGACCAGCATCAGCCATAACTTTTGTAATTGCTGCAGTTAGTGTAGTCTTACCATGGTCAACATGGCCAATTGTACCAATGTTTACGTGTGGTTTACTACGATCAAATTTTTCTTTAGACATCTTATGACCTTTCTTTTTCTTGTTTTGTTTGTTAAGCTAATTTAGCCTTGACTTCATCAGCAACAGCTTGTGGGACCTGATCATAATGATCAAATATCATTGTATATTGAGCCCTTCCCTGACTCATTGACCTTAGATTATTTACGTACCCAAACATGTTTGCAAGAGGAACCATTGCATTTATTACTTGCACATTACCTCTACTATCCATACCACTAACTTGACCACGTCTACTGTTAAGATCACCGATAATATCACCCATATATTCTTCTGGTGTAACACACTCTACTTTCATTATAGGCTCCAGCAGAACTGGGGAAGCTTTAGCCATACCCTCTCTAAATGC
>NZHB01000038.1 GCA_002691185.1 SAR116 cluster bacterium | reverse complement strand
TTAAGAGAATATTTATATTTTTGTATAAATTGTATCAGAGAATTTAATAAATCATGGAATTATTTTGAAGGATTGAATGAACAAGAATTAGAGATTGAAATTAGAAAATCTACAACTTGGAACAGACCTAGTTGGAAGTTTGGTACAAAAAACCTTAACTATGATTTTGAAAAAGCTTTTAGACAATTTAATGAACAAAAAAAACTTGATGAAAATAAAAACGTTTCTAAAAAAATAAAAGATGCTTTTAATTTACTAGACCTAGATTTAAATAGTTCACCGGATGAAATTAAAAGAAGATATAAGAATTTAGCAAAAAAATGGCATCCTGATGTTCAACAAAATGAAACTAATCACAATAAGAATAAATTCATTGATATCACAAACGCCTACAAAACAATTTTAGACTCATTTACTGAAAAATAAAAACACATAAACTTGGAGAATAAAAATGAACGACGTTAGTTTAACTAACCATATGGACTTTGAAGCAGAAACATTCCCAACCTCCCTTACATCAGCCATAGATGCTGAAAAAGTATTTGGTTTTAAGACTAATATGAAAATTTTAGCCTTTAAAGAAAAAACAAAATTTGTTCCTGATATCGATGAATCTTATTTGTTTGACGAGGTCACAACAAAAGCAATACTTGCAGGCTTTTGTTACAACCGAAGAGTAATGATACAAGGTTATCATGGTACAGGTAAATCAACTCACATCGAACAAGTTGCNGCAAGGTTAAATTGGCCATGTGTAAGAGTTAACCTTGACAGTCATATAAGTCGCTTAGACCTTGTTGGTAAAGATGCTATTGTTTTAAAAGATGGCAAGCAAGTTACAGAATTTAGAGAAGGCGTTTTACCTTGGGCTCTTCAAAATCCCGTAGCTATTGTATTTGATGAATATGATGCAGGAAGAGCAGATGTCATGTTCGTTATTCAAAGGGTTNTAGAAGTTTCTGGNAAATTAACTTTACTTGATAACAATAGAGTNATAAACCCTCACCAAAACTTTCGCTTNTTTGCAACAGCTAACACAGTTGGCTTAGGTGATACGACAGGNTTATATCATGGGACGCAACAAATTAACCAAGGCCAAATGGACAGGTGGTCAATAGTTTCAACATTAAACTATCTATCATCAGAAGCAGAAGAAAAAATTATAATTTCTAANGTCCCTAACTTTAATACTAAAGAAGGTAAAGAAATAATTAAATCCATGGTTACGATTGCTGGATTAACAAGAAATGGTTTTATTTCAGGTGACCTATCTACTGTTATGTCACCTAGAACTGTCATTACGTGGGCAGAAAATACCAATATTATTGACGATATCGATTTAGCTTTTAAACTAACTTTTTTTAATAAATGCGATGAAATGGAAAGGCCAATTGTTTCTGAATATTATCAAAGGTGTTTTGGAAGAGACTTNATGGAAATTGAGAACAAAACTGAAATTTAATGAAAAAAAAATTAGATAATTCACAATTTCAAAATGCAACAGCCTCTACGCTTAGGGCAATCTCTGGAAATTTACANGATGAAAGAGAAATTAAGTTTTTAGGAAATNCNGGTAATTTATCTTTAAAAGANATTCGCCTACCNCAAATCCTAAAAGAACTAGATAATAAACAGTTAACTAAATTAAGAGGAGAAGCTGACAAAATAGCNTTAAAGTTAAAATACCATGACCCTCTCTTATTCAATAAACACTTACCTTCTTCTGATCTTTCATCTCAAATATTTAAACTAGCTGAAGAAGCNCGNATTGAAGCAGTTGGAGCAAAAAATTTTTCTGGTNTAAAAAATAATCTACAAAACTTAATAGTTGAACAGTATAAAGAAACGATTTTACCTGTTCCAGGTGGAGATGATAAAGAAGCGCTTGTNAAAGCATTACATCTTGTAATAAGAGAAAAAATTACAAAATCTGACTCTCCTGAAAACACTTCTATCTCTCTAGAAAAATGGCGACCTTGGATCAACAGTAAAATTGGTAATTTACTAAATCAACTTCAAGAAAATATATCTAATCAAGACAAATTTGCTTCAAAGACTAGAGAGTTGTTAAATGCACTTCAGGCTGAAATTGGAGAAACAGATTACAATAATAATGGTGATAATGAAGAAGATAATGAAGATACAAACCCTGATGAAAATGAAGATAATGAAAATTCTCCTCAAAATGATGGCGANGANGAACAAGAAGCCGGCTTAGATGGGGGTAGTGATTCTCAAGAAGATGAAGGACAAATTGAAGGAGAGGTTGAAGATGGTGAATCCGAAGATCAAGACGGAGAGAGTGAAGGAGAAATACCTGCCAATCCACTTCCAGGTCATAACCAAGGAAAAAATAGTCTAGATCACAATTATAAGGTTTTTTCTACAAAATATGATGAAATAATAAACGCCACTGACCTTTGCGAAGAAGATGAACTATCTAGGCTAAGGGCAACGCTTGACAAGCAGTTAGACGTTCTTCAAGGAGCAATTGCAAGATTAGCAAATAAACTCCAAAGAAAATTACAAGCTAAACAAAATAGATCTTGGCATTTTGATTTAGAAGAGGGAATGTTAGATGCTTCTAAATTATCTAGGATAATTACTCAACCCCTTTTTCCACTATCTTATAAACAAGAGAAGGATATGAAATTTAGAGATACAATAGTTACTTTACTTATAGATAATTCTGGTTCTATGAGGGGAAGGCCTATTACAATTGCCGCTATTTGCGCAGATATAATGGCAAGAACTTTAGAGAGATGTGGAGTAAAAGTTGAAATCTTAGGCTTTACNACTAAGGCTTGGAAAGGTGGGCAATCTAGAGAAGAGTGGATTAACGAGGGAAAACCNACTTATCCTGGTCGGCTAAATGATTTAAGGCATATAATNTANAAGCCAGCCGATGCACCNTGGAGAAGATCTAAAAATTCTCTTGGTTTGATGCTTCGGGAGGGCATTCTCAAAGAAAATATTGATGGTGAAGCCTTAATTTGGGCCCATGATAGGTTGTTGGGAAGATTAGAAGACAGAAAAATTCTTATGGTGATAAGTGACGGTGCGCCCGTAGATGACACAACCTTATCTTCTAANAGCGGAAATTATCTAGAACTACATCTTAAAGAAGTAATTTCGTTTATAGAAAATAGGTCACCTGTTGAATTAGTTGCTATTGGAATTGGCCATGATGTAACTAGATATTATAATAAGGCAGTTACTTTAACAGATGCAGAACAACTCGGAGGCGCTCTTACAGAGCAACTAGCTGATTTATTTAATGAAGAATGAACTAACTATCTTGAGCTATGCTTTTTGTAGTTTTTAAAATAGATTTTTTAATAACCAATGCCTCGGGTGCCAATACTCTATTGCTGGTCTTCTTTAGATAATCATCNAGACCACCATTTTTTTCAACTGATTTAAGAGCATGAACACTAACTTTCATACTTATAAACTTATCTAGTGTTTTACTAAAAAATTTAACATTTTGCAGATTTGGTAGAAATTTTCTTTTTGTTTTATTTTTTGCATGACTAACATTATTGCCACTCATAACATTTTTACCAGAAATCTCACATACTCTAGACATTTTTAACCNCTTAATAAGAAANGTGATCTTNTAAAATATAGTTTNATAAAGGTCAAGTAAAATGCTCTAAGAAGTTATTTTTTATAATTAATTCCATTTATGGCTATTTGCATAGCATCTTCGGGGTTGTCTGATATTCCCCTTATATCATCTATACTATTTACTTTATCTCTTTCCATTAATGCTAAAAGTCCTTTTATTATTTTATCTGCAATTAAAGGGCCCTCAAATGTCATCGACGAGTAGAGTTGTACTAAATTTGCACCACATAATATTTTAACATAGGCTGTTTTAGCATCAGAAACCCCACCAGCCGCNATTAAGCAAAGCTTATGACGATTTTCTTTTATTATTTTATTACTCATAGACAAAATAGATGTAGATTTATTAAAAAGTGGTGTACCAGATAATCCACCAATTTCGGTAGCATTTTCAGATTNTAGGTTTTTATTTCTATCTATTGTTGTATTGGAAATTATAAGACCTGTGACTTTTAATTGNACAGCCTTGTTAATAATAGCTTCTAAAATTTTAAAAGAAATGTCAGGGGCAATTTTAAGAAATATAGGTATATTTGAATTCNGCNATTTAGAATTAAATATTCCTTTTTTTACAGCCTTTATAACTTTTTCTAAAAGCTCACTTTTATGAAAATCTCTTAAATTAGGCGTGTTGGGAGAAGAAATATTAATTGTAATATAATCAGCAAACTTACACAAATTTTCAGATAAAACTTGATAATCATTAATTCGGTCAAGGCTATTTTTGTTAGGTCCAACATTAATACCCAAAACAAAATCACTCCCAACGGGATTTATTTTTCTATATCGCTCAAGTTTTTTTTTAGCTTCTTCCATACCTAAATTGTTAAACCCATTGCGATTGATTATTGCTTTGTCCATNTCTAACCTAAATACTCTTGGTTTNGGGTTTCCGTATTGTTGCTTAGGAGTAATAGTACCAACTTCNGTAAAACCAAAATTTAAAAAATGGATTTTATCAATTACTTGNGCATTTTTATCAAAACCAGCAGCAACNCCAAGAATATTATTGAATTTTAAATTATTTATTTTTGTAGGAATTTTTAAAACTTTAAGCCTAGGGTGAACCCCAAGTGTTAGAGCTTTCAAAGTGAGTTGATGAGCAATCTCTGGATCTAATTTTCGAATTAAAAAAGTAAGAAAACTCCAAACCATTGATAACCTGCTATTTAACCAAATTACCGTTAAGAACTTCTTCTAACAACTTCTTTGTAGATTTAATTCCATAAAGTTTTATAAAACTACCCATTCTAGGGCCATCTGATTGGCCCAAAACGGTTTCATATAAACCTTTAAACCAGTCTCGTAAATTATCATACTCTAAATTTTTTCCTATAGAAAATACTAGAGATTGTAACTCATCAGACGAGGTCGTTTCATTTAGATTTGATAAAGATTTTACTAATTCTTTTAGACCTATTTCTTCCTTGGTGTTTGGCAATCTATAATTTTTAAATGGCTCAATTTTTTCTTTATAATAATTCACAGCTAATTTCATTAACAAGTCTAGTTCTGCAGTTCTTACAACACCAGGTGAGTATGCTGAAACATATCCCCATATAATTTCAGGGTCATTAGCGTGACAGACAGATGCTAGATTTAATAATAATGTATATGTTACAGGCAAATCATTTTGAGGAGGACNACCATTATGTAAATGCCAGACAGGATTATCAATTCTTTGTTCTAATTCCTGTTCTTGATATTTTTTTAGATAGGNGGAGTACTCATCAGTTGTTTTNGGAATCACATCGAAAAAAAGCCGCTTAGCTCTTTTAGGATTACTATACATAAAGAGGCTTAATGACTCTGATGAGCCATATCTCAACCATTCATCTATAGACAACCCATTACCCTTTGATTTTGATATTTTTTCTCCATTTTCATCAAGAAATAATTCNTATGAAAAACCTGTTGGTGGAATACCACCCAAAACCCTGAGAATTTTACTAGATAAAATAACACTTTCAGATAAATCTTTTCCGGCCATTTCGTAATCTACGCCTAAGGCAAACCAACGCATAGCCCAGTCACATTTCCACTGTAATTTACAAGACCCTCCTAGAATTGAGACTGTTACTAACTCTTTTGTATTTTCATCGATATAACTGATAGTATTATTTTTAATATCTATTGATGTGATATTTACTTGGAGTACTTTACCTGTTCTTTGGCAAATAGGTAAAAAGGGACTATATGTTTTTTGACGATCNTTACCTAAAGTAGGTAGAATAATATTTTTAATCTTATCATAATTTGACAAAACATTTTTTAAAGCGTTGTCAAATTTACCACTCTTATAACAATCAGTAGCTGAAACAAACTCATAATTAAAACCATACTTATCAAGAAAAGTTTTTAATTTAGAGTTGTTATGAGAGCCAAAACTGTCAAATTTTTTATAGGGGTCTGGAACTCTAGTTAGAGGTTGATCAATATATTTTTCAAGCAATTCTTGTTGAGGAACATTATCTGGTACTTTTCTAAATCCATCCATATCATCAGAAAAACAGATTAATTTTGTTTTTCTATCTGTTAGTACTTCGAATGCATTTCTTACAATTGTTGTTCTAGCCACCTCACCAAAAGTCCCTATATGAGGCAGACCTGAAGGACCATANCCAGTTTCAAATAAAACTGTTTTTTGATTATCAATACCTGACTTTTCTAATCGATCTCTGAGGTTTCTTGCCTCTACAAATGGCCAAGAGTTTGATTTTTCTGCAATTTTTTTTAAATTGAATTTATCCATTTTCGAACATCTTATAAGTTATGTAATAGCTATATCAGTTATAATCTGCAATCAACTAATTAAAATAAAATTGTCACAAAAAAAAACACCTCTTGTATGCACAAGAGGTGTTTATATTTAAAATTTAAATCTATTACATCATGCCAGGCATACCACCCATGCCAGGCATACCACCCATGCCGCCCATGTCAGGCATACCGCCACCAGCGCNACTAGAAGCTGGTTCTGGCTTATCTGCAACCATTGCTTCCGTAGTTATTAACAACCCTGCAACAGAAGCGGCGTTTTGAAGTGCTGATCTTACTACTTTAGTAGGATCAATNACACCAGCCTTAACTAGATCTGTAAACTCGTTAGTTTGGGCATTAAAACCAAAGTTAGCATCTGTTGACTCAAGCAGTTTTCCAACNATTACAGCTCCATCTTGACCTGCGTTATCAGCAATTTGCTTAGCAGGTGCTTTCAAAGCCCTTCTTACAATATCAACACCCATTTTTTGGTCTGAATTATCGACTTTNACTTTTTCTAAAGCCGGAATTGCTTTAACAAAAACAACTCCACCACCTGGAACTATACCTTCTTCAACTGCAGCTCTAGTTGCATGCATTGCATCATCAACTCGATCTTTGCGCTCTTTAACTTCAACTTCAGTTGCACCGCCTACTTTGATAACAGCAACTCCACCAGCTAATTTAGCTAATCTTTCTTGAAGTTTTTCTTTATCGTAATCAGAAGTAGTCTCTTCGATTTGAGCTCTTATTTGATTACATCTAGCACCAATATCATCCTTAGAGCCAGCGCCATCTATGATAGTTGTTTCTTCTTTAGTAACCTCAACTCGTTTAGCTGTACCTAACATTTCAAGTGTAACATTGTCTAGTTTGATACCTAGATCTTCTGAAATCAAATCACCTTTTGTTAAGATAGCAATATCTTCGAGCATTGCTTTCCTTCTATCTCCAAAACCTGGAGCTTTAACAGCAGCTATTTTTAATCCACCTCTAAGCTTATTTACTACTAGAGTAGCAAGAGCTTCGCCTTCAACGTCTTCAGCTATAATAAGAAGTGGCTTACCTGATTGTACAACTTTTTCAAGAATTGGTAACATTTCTTGTAAGTTGGCTAATTTCTTTTCAAATAAGAGAATGTAAGGATCATCCATAACCACCTTCATTTTATCAGCATCTGTGATAAAATAAGGAGACAAATAACCCCTATCGAATTGCATTCCTTCTACAACATCTAGCTCTGTAGCAAGAGTTTTAGCCTCTTCGACAGTAATTACGCCCTCGTTACCAACTTTGTCCATAGCTTTAGCAATCATGTCACCAATCTCTGACTCACCATTAGCAGACAAAGTTCCAACTTGAGCTACTTCTTCATTAGTCGAGATCTTACTTGTTCTAGTTTCTAGATCTGCAACAACTGCTTCAATAGCTAAATCAATACCTCTTTTAAGGTCCATTGGGTTTAAGCCTGCAGCAACTGCTTTTGATCCTTCTTTAACTATGGCTTGAGCAAGGACAGTAGCTGTTGTTGTTCCATCACCTGCTACATCATTGGCTTTTGATGCAACCTCTCTAACCATTTGAGCGCCCATATTTTGGAATTTATCTTTGAGCTCAATTTCTTTAGCTACAGTTACACCATCTTTAGTTATTCTTGGTGCTCCAAAAGCTTTATCTATAACAACATTTCTTCCTTTTGGTCCAAGAGTAACTTTTACAGCCTCAGCAAGTATATCTACACCTTCTAGCATTTGGGCTCTTGCGTTGGCACCGAATTTGACTTCTTTAGCAGCCATTTTTATTTCCTTTCAAATATAAAGTAATTGTTATTTAACTCAGGGAATTGATTATCCCATTATTCCCATGATATCGCTTTCTTTCATGATCAGCAGATCTTTTCCATCAAGCTTTACTTCTGTGCCGGACCATTTTCCAAAAAGCACAACGTCACCTTCTTTAACATCCAAAGGTTGAACTTTACCTGTTTCATCACGCGCACCTGATCCTGCAGCAATGATTTTACCTTGCATCGGTTTTTCTTGTGCTGAATCCGGTATAATAATTCCGCTAGCTGTTTTTTCTTCAGCTTCAAGACGCTCGACTACAACTCTGTCGTGAAGTGGCCTAAACTTCATGCCATATCTCCCTATTTTAAAAGTTAAATTAAACAATAAATATATTATTGATGGAGNTTACATAATAAGATNAAAGAAAACTTTCAAGATTAAAAAAAAATTTTTTTAAATATTGTAATTTTTNAATTTTGTGTCACTTACATTATGAACGTTTACAAATCATTACTATGCAAGCAAATATAATAAAACATNCAAATAATATTGTCCTAATATGGCTAATTACGATAATTGTCATGGTTCTGATAATGATACTNATTGGTGGAATAACTAGATTAACTGGCTCCGGATTATCTATGGTGGAGTGGAGGCCTGTATTGGGTTTTCTTCCNCCACTCTCAGAATATGAATGGAATAGAGTCTTTCAGCTTTATGCAAATTCTCCAGAATATATCAAAATAAATAATGGAATGAACTTAGAAGAATTTAAAAAAATATTTTTTTGGGAGTATTTTCATAGATTATGGGGAAGATTAATAGGCATTATTTTTTTTATACCACTAGTTTTATTTATAGTTNTCCAAAAAATACCAAAAATTATTTTACCTAAAATTTTAATTGTTTTCTTTTTAGGTGGGCTTCAGTCAATTATAGGCTGGTGGATGGTTAAGTCAGGGTTGGTTAATGACCCTACTGTTTCACAGTATCGGTTAGCAACTCACCTATCAAACGCCTTATTAATTCTTTTTTTTCTAGTTTGGATTTACCTTGATTTAAAAGAAGGAATTTCGAAAATTAGATTTAACTTTAGCCTTTTAATTTTTTGCTTAGTTAGTTCCACCATTGTGGCTGGTGCATTTGTAGCAGGAATGGATGCTGGCTTAATGTACAACGAGTACCCTTTGATGGGAGGAAGTTTTATACCAGAAACTTATGGAGATTATGAATTTTTAGATCCATTTGAAAACCCAGCATCTGCACANTTTCACCATAGACATCTTGCATTATTAACAACTATTTTAACCTTNATTTATAGTTTTAATATTTATTCANAAACAGAAGATGGCAAAATCAAAAAAATTGCCATCATCACTGCTTTAATAGTATTTTCTCAATTTTTGTTAGGTATTATAACATTGATAAATATGGTACCTATAACCTTAGGTGCAATTCATCAAACAGGCGCCGTTATTCTTTTTTTATCTATTATAATAGGTATGCATAGACTTAACATAAAAAGCATTTAAGGTTAGCTGCCTCTTTTTTTGTCTAATGAAATTCCTAATTCTCGAAGTTGGGTTATGTTAACTTCATTGGGAGCATTCATCATTAAATCTTCTGCTTTACCAGTCATGGGGAATAAAATAACCTCTCTTATGTTTGGTTCATCAGCTAATAGCATTACAATTCTGTCAATACCAGGAGCAATACCTCCGTGCGGTGGCGCACCAAATTTNAAAGCGTTTATTAGACCAGGAAACTTATTGTCGACAACCTCAGGTTTATGACCTGCTATTTGAAAGGCCTTATACATAATTTCTGGCACATGATTTCTAATTGCTCCTGAAGAAAGTTCAATTCCATTACAAACTAAATCATATTGATATGCCAAAACATCAAGCGGATCTTTGTTTTCAAGAGCATCCATCCCACCTTGTGGCATTGAAAAGGGGTTATGAGAAAATTCTATATTGCCTGTTTTATCATCTTTCTCGTACATTGGATAATCCACAACCCAACAAAACTTAAATGTATTTTCTTCTATTAAACCTCTATCAGTAGCAATTTTTACCCTAGCTTTACCTGCTAAATGTGCTGCCTCGTTTTCTTTGGCACAAGAAAAAAATAATGCATCCCCATCATTTAAATTAAATAACTTTTTTAAAGACAAAGATTTANCATTACCAATAGCATTTGCAATTGGTCCTTTTGCTTCCCCGTCATTAAAAATAATGTAACCCATACCCGGNGCACCTTCTCCTTGTGCCCAGCTATTCATTTTATCAGCAACTGATCTAGACCCACATCCTGGTCCTGGAATACCCCTAACAACTGAACCTGTATCAATAGATTTTGCAAAAATGGTAAAGCCAGAATTAGTAAAAATTTCTGTGACATCTTGTATTTCAAGATTATACCTTAAGTCTGGTTTGTCATTCCCATATTTAAGCATTGAATCTTTGTATGTAATTTGAGGAAAAATATCATCAATCTTTTTTGTAGAGTACTTTTTAAAAACTTCTTTTATCACCGGTTCAACTGCTTGAAAAACGTCTTCTTGCTCCACGTAAGACATTTCTAAATCTAATTGATAAAATTCGCCAGGTGACCTATCTGCGCGGCTATCTTCATCTCTGAAACAAGGCGCAATTTGAAAATATTTATCAAAGCCAGATACCATAATTAATTGTTTAAACTGCTGAGGTGCTTGTGGTAAGGCATAAAATTTACCCTTATTTAATCTAGATGGAACCAAAAAATCTCTTGCCCCTTCTGGACTAGAAGCAGTTAAAATAGGTGTCTGGAACTCAACAAATCCTAATTCGATCATTTTATTTCTAATAGTTTGGATCACGTTAGATCTCAAAATTATATTAGAATGAGGTCGATTTCTCCTTAAATCTAAATATCTAAATTTTAACCTANTTTCTTCNCCATAATCTTCATCAGAATTNACTTGTAGAGGCAAAGTNTTCGATCTAGATATTATTTCTAACTNAGATAAGTTTACTTCAATATAGCCAGTTGATAAGTTTTTGTTAATTGTATCATCAGATCTTTCAACAACTGTNCCCTCAATAGTTATTACACTTTCAAGAGGNAATCCTTCTGTAATTGAAAAGTTAACATTTGAAGAGTCAACAACAATTTGGGTTAATCCATAATGATCTCTTAAATCTATAAAGATTAATTGTCCGTGATCTCTTTTTCTATGAACCCATCCAGATAATTTAACAGTTTCATTAACATTTTGAATACCNAGCTCATTACATTTATGCGTTCTATATTTATGCATTTTTTTTCCTAGTTTTTTTNCTTTTTTGATTTGGATCTTTTTGCGATCTGACTAATTATTTCTGATGCTTTTTCATAATCAATTTGTGGCCACATTGCAATTTCATTAGCAGACCTAAAACACCCAATGCATAATTGACTTTTCTCATCAATCTGACATATCCCTACGCATGGACTCATTATTTTATTTTGTTTCACTTGTTGGCCTATATTAATTCGCACTTTCTTTAATGGCTTGCGCTAACATTTCCAAGAGATCAGAAATACCAGCTTCACCACTTGTGGCACTAATTAAATTTTGATCCTTTACTGTAGGTTGGTCTATAATTTCTGCTCCTGCTGCTATTAGCAAAGCGCTGTCAGCGTCAGAAGCTGCCACCTTCCTGCCTTTTGCGGCGTCTATTGTGGTTAATAACATAGTTGAAACCCCAGCCAAAGCAACTGGTTCATTTTCTCTTAGAAAGGCTCTTAGTATTCTTCTTACATGAAGATCATTACTGAGGGTTTCAATTTGGTTAGCTCCCCCTGGAATTATTAGAGCGTCGTAATCTATTGCAAGTGTTTCTGAAACAGATTGATCTACCGGGTATGACAAGCCCCATTTTTCTGATGCCCATCCATTAGTAGTGCCTATATCTCTAGATATAATAGTATAAGAGCCTTCTGCGGCTAAAATTGTTTTTTGAACAATTAAAAACTGCTCCTCATTAAAACCACTAGCTACCATAATAGCAATTTTTTTACCTTTAAAGGCCGATAAATTAGACAAAACACTCTCCTGGAATTTTATATTTTAGTTCTATAAAAGATTTAAAGAACGTTATCAAGTAAACTAAATAATTTAAAAACTCCATTTATTACATCTTTTTTTATACCAGATTACCAATAATAATATAATTATTGGTATAATGATCTGAAATATTGTTGCAACGCCTAGATCTCTTTTTGCACCACTTAAGGATAAATTTAAAGTTTCAACAGTTAAAGTTGTAACTCTTCCGGCTCCTATAAAATAGACTGGAGTATATAAGGCAAAAGATACAAGCATTCCGATTGCAATTGATAATAAAAAAGTAGGCATTATCATTGGAATCTTAACTAAAATTAATCTTTGAAACCTGTTTTTTCCTAGGCTTGAAGCAACTTTTAAAATATCTTTTGAAATTGCTCTAAATGACGGTGCCAAGATGATAAAGGAATAAGGAATTACATAAAATAACTCTACAATAATCAAAGGTAATAAAAAATTATTAAAATTTAAAGGTATAAGAAAACTTTGCATTCCAATCAAAAACGATATTTGAGGTATAAGTAAAGGTAAAAAAATCAACCCCTCAAGAAATTGGTTTCTTTTATTCAAGCTCTCCGTTAACTCAACCCATAGTGTAACTATGAGGCACGATAAAATAGATACAATTAAAGGGATAAAAACGGA
The DNA here is from genome assembly GCA_002691185.1 of SAR116 cluster bacterium. Lineage (GTDB taxonomy): Bacteria > Pseudomonadota > Alphaproteobacteria > Puniceispirillales > Marisalimonadaceae > Marisalimonas. Next base: position 14,040 of record NZHB01000038.1, on the reverse strand, counting down.
TATAAGTATTAAAGATTTATTTTCATTTAAAAAAATTGTTAGCACTTCAAAACTTATATTTTTTGGTAAAAGATTAGGAAAATACCAATTACCACCTAAACCCCAAAGAAAAGAACTAATAATAGTTAAAAATGATAAAATTGACAAAATTAATATTAGTGTGAAAGTAAAGTATTTTATTAAATTACTCTTGTATGAAACGGCATTAACTAAAAAAGTAAAGAGATACTTATTACTTAATAATTTTTCTAATAAGAACCAAATAAGAAATAATTTTAATATTACTAAAAGTTGAATTAGCGCCAGGTTAGAGGCAATGAATAATGATTTGGGTTCTGATGATTGATAATTTTGTAAAATTTGTATTGCCAATGTTGATGGAGTAGATGGAGCTAAAAGTAAGGACATATCTACAACTGATGCTGCAAATGCTATTACAATAAAAACAATTAATCTTATTCTATGATATATTAAAGGAAACAATAAAACGCACCAAACTGAAAAAGTCGTATGTTGTAACGACTTTCCTAAATTAAAAAACTTCCTGGCACCAAATTGTTCAATAGCTGATATTGAAACTAAAATAAAAAAAGGAATTTCCTTTAATACTAATCCGAGTATTAAAAAGAAACCATAATCATCTGGTATGATAAAAATATTCGGCGGTCTTTCAAAACCAGTTAACCAAGGTGAAAAAATCCTCAAAAGTAAACCGCTAGGAGAAAAAATAAACAATAGACCAATTGCCATCGTCACATGAGGCAAGGCAAGCAATGGAGAAATTATTATTTTTATAAAACTATAAACTCTTGATTGGAAAATGGATAAAATTATCAATTGAGAAAAAAACAAAGCTAATACAGTTGACAAAAAACCTGTGAAAAAAGATAAGATGATAGATTTTGAAATTCCTGGAATATTTGAGGAAACATAAAAATAATTTAAATTAAATTGATGTTTATCCAAAATTGGGAAATAACCAAAAGAAGGCAGTAAAAAACCTAATATTCCAAATGTAATTGGGACAATCAAAACACCACTCAAAAGAACCCACAAAGCCTTGTTTAGACAAGCCATATTTTCCAAAATTACCAAAAACTAGTTATTATGATCCATACCTTTTTATCCATCCCTCTTCTAACGCTTTTACCCAAGAAGGATGTGGCTCTTGAAATTTCATTTTTAATTCCTCATTAGATAAAGTGGCAACCCCCTTTGAAGTCTCATTGAATTTTTTCTTCCAATCCATATTTAATTTGTCCATTGAGAGTACACTGGGATCCCCCCAATATTTATTATTTTGTTTTCTAAGTTGAGCATATGGAGAAATTAAAAAATTTACAAAAATTTTTGCTGCCCCTTTTTTTGAAGAATTATAAGGAATAGTTAAGAAGTGGACGTTTGCTAAACTTCCTTTTTCATGAATATAGCTTCTTACAGTTTTAGGCAAACGCCCTTCAGATATTGCATTTGATGCATGTGAAATATTGAAGGCCATACCTATATCAATTTCTCTCTCAGCTACCAACTCAGTAAGGGCTAAATAATTACTGGGGTAATTTTTTCCCTTTCTCCATAAATTTGGTGTCACCTCATCTAACCAAATCCATAGAGGTTGGAGTTCTTTTTCATGTATTTTGGGGTTATACTCTGATTTTAATAAATTTTTATCTGAAATTACTTCGGTCAGTATTTGCTTTAAAAAACTAGTACCAACAAAATCGGGTGGCTGAGGAAAAGTAAATCTACCCTTATTATTTAAAATATATTGTTTTAATTTCATTGATGATCTAGGAGGGATTTTTAAAAACTTGCTATCATAATAAAAAGTAAGTTGAGATAATCCCCATGGCATCTCCCTACCTTCAGTATTAATACCAAAATCATTTAAGAGGCTTGGGTTGTTTTTAAAATCTAAATATTCAGAATTGGGAATTTTAAATATCCAATTTTCTCTAAGAAGTAACTTATTTTTTTTCATCATGGAAAAATTTTCACCATTAATCCAAACTAAATCTACAGCACCATTTGAATCTTTCTTGGCATTCTTCTCAGATAATATTCTCGCAACAACATTTGACGTATCTGATACTTTAACATGTTTGACGTTGATATTATGTCTTTTTTTAATTTCATCCGTTGCCCATCTTATATAGCTATTAATATTTCTATCCCCGCCCCATGCATGAAAGAAGATAGTCTGGCCAGATGATTTTAATAAAGTATCTTCCCAGGTGCTTGAACTCTCTGAGCTCCAAGCAGTACAAGAATGTAAAATTAAGTTACAATACAAAATGAATTTAGAAATTTTTATTAACAACTTTTTCTCATTTTTAAATTAATCTAATAAAACAATTTTTTTTATTAAAGTATAGTAATTTAATTTTAATTTATTATGTATATTATACAATAAATACCATAGTAAAATGAACGCATTTTTAATACTTATAAATGAAATTATGACTCTATACTTATACACATTATTCATTTATGTGATAATGGGTCTACTAATTCAATTTCAAATGATTAATAGCTATAATAAAATAATAAATACTATTTTCAGGGCACTTATTTCTTTACATGAACCATTATTAGGAAAGATCAGACAATTTATACCTTCACTTTCTGGGATTGATTTGTCTCCAGTAATAGTCATATTACTTCTTAGTTTTTTTAAAAATCTAATACAAGATTATAGGTTAGGGTTGTAAATCCTTTATGGAAATCTTAAACAAAAATATAGATGGCAAGTTTTATGCTAAAAAAGTTTTGAAAAAAATCTATCCTCTCAGTCAAGACTTCTTATATAAATTTAACCGCAGACCTTCTCTTGCTGTGATTATAGTAGGTGATAATCCTGCAAGTAAGATTTATGTAAAAAATAAAATACGTGTCGCTGAAGAAAATAATATTCAGTCTATCGAGATCACTCTTCCTGCTCAAACCTCAGAGGAAGAACTTCTTAAAAGAATTGATTCATTAAATAAAGAAGTTGAAGTCGATGGGATACTAGTCCAACTACCACTCCCTAAACATATTTCTGAACAAAAAGTTATAAACATGATAAGCCCAGAAAAAGACGTAGATGGGTTTCATCCTATAAACTTTGGAAAACTTTACATGGGAATCCCAAATTTTATCCCATGTACACCACTTGGTTGTTTATATATGATTAAAAATGAAGTGAGGGATTTAAACGGGAAGAGTGCTGTGATAATTGGAAGGTCTAATATAGTTGGAAAGCCAATGGCTTCACTTTTATTATCATCCAACTGTACAGTTACAATAACACATTCAAAAACTGAAAACTTAAAAGAGCACTGTAAAAAGGCAGATATTTTAATTGCGGCACTTGGATCACCAGAAATAATTGACGATACTTATGTGAATGAAAATACTATAATTATTGATATAGGTATTAATAGAGTTGAAAAGCCTAAAGAAAAGGTTAAATCAAAGCTAGTAGGAGACGTAAATTACGAGAAGGTATATCATTTGGCAAATAAAATAACTCCTGTGCCAGGTGGTGTTGGGCCAATGACTATTGCGTGTCTAATGCATAATACAATAAAAGCAGCGTATCAAAATCAAAAACATAACTTTATTGATTTACTTGAGGAACATACATAATGGATTTTTATAATTCCATACTTTACATTTCAATGGCTATAGTTGTAGTCATTCTTGGTTGGGGATTAATCACCATGGCCAGGGGTGGTGAATATAATAAATCAAAAAGTAACTTACTTATGAGATACAGGATTATATTTCAAGCAATTGCAATATTAATTTTTGTATGTTTGTTAATGTATAAGAAACAGTCTAATGGTTAAACTAAATAAAATTTACACACGAACCGGCGATGATGGTTCAACTGGCTTGGCTGATGGATCAAGAGTGTTAAAACATTCTTTAAGACCCCAAGCCTATGGAAACGTTGATGAGTTAAATGCATCCTTNGGATTANTTTTTTTATGTTTAGATAATAAAAAAGACGAAANTNTATTTNATGATATTAAGGTTTTGATAAGAGGTNTCCAAAACGATTTATTTGACCTTGGNGCTGATTTATCAACCCCTATATCNAAANNNAAACAANNCTATAAANCNCTTCGAATTACAGAAAATCAAATNAAAAAAATTGAANAAAAAATTGACGAATATAATGATAANNTAAANCCNTTAAATTCATTTATTCTTCCTGGTGGTTCAGAAGCTGCTTCTNTNATNCATCTTTCAAGAACAATTGCAAGAAGAGCAGAAAGAGACGTGTCTTTNCTTTCTAGTGAAGAAGAANTNAATAANAATTCATTGGTTTATTTAAATCGATTNTCTGATTTATTNTTTGTTTTATCTAGAGTTTTAAATNAAAATGGATTAAATGATGTNTTATGGGTGCCTGGNNNAAATCAAAAATAGCCTTAATTTTNANATATGGAGTTNAAGTTGAAAGTTTTAGTCCCTGTAAAAAGAGTTGTAGATTACAATGTNAANGTNAGAGTTAAAAATGATAACTCAGGCGTAGAACTNGATAACGTAAAAATGTCTATGAACCCTTTTGATGAGATTGCNGTTGAAGAGGCTTTNAGNTTAAANGANAAAGGGNNAGCTACNGAAGTTATAGCTNTTTCTATNGGANAATCACAAGTNCAAGAAACNATANGAAATGCTNTAGCAATGGGTGCTGATTCAGGAATTTTTGTTGAANCTAANGANANCCTNGANCCTTTGAATGTAGCTAAAATTATTTCTTCTATTNCTACTAAGGAGAAATTTGACTTAATTTTATTAGGTAAGCAAGCAATTGANGATGATATGAATGCTACCGGACAGATGACAGCTGCCTTGCTTGGATGGGCTCANGCCACATTTGCNAGCAAAGTTGAAATTAANGATAATAAAGCTATTGTTAGCAGAGAAGTTGATGGTGGTATCGAAAATATTGAGGTNAATCTACCTGCTGTAATCAGTACAGANCTTAGACTAAATGAGCCAAGATATGCAAGTCTGCCTAATATTATGAAGGCAAAGAAAAAACCAATTCAGCAGCTTTCGATCCAAGATCTTAATATAAAAATTNNAAANAGATTAAATATTCTAAAAGTTGANGAACCTACCAAACGTCAGTCTGGGGTAATGCTTCAAACCGTTGATGAATTAGTAGAAAAGTTAAAAAATGAAGCTAAAGTAATATAAGTNAAAAGGAAATTAAAATGAAAGTTCTTGTTGTAGCAGAGCATAATAATGCAGAATTATTACCAGCAACTTTACATACTGTGAACGCAGCTANTCAAATTGATTCTTCAGATTTATTGGTTATTGGAAGCAAGTGTGAAAATGTTGTTAAATCATCTATAAATATTAATGGGATTAATAAGGTTTTATGTTGTGATAATGATATCTACAAAAACCAACTAGCAGAAAATGCATCTACGTTAATTAAATCTATTGCAGAAGAGTATACTCACATCTTTTTTGCCAATACAGCTAATGGAAAAAATATTGCACCCAGGGTTGCAGCTCTTCTAGATGTAATGATTGTTCCTGATATAATTGAAATTATCGACCATCAAACATTTAAAAGACCGATCTATGCTGGTAATGCCATCGCAACATGTGAAAGCAACGATACTTTTAAAGTAGTTACAGTGAGAACAACCGCCTTTGAAAAAGCANACTTCAGTGATCANGAAGTCGAAGTTACCAATCTTGAAGCGGACTCAAGTTCTGAATTGTCAAAGTATATTAATTCAGAGCTTTCTAAGAGTGAACGCCCTGAACTTACAGCCGCTGATATTGTTGTTTCTGGTGGAAGAGGATTAGGATCAAGTGAAAACTTTAAAGTTCTTGAAAAGCTTGCCGATAAACTTGGGGCAGCTATGGGAGCAAGCAGAGCTGCTGTTGATGCCGGTTATGTTCCGAATGATTGGCAAGTTGGACAAACTGGTAAGGTAGTTGCACCAAATTTATATATTGCAGCTGGCATTTCTGGAGCCATTCAACATTTGGCAGGAATGAAAGATAGTAAAGTTATAGTCGCCATNAATAAAGACGAGGAAGCACCTATTTTTACCGTGTCTGATTATGGTCTAACTGAAGATCTGTTCAAAGCAGTTCCCGAAATGGAAAAGTTAATAGAATAATTTTTTTATTTTACTGACAACTTTATCATCTCCCCATTTTATTATACCTTCTTGAATAGATATGACTTGGCCACTNCTATTGACCAAAATAGTTGTGGGTATACCCCTAAGTTTTAATGATTTATATAGATGCATTTTTTTATCAAAAAAATGCTTTAATNCAGATGCACCATTTTTTGATAAAAACTCAATCTGATCTTTTATATTTTTTTGGTCTATTGAAATAGTTAAAACCTCAATATCATGTTTTGCTACTTTAGAGTTAAGTAGACTTAAGTCCGGNAACTCTTTCTTGCATGGGACACACCAAGTAGCCCAAAAGTTAATGACATAACCATCTTTTTGCAAATTTTCATTAAACTTAAAAGTTATATTATTTCCATTTTGATCCAAAATACTTTTATTAGGAAACATTACAGGATTTTCTAGCTTTTTTAAAATTTCACTGGCATAAGAACTGGTTGCAAAAATAATTAAAGAAAATAATAATAATATTTTTTTGTATAGATATAATGTATGCATGTTAAAAATTGAGTTAAGCTGGATTAATTCTCTACTATAGATAAAAAAATGAAAAATAATAGCTCTGGCAAAAAAATTAATAATATTTGGGGTGGAAGGTTCTCATCTTCGACCGATGAAATAATGCAAGAATTTAACTCATCAATCCAGTTTGATAAAATTTTATATTTAGATGATATAGATGGTTCACTGGCTCATTCTGAGATGTTATGTAAGCAAGAGATAATTTCAAAAAAGGATTTTGATCTCATCACATCTGGCCTCAAGCAAATAAGAGCAGAAATATCTAATGATCAGTTTAGCTTTTCATTAAAATTTGAAGATATTCATATGAATATTGAAAATAGACTAGTGGCAATTATTGGTGACCCTGGGAAAAAATTGCATACCGCTCGGTCAAGGAATGATCAAGTAGCGACAGATATAAAACTTTGGCTTAGAAGAAATATCGATGAAATTGATTTAAATCTTTGTGAACTTCAAGGCTCTTTAATAGAAAAAGCAGAAGCAAATTACGATCTATTAATGCCTGGATATACTCACCTTCAAGTAGCACAACCAATAACCTTTGGTCATCATTTGTTAGCATATGTCGAAATGTTAGGAAGAGATCGGGGACGCTTAGCTGATTGCCGAAAAAGATTAAATGAGTTACCACTTGGCTCAGCTGCCTTAGCGGGTACAAGTTATCCAATTGATAGATATTTTGTAGCTAAAAAATTGAAATTTGAAAAACCAACAGATAATTCAATGGATGCCGTTTCTGATAGAGATTTTGCAGTTGAGTTTATGTCAGCTTCTTCTTTAATTGCTATTCATTTGTCAAGATTAGCAGAAGAGTTAGTTATATGGTCTTCTGACCGATTTAGTTTCATTAAATTACCAGAAAGTTTTACTACTGGCTCAAGCATAATGCCTCAAAAAAGAAATCCTGATGCAGCAGAATTAATTAGAGCTAAGCCTGGGCGAATTTTTGGTAATCTTTTTAATCTGATGACAGTTCTAAAAGGTCTTCCAATGGCATATGGAAAAGATATGCAAGAAGACAAAGAACCTCTATTTGATACTGTTAAGACTATAAAACTTTGTTTAATTGTTATGAATGGTATGGTTAGTAAATTAGAACCAATTCCTGTTAAAATGTTAGAAGCTCTTCAAAAGGGCTTCCCGACAGCTACTGATTTAGCAGATTACTTGGTTACTTATTTAGCTATTCCTTTTAGAGATGCACATCATTTTACCGGAAAAATTGTTTTATTAGCTGAAAGCAAAAACTGTTCTCTTGAAAAATTAACTTTAGATGATATTAGAACAATAGTACCAAATGCTGACCAAAATATTTTAAATGTTTTAAAAATAGAGAATTCTGTTTCTCAAAGGACATCTTATGGAGGCACTGCTCCCAAAAATGTCTTAAAGGCTGTAAAAAAAGCTAAATTAAAATTTCTAGGTAATAAAAATGAAATTTAAATTTATAATTTTTATTTTGTTAATTTTCTCACTAACAATTAGTGGTTGTGGAAGAAAAACAGCACCACTCAAGCCCTCACAAACAATCGAAAAAAATTAGATTTGGCAATGCATTCTTTAGGTTTTTATAGAAATGAAAATGGTGAATTAAATGTTCAAGGTATAAAAGTATCTGATTTAGCTAAAAAATACGGAACCCCATTATATATTTATGACACTGAAATAATGAAGGATCGTTATGATATATTTTTTGATACTATTAAAGAGGTAAATGGAAATATTCATTATGCAGTTAAAGCTAATGATTCTGTAAATATAATTAAATTTTTTTCTAAATTAGGCAGTGGAGCTGACATAGTCTCTATAGGTGAATTTGATAAGTGTATAGCAGCCGGGATACCAGCAAATAAAATAATTTTTTCTGGTGTGGGTAAGAATAAAGACGAGATTGAAGTTGCTTTAAGAAATAATATTTTACAATTCAATATCGAGTCTGAAGAAGAACTAGATGATATTTATTCTATAGCTTCAAAAATCAAAATGAAGGCTAATATTTGCTTAAGAGTTAACCCTGATATTGCTCCTAAAACACATAAAAAAATATCTACAGGTGAAAAAGAAACTAAATTTGGTATAGATTTCAAAAATGTTAAAGAAATTTATACAAAATTACATCATCTTGATTACATAAATCCTGTTGGATTAGGCGTTCACATAGGATCACAAATATTTGACTTTAATTTCTTTAATCAAGCATACCTTAATTTGAAAAAATTGGCAGATGACCTTAGAAAAAATGGTTTTATGGTTCCTTGTTTAGATTTAGGGGGCGGAATAGGTGTTGATTACAAAAATAATATAGAACCAAATTACAGTGATTATAAGAAAATTATTAACAATTTGTTCTTAAAATCTGATTATAAACTTAGCTTTGAACCAGGAAGAAGTCTCATTGCCCAGGCTGGAATCTTAGTTACAAAAGTAATCAGGAATAAAAAAACAAAAGATAAAAATTTTATAATTGTTGATGCAGCAATGAATAACCTAATAAGACCAACACTGTATGATGCATATCACAAAATTGTTCATGTAGAACAAAATGATAACACAAAAATAACAGCTGACATTGTTGGCCCTATTTGTGAAACTGGAGATTATCTTGCGTTAAACAGAAGCATTAATTACGTAGATAATAATAAATTTTTAGCAATTATGACAGCAGGTGCATACTCTTCTGTTATGAGTTCTAATTATAATGCAAGAAGTGATGCTATAGAAATTTTGATTGCAAATAACAAAGATCATCAGATTAAAAAAGTAGACTCTATAAAAGAAATTATAGCTAAAGAAAAGCTTATAAATTTTGACTAAAAATCAAATATTTCTTTTAATAACGTAGCTTTCACACTTACATTTTCATTATTTGACTTAAAACTTAATCCATTTTGAAATTTTATCATAGACTTTGGCTTAATGATTTTTTGATCAAGAACTAAAATTTTTTCAAGCATTATTTTTCTATCTTCTCTAATTGCCAATATTTTAATTCTAGGAACTAATATTGGTCTTACTGATCCATTCGTGATTATTCCAGAAAATTTAATTTGGCCATTTTTAGCAGTAGCAACAAAGTCAATTAGATTTATATAATGAAGTTCAGCTAATAAAGGTGATCTAATTTTCGATGAGATCAAATTAATTTTTTCTGAGTAAAAATTAGCGTATTTTGGAAAATAAAAATAAGTATAAGCTAAGATTGAAGACCGAAAAAATATAACAAAAATAGAAAATATGATTAAAAATATTAATAAATATAAAAAGTACGCTTTTTTAATCTTACTTTTTTTAAGAGGTTTAGTATTTACTTTATCATTAGATTTTAATTTTGAAGCAGATAATTCTGAAGCTATTTGATTAACTGTTTTATTTTTTTGATCTAACGCAGATGTTTTTTGAACTGACAATTTTTTTGTTTTTTTCTCAACAACTGATTTTATTGATGCCAAATCCTTTTTAACTTGTTCAGATTGATCATTAGATTTATTATCTTTTGAAACTGTTACTTCTTTATCAAAATCTTTAAAACTTTCCTTTGAAATACTCCATTTTTGTTTACATACACTACATTTGAGCCATTGGATATTTTTTGAAAGCAAAGCTTTATCTATTTCAAAAACTGTTCCACAAGATGTGCATGTTTCAAGCATTTTTTTGCTTCTCATAAATAGATGTGAAATTATAATAGTATACTAACTGATATTTTTTTGCCAACATGATATAAATTTATTTATAATAGTTTTATATGATATTTACTTTTAAAAAGATTTTTTTCATTACTTTCTTTTTGTCCTTAATCACTTATTTTTTTATTGAGTTACATAGTTTTAAAGAAAAAATTTTAACACTTCAAAAACATCCAATTAATCTAAGCCCCAAAATTGTTATTCTTACTGGAGGAACAAATAGAATAAAAGAGGGCTTTGAAGTAGTTAATAAACTAGATAAGAAATCAATTACAAATTTAAAAGTACTGGTAAGCGGGACAGGAAAGGGTTTTTCAAAACTAAGTTTACAAGAAAAATTAAACAGTAATTTTGAGTTAAAATTAATAGAATGTTGTGTTGAACTTGATGGCGTGTCTCAAAATACCTATTCTAATGCAATCGAAACGTCAAAATGGGTTTCTATGAATAATATAGAAGAAATTTTGCTCATAACTAGTAACTATCATATTCCAAGAGCAATTTTAGAGTTTCAAAATAAAATGCCAAATTTAAAAATTTTGTTTTATCCTATTAAACCTAAACAACACCAAATCAATAAATGGCTAAAATCTTTTGAGACATTTTCATTGGTTTCTATTGAATATTGTAAGTATATAATAGCAAATATCAGAATTAAGATTTTTAGAATTTAATGGATTTTATAATTGGCCAGCACTAATTATTTTTTTTCTTATATTTCTAGTCCTAGAGAAAAAGGTTTCTAATTTTTTTCCATCCTTTTTTCTTATTGCTTTTTGCAAATCAGATAAGTCTTCATTAAACCTTTGTAACATCTCAAGAACTGCTTCACTGTTATTTAGGAAAATATCTCGCCACATAATAGGATTTGAAGAAGCAATTCTAGTAAAATCTCTAAAACCTGACGCAGAATACTTTATGACATCATTTTTTAGATCAGTCTCTAAATCGGATGCTGTTCCGACAATAGTATAAGCAATTAGATGTGGCAAATGAGAAGTTATAGCTAGTATTTTATCATGATAGTCAATACTAACTATTTCAACTTTTGATCCTAAATCAGTAAAAAGATTAGATAATTTGTGTATATTTTCATTTTTTATCTCTGAGACTATCAGCCAATATCTATTTTCAAACAAAGAACCAAAGCCCGCCTTGGGACCGGAGAATTCAGTTCCAGCAATTGGGTGTGAAGGAATAAAAGAAACATTTTCTGGCAAGTTAATACTTACATCTTTTATAACCGAGGCTTTTGTTGAGCCTGTATCAGTTATTATTACGTTTTCTTTCAAGTGAGGAGATATTAACTTTGCAACAGTTTCCATTGAGCCCACTGGTATTGCAAGAATAATTAATTCAGCCTCTTTTACTGCATCAGAAATATTATGACATACAAAAGACGCTATACCCATTTCTGACACTATGCTTCTATGTTCAGATTCAATATCATAGGCATAGGTTACAACTTCTTTATCAAATTTTTGCCTAATGCAATGCAAAATTGAAGTCCCTATTAAACCCAGTCCAATAATAGAAATTTTTTTAAAACTAATATTCATGATTGTTTTCTAAAAAATTTTTTAGTTCTCTAACTAAAATTTTATTTTCTGTTTCATTACCAATAGAAATTCTTAAGTGGTTTGGAAGGCCATAAACCTTCATTCCTCTTACCAAAATTCCCCTTTCAGCTAAAAATGTTTCAGCCTTTTCAGCATTATGATCGCTTGTTTCTGGAAATTGTACTAATAAGAAATTAGTGATAGAGGGTTGAAAATCTAATTTTAATAATTGAATTTCATTTTTAAGCCATTTCATCCATGTTTTATTATGTTGGAAAGATTTTTCTTGAAACTTTATATCCTCTATTGCTGCAGTCCCTGCCAAGATTGCAGCTATATTTACGCTAAATGGACCACGCACTTTCATAAGAGAGTTTAAAATATCTTCAGAACAGTAACCCCAGCCAAGCCTTAAAGATGCTAGCCCATGCAACTTTGAGAATGTTCTCAACATTATAACATTCTTAAATTTGTCAACTAACTCACTTCCATCAATATACAAATCGTTTTTAATATATTCAGAGTAAGCCGCATCATAAACTAATATTACATTTGATGGTATTGAGGTATGAAGCCGAATGACTTCATCTTTAGGGATGTAAGTACCTGTTGGATTGTTAGGATTAGCTAAAAAAATTAATTTAGTTTTTTTATTTATTCTACCTAAAATATTATCAACACTAACTGTGAAATTAATATCTTTTGCAACTACAGCTTTAGCACCTGTAATAGAAATAGCCTGTGGGAATTGGAGAAATCCATATTCAGTATGAATTGCTTCATTTTCTGGCTCTAAAAAAGCTTGTGCTATTATTGATATCAACTCATCTGATCCATTACCTAAAATAATTTTGTTTTTATTAAGTGAATATCTATTTGCTATCGAATTAATTAAATCTTCACTTACTTGTGGAGGATATCTATTTAAGTTACTTGCATACTCATTAAGCACTTTCACTGCATCTAGAGATGTTCCCAATGCGCTCTCATTTGCAGACAATCTAATTAAATTTTTTTTTATTGTCTTACCAAAGTTTGGTTTATAAGATTTTAATTTTTCTACACTTGCTTTAGCTAATGGTGCGCTCATTCATTATCCTTTGCTGTATCATCTTTAAGCTTGATGATATTATATTCTTTTTGGTTAGGGCTTTTAAAAAGAGGTACTTTTGCAATAATTTGAAAATTAACCTTAACATCTGTATGTTGTTTTAGTTTATTAATACTTTCACTATCAATAAATCCAATCTCCACATCCTTTTTGTCTAAAGCAGCAAGTAAACTTATAACACTCAAAAAATAGTTGGTTTTAAAATAATTGCCAAAATGAGAGGTATAAGCTGATTTAATCTCGTCATCATTACCGGCCACACCAATCTTTATAGCTTTTTGCATAGATAAATTGGAAGATATTATTTGACGCCATACTTTTTCAACTAAGAATTTATCCAAACCCAAGCTTACTAACTTTTTAATTAGTTCTTCTTCTCTTTTTGGGTCAAAAGGAAAAACTCCTTTTTTAGCATTCATAATTTTTGAAGCTAAAGACTGTCTTTCTTTGATCAATTTGCATAACTCAGAATCAATTTTATCAATTTGAGATCTTAGTGTATCTAGTTCTAAGTTATTCATTTTAGTCCTTCTATCATTTACACATATATATATAATTTAAAAAATAAATAAACTTTTTGATTATATTTCTAACAAATTATTTTAACTTTTTATGTTTATTTGGGTAATGTTAACATTTTGAAGGTAAAAAATGATTAGTATAAAAATAATAAAAGCTTTTTCAGACAATTATATCTATCTACTCAGAAATGAGTCGAAAAATATTACTAGTGTCATTGATCCTGGTGAGTCAGAACCTGTATTAAAATATTTAAAACAAAAAGGTTGGCATTTAAATGAAATAATAAACACTCACCATCATAATGATCACATTGGAGGTAACACTAAACTTCAAGAAATATTTAAATCAAAATTAATTGCTCCTTCATACGATAAAAATAGGATTAAAAATGGAATTCAAGTGGCCCCAGATTTTATTTATAGCTCAGATAGAAATAAAGAATGGATGACGATTGAAAGGTTAAGAAAATG
>NZHB01000037.1 GCA_002691185.1 SAR116 cluster bacterium | reverse complement strand
AAGAACGTCTGATGCAATGGAAAACTGTTCAATAGAAAATTGGATGAATGATTTGCACGAAGCAATAGAAATAGGCTCAAGAATAGGTGAAAAAGTAATCATTATGTCATCATCAACTGGTGGAACTATAAGTGTTACCTCAGCTCTAGACACTAAATTATCTGATAAAATATTAGGATATATATTTATTTCACCAAACTTTGGAATAAACAATACGTTTGCAAGCCTAATTTCATGGCCATTTTCAAATTATTGGTTAAAAATTATCCTTGGAAAAACAATAAAGCATAATCCTAGAAATAATCTAAACAAAAAATATTGGACAATGTCGTACCCGACAAATGCCTTAATACCAATGGCAAAGCTTGTTAAGGAAGCAAACAACAGAGATTATAAAAATGTAAAAAAACCTGCACTTTTTTATTTTTCAAAAGAGGATAAAGTCGTTGATCCCAATAAAACCAAAGATTTTATTAAGAAATGGGGAGGTGAAACTACTACAAAAATTGTAAAACTTTCAAATAATGACGATAAGTTATCACATGTGTTAGCTGGGTATATTATATCTCCAAACCAAACAGAACATGCGAGAAAAACAATGTTGAATTGGATTAAAAATTTAAAATAGATAAAATAAAAAAAATATGGTGATCCCTACGAGATTCGAACTCGTATTGCCGCCGTGAAAGGGCGGTGTCCTAACCATTAGACGAAGGGACCACTAAATAAGTTATTACCTATAATTTAATCAAAAATCAAGCTACATCTAAACAAATGATATCATCTAACATTAATTCCAATGATTTACTATTATTCCAGCTATCAATAGTTAAACTTCCCAGAAAACTAAAGTTTTTGTTTTCAAAATTATTTAATACAGTATTTAAGTCACTATTAAGAAGATTAAATTTTTTAACTTTTAATTTATTTGATGAGCCATCAGTAATATAAAAAGAAGCATGCTCATTATTTAAACCAAACCTTCTCAAAGAAGAAATTTTAGCATTAGAAATTATAAACTTTGGTTCTTCCATTTCTGTTCCCCAGGGGCCTAAAGATTCTAACCAATATGCTAATTCATAAGTGCAGGCTGAGATTGGTAAAACTGATGAAGCAATAAAAAACGGCCTGGGAATTCCATTAATAAGTAAATTATCGATCTTGTTGATAATGAAATCATTAAGATAAGTTATTTTTGAATCTTCAATGGTGAAACCTGCAGCCATATCATGACCTCCACCTGAACTAATTATTTTAAGATTTAAAGCCTCTATTATAATTTTACCTAACGGAATACCTAAAACAGATCTTCCAGAACCCTTCCCTACCCCTTTATTATTAATTGAAATTATACAAACTGGTCTATTATATAACTCTTTCATTCTACCAGCTACTATCCCAATAATACCTTCGTGAAAATCATTACCGCTTATTATAATTGCACTTGGTAATATATTTTCATTCTTAATCCGTAATCTTTCAATTTTACCTATGACTTTTTTTTCTAATTCACTAGTTAAAAATTTTCTCTTTTTATTTAAGTTATCAAGTTTATGTGCAATTTCGATTGCTATATTTTCATTAGTTTCTTTTAGCAAATTTACACCTAATTCGCTATTACCTATCCTTCCACCTGCATTTATCCGTGGCCCTAAAGAAAACCCAAGAGCTTGAGTATTAGGTTTTGAATTTAGTTTACTAACGTCTGAGAGAGCTTTAAGGCCAAGATTTTCTCTTTTTAGCATTATTGAAAGACCTTGTTTAACAAATGCTCTATTTAATCCCTTTAAAGGAACAACGTCACAAACCGTTCCCAAAGCTACTAGATCTAAAAATTTCATCAAATTGGGTTCACGTTTATTTAAAAAGAAACCCCTATTTCTTAATTCCCTATTTAATCCAATTAAAAAAATAAATACTACACCTGCTGCACATAAATCTTCAAAACCTTTTTCTGTATCAAATCTTTTGGGATTTATAATTGCAAATGCTGGTGGCAAAATTTTATCAGGTAAATGATGATCTATGACTATTAGGTCAAGGTTTACTTTTGACATTGCGTTTAGAGGTTCAAAAGATGAAATACCACAGTCAACGGTAATGATTAGCTCTGATCCTTTATTATAAAGAGATTTTAATGCTTCTTCGTTTGGTCCGTAGCCCTCTAAAAATCTATCTGGTATATGAATAAAGCTTTGACAACCACATTTGTCTAGGTAACTTGAAATCATCGCAGCTGAGGTTGCTCCATCAACATCATAATCCCCAAATATGCCAATAGGTCTGTTATTCATAATTTCATCTGCAAGCCTATTAACGCCTTTTTCTAAATCTTTAAATAAAAATGGTTCCGGTAACAAATTTTTAAGTTTAGGAGAAAAAAAATTATCAAAATCATTTAATTCTACCCCTTTAGACATTAAATAAGGTGATATAAAATGTGGTAAATTATATTTTTGAAATAGATAATCAGAAAATCTTTTTGTAAAATCATCAGTATCTATAAGGTGCCAATCAGCATCACTCACAGAGGGGCTCTTATTAAAAATCCGTGTTTTAGACAATTTTAATCTATCTTTATTTTTAAGTGTAAATACTTAGACATACTGGCTCTGAAATTACACCATCTAATTCGCTTATAGTAATTAAGGCTTTATTTAAAACTCTATTTTCAGCTTCATGAGTAATAATTATTAAGTCAGCAGTCTTATCTTTTTGATTTGATTTTTGAATAAAGCTTTCAATGGATAAATTATTATTTTTAAATATGGTTGTTAAATCAGCTAAAACACCTGACTTATCAATAACATTAAGTTTTAAGTAAAACTTAAATTTTTCTTTGTAATCAATTGTTTTAAAATTACTTTTTATTTCTTCTGCTGGTCTACCAAATGAATAAATCTTACCTTTGTTATAGAAATCAAATATGTCAGCAAGAACAGCAGAAGCAGTTGGCTCCCCCCCTGCACCTGGACCGGTAACCATTACAGTACCAGCAAGACTAGACTTAACTTGTACCGCATTTGTAACATTTGAAACGCTTGAAAGGCCATAATCCTTTGGAATAAGCCAAGGTTCTACAGAACAAAATAATTCCTCATCTCCATTTGCGTTAGATACAATTTCAGAATTTCCTAATAATTTAATCTTATAACCCAGCTCATCACAGTAAGTAATGTCGTTCAATGTAATATTTCTAATACCCTTGATTGATAAATTGTTTATAGTAGGCATTTTACCATACGCAAGTCCAGATAATATTATCGTTTTATGAGCAGCATCTATACCATCAATATCAAAAGATGGGTCTGCTTCTGCATAACCCTTTTCTTGAGCATCTAGCAATACTTCATCAAAACTTTTTTCTTCTATCTCCATTTCTGAAAGTATATAATTTGCAGTACCGTTCAAAATACCAGTTAGCTTATGAATTTCATTAACTATTAAACCTTCCCTGATAAGTTTTAATATTGGAATACCACCTGCAACAGATGCCTCAAAAGAAAAAAACAAATTATTTTTTTCAGCTAAGGTTGCTAAATCTTTTCCGTATTTGGCAATTAGAGCTTTATTAGCTGTTATTAATCCTTTTTTATTCTCTAATGAAGCAAAACATAAATCTTTAGCGACACCTTCGTCACCACCAATTAACTCAATAACAAGATCTAAATTTGGGTTAGATGCCATTTCAAGAGGATCATCATAAAAATCAATATTGCTTATATCAACTTTTCTTTTTTTGTTTTTAGATTTTGCTGAAACAGCTATAATTTCAATATCAAATAGATTTTTTTGAACCTTAAAACCATTAATAATCTGGTATGCCACCTCTTCACCTACATTACCAAGACCTGCTATTCCAATTTTTAATGATTTCATAATATTAACCCTTTTTAAGATAAATATACTTATAGATTAAATTTTTGATAAAAAAAAGGTGTGACAAGCACACCTTAAAAATAATTATTAAAAAAATATTATCTTTTAGAGAATTGAAAGCTTTTTCTAGCTTTAGCTTTACCATATTTCTTACGTTCAACGACCCTAGAGTCCCTAGTTAACATACCAGCTGCCTTAAGAGGCTTTCTAAGATCAGGTTCAAAAAGGCTTAATGCTCTACTTAACCCATGTCTTACGGCACCAGCTTGGCCAGAAAGACCCCCTCCTTTAACTGTAGCTACAACATCGAATTGGTCTTTTCTTTCAGCTATATCAAACACAAAATTTAATTGCATTTGCAATACTGGTCTAGCGAAGTAATCTACCATTTTTTTTCCATTAATAGTAACATTGCCTGTTCCTCTTTTAACCCATACACGTGCTGTAGATTCTTTTCTTCTTCCAGTAGCGTATGATCTACCTAATGAATCAATTTTAGGCTCACTATTAGTAACTGGTTGCTCTGTATCATTTAGTTTTGATAAATCACTTAGGTTATTAATATCGTTATTTGCTTCATTCATTTTTAAACCCTTAACTATTCTTTATGTTCATAGACTTAACATCTAAGATTTTAGGTAATTGAGCTTCATGAGGATGCGCTCCCCCTGAATAAATATGGAGTTGTCTCATAACCTGACGCCCTAATGGACCACGTGGTACCATTCTTTCAACGGCTTTTCTAATAACTCGATCAGGGAAACGACCATCTAGTATTTTATCAGCTTTTCTTTCTTTTATTCCACCTGGATAACCAGTATGCCAGTAGTAAGTTTTTTGAGTTCTTTTATTACCAGTTAACAAAACCTTTTCGCAATTAATAACAATAATATTATCGCCACAGGCCATATGAGGAGTAAAACCAACTTTATGCTTTCCTCTCAATCTGTTAGCAATTATCACGGCTAAGCGTCCTAAGACCAATCCTTCTGCATCTACCACGAACCAGTCTTTGTTAATATCAGAAGGTTTAGCTGAAAAAGTACCTTTTAAAGCCATTTTATTTCCTTTAAGTTAAAATTATATAATACAAAATTTTTCTGTTTATATCTTTGTTAATGTAAATAGTCAACTCAAATTTGTATAAATAAATATATATAAAACAATAACTTATATTTATGAGTATTATAATACCGTATAAGTTTATTATTATAATTTTAAAATAAACAATATAAAAATTATTGTAAAAAATGTGAATTTAAGATTAATTAACTAAAAATAATAATATTGTTTGATTGGATTGTTGATGACTATCACAGATGAGTTCAAAGATATTTTAAAAATTGTTACTGATGGAAAAGAGTTAAACTATTATCAAAGCAAAAATGCTTTTCAAATAATCATGTCTGGAAATGCAACTGATGCGCAAATTTCATCTTTTTTAACTGCAATCAAAATGCAAAAACATAACCCTATTGTTATTGCAGCTGGAGCAGAAATTCTCAGAGAAAAGTGTTTAAAAATATCCTCTGGTGATAACACAGTTGATGTGGTCGGAACCGGTGGAGATAATTTAGGTACATTGAATATTTCAACTGCGGTATCATTCGTATTATCTGGCACAGGTGTTTCAGTTGCAAAACATGGTAATTATGCAGCAAGCTCTAAATCTGGAGCAGCTAACGTGCTTAAAGCATTATCTGTTAATATTGATTGTGACATTAATATTGTCAGTAAATGCCTTGATAAAATTGGTATTTGTTTTTTATTTGCTCCTAAGCATCACACTGCCATGAAATATGTAGGAAAAATTAGACAAGAATTAGGAATTAGAACTATTTTTAATTTACTTGGACCATTATCAAACCCTGCATTTGTAAAAAAACAACTCTTAGGTGTATATGATAAATCACTAATTATTCCCTTTGCAGAATCTCTTAAAACTTTGGGCTCAACTAATGCCTGGATCGTACATGGTAGCGATGGCTTGGACGAGGTATCTATTACTGGAGAAACATACTGTGCTGAGTTAAAAAATGGTTCAATTAATGAATTTTCTATAAGGCCATCTGATATAGATCTTCCAATTGCTAAAATTAGTGAAATTATTGGAGGTGAACCCGAAGAGAATGCAAAAAAAATTTTAGAACTTTTCAATGGCAAAAAAAATGCTTTTCGAGATGTAGTTATTTTAAATACGGCATCAGCACTAGTAGCTACGGGAAATTCAAATAACCTTGAAGAGGCAGCATTAATGTCCATTAAATCAATAGATGAAGGTAAGGCATTAATGAAACTAGAACAATTAGTTGATATNACAAACCCTTAGNAAGAAACAAACCGATATGGCAACAAAGTTAAATGAAATAATAAAATATAAAAAAGAAGAGTTTTCTTTTAGAAAATCACAAACTGATGAATTTATACTTAATTCATCTATTGATAAACAGGAAAAACCAAGAGGTTTTATTAAAAATCTTAATGATNTAAATAAATTAAATCTTATTGCTGAAATTAAAAAGGCATCACCAAGTAAGGGTTTAATTAGAACAGATTTTGATCCAGTTGATCTGGCGATCTGTTATAATAATGGGAATGCATCATGCCTATCTGTACTTACAGATGAGAAATATTTTCAAGGACATAACTCTTTCATAAATCTTATAAAAAATAGGGTTAAACTACCAATTCTAAGAAAAGATTTTATTATAGATCCTTGGCAGATAAGAGAATCAAGATCTTTAGGAGCGGATTGTATTCTCCTCATAATGGCCGCCTTATCTCTAGATGAAGCAATCTTATTAGAAAAAGAGGCCATGGATTATGGTATGGATGTATTAGCAGAAACACACACAGTCGAAGAAGTTCAAATGGCCAATAAGCTTAAAACTCAATTAATTGGGATTAATAATAGAAATTTAAAGACTATGGAAGTTGATATAAATACATCACTAACACTTAAAAAATATATTGATCCAAACAAAATAATTGTTGCTGAAAGTGGATTAAAACATCACTCAGATCTATTGTTGCTCAAAGAAAATAATATTCATAATTTTTTAATTGGAGAAAGTTTGATGAATGAACAAGACCTTACCTCAGCAACAAAAAAAATACTTGGTTTATTATGATGAATAAAGAAGCATTAACCCATTTTGATAAAAATGGGAACCCTTCTATGGTTGACATTAACTCTAAAGAAATGACTAAGAGAGTTGCAATTGTAATTGGTAAAATTAAAATGCAACCTAAAACACTTAAAAAAATATTAGATATCAAAATCAAAAAAGGTGATGTTCTGAATATAGCCAAAATTGCTGGAATAATGGCGTCAAAGAAAACAGAACAATTAATTCCTTTATGTCATTCCATTCCTTTATCCTACGTAAATGTTGATTTAACGCCTGATATTAAAAATTCTTTGATAAATATTAAAGCTGAAGCTTCTTTAGTCGGAAAAACTGGTGTTGAGATGGAAGCATTCACAGCTGTTANGATTGCATCTTTGACCATTTATGATATGTGCAAAAGCATTGATAGGGAAATGGAAATTACAGATATAAAACTTGTTCATAAATCTGGAGGTAAATCTGGAGAATTTAATGTCAAGGTCTGATTTACTTTCTTTAGACAATGCAATTAAAAAAATAAAATCTTATTTTAACGAAATTAATTCAGAAGAAGTTTTTTTAGAAAATGCCATTGGAAGATGCCTCGCNGAACCTATAATCAGCAAATTAGACAATCCTAGATATGATGTGTCTTCAATGGATGGTTATGCGATTGACTTTGATAGTTATACAAAAACTAAAAAAAATAAAGATCAAAAATTAAAAATAGTTGGTGAGTCATCTGCAGGCATGCCATTTAAANGTAAAATTAAAGAATTAGAAACTATTAGAATTTTTACAGGTGCCAAAATACCTTCAGAATGTAANACTATTATAATCCAAGAAGATGTTACAGTAACTAAAAATGAAAATTNCATTAAATTAAATACTNAAATTTTTAAAGGGCAAAATATTAGAAAAAAAGGTTTAGATTTACAAAAAAATAAAAAGATATTTGATAAAGGTACTATTATAAAAGCTCGTCATTTGGGTTCAATTGCTATGGCCGGCCAAGTTTGGCTTAATGTAATCAGAAAACCTATTGTTTCCATTTTATCTACAGGCAACGAAATTTCAAAAGTTGGTTCACAATTAAATGAAAATCAAATACCTAGCGGTAATAGTCTTATGCTTGCTGCAATGATTAGAGAATTTGGTGGCATCCCAAGAATTTTACCGGTTGCAAACGATAATTCTCTAGAAATCTACAAAACTTTAAAAAATGCCTTAGACAGTGATTTAATTGTAACAACTGGGGGCGTTTCAGTTGGTAAATATGACCTTATTCAAAATGCTTTAGAAAATTTTAAAAATAACAAGGTTAATTTTTGGAAAATTGCCATGAGGCCTGGTAAGCCTCTTTTATTTACAAATATTGAAAATACCCCCTTAATTGGTCTTCCCGGCAACCCTGTTTCTTCAGGTGTTTGTTGTATGATTTTTGTGAATATTGCAATTAGAAAAATGTTAGGAATTAACGATGNTTTTCCAATTTTTGAGCAAGTATCTTTAGATGGAGAATTAAAACCTAATGATAAAAGGTTTGATTTTGTTAGATCTAAATTAAAAAACGATAAAGGTGTGATTAAAGTCAAACCCTTTTATAAACAAGACAGTTCTATGATAACTAACTTTTCACAATCAGATTGCTTAATTGCAAGAGAGCCTTATGACAAAAGAAAAAACAATGGTGATAATGTTAAAATCCTAAAATATCCAAATAATATATAAACCTCTTTTCATTTTAAATGTTATATGTTAGAACAAAAAGAGAACAAAAGAGNTTTTTATGTTAACACTTAAACAAAATCAATTATTAACTTTTTTAATAAAGCGTTTAGAGGAATACGGTGTTTCACCTTCATACGAAGAAATATGCAAAGAACTTTCCTTAAAATCTAAATCAGGAATCCACAGAATTGTTAAATCCCTTGAAGAAAGAGGCTATATTGAACGTTTAGAAAACAGAGCCCGAGCAATTGCACCAAAGAAAAATCCAAATGGACAACCTTACATTTCAAATATAATAAATCTTAACAAAGAATTTAGTAAATCCAAAAATCAGAACCTTTCTGCAGATAATAATACAAATTTTAATAAAATCCCTCTTCTTGGCAAGATTGCTGCTGGCACACCTATTGAAGCCATATCTAACTATGATAACTTTATAGAAATTCCTAACAATACATTATCTGATGATAGCTATGCTTTAACGGTTGAGGGTGATTCAATGATTGATGAGGGCATCTTAGATGGAGATGTTGTAGTTATAGATAAGAAAGCAGAAGTAACGAATGGCGATATTGTTGTTGCTTTAATAGATAAAGAAGAAGCTACTCTAAAAAAATTACGTAAAAGAGGTGATACTATTGCTCTTGAGCCAGCTAATAAAAATTATAAAACACAAATATACGGACCTGATAGAGTAATAATTCAAGGAAAACTTAAAACCCTTATAAGAAATTATAAATAATTCTTTTTGTAATGTTTTTTTCAAATAAACTAATATATTAATTACTTAATTCAAAATATTTAAGAGAATTAATTTGGAAGTTGTAACTAGATTTGCGCCCTCACCCACTGGATATTTACACATTGGCGGGGCTAGAACAGCTATTTTTAATTATCTTTATGCTATGAAGCATAATGGAAAATATCTTGTTAGAATAGAAGACACCGACAAAAAAAGATCTACTAAAGAGGCTGTTCAAGCTATCCATGATGGTCTTAATTGGCTAAAAATAAATTCAAAAGAAGAAGTTGTATATCAATCTTCACGATTAAATTCCCATATTAAAGTAGCTTACGAACTTTTAGAAAAAGGTTACGCTTATAAATGCTATCTAAATACTGAAGAATTACAAGAATTAAGAAATAAAAGTAGAGAAAAAGGGATACCAATAAGATCTCCATGGAGAAATAAGTCAACTAACGATTTAAATAATGATTATGTAATAAGGCTTAAAATGCCTACCGATGGATCAACAATAATTAATGATTTAGTGCAAGGAGAAGTTTCTGTTAAAAATGAAATATTAGATGATATGATAATACTGAGATCTGATAATACACCTACATATATGTTGTCTTCTGTTGTAGATGATTATGANATGGGAGTAACTCATATAATTAGAGGTGATGATCATTTAAATAATGCTTTTAGGCAAATTCAAATTATTAAATATATGAACTGGAAAGAGCCTTTTTACGCACATATACCTCTGATTCATGGCACAGATGGATCAAAATTGTCTAAAAGACATGGTGCAACTAACGTATTTGAATACCATAATCTGGGTTACCTTAATCAAGCAATGTTTTCATATTTACTTCAACTTGGATGGTCATCAAACGATGAACAGGATTATCAAATATCTAGGGCAATTAAGCTATTTGATATTAAAAAAGTTAATAAGTCACCATCGAAGTTTGATATAAAAAAACTAAATAATATTAATAGTAAATTCCTTAAAGAACTTGAAATTAGTGAAGTGTTTGACTTGGTTTCCAAATCTTTCAATCTTAATCTAAATCAACTACAAAAAAATAGACTTTTAGGGTTATTACCTGAGTTATTAAAAAGAGTTAATTTATACACTGAAATCCAAGATGATATAGAATGGGTTACAAATAAAGATTTTATTTGCAAAGAAAAAACACATAAAGAAACTTTGGAGACTAACAGGATGATGTTCAAAGACATNAGTTTGTTATTAAAAAATTGCACATGGTCAAAAGATAAGATTGATATTACCTTAAAAGAATATATTGTAGATAAAAATCTTAAATTTAAAGATATTGGTTATCCTCTTAGAATCGCTTTAACAGGCAAGCCGAATGCTCCAGATTTAGTATCTGTTATTTACGAACTTGGTTGTGAAATTGTTATAAATCGATTAAATTATCAATATTGATTAAGTTTAAAAATCTTCAAATTTTATAGGTAAAAATATGTCTGAAAATAAAATTGTATTTAATGGTAAAGAACTAGAATTAAACAAATTAGATGGAACTATAGGACCATCAGTTTTAGACATAAGGTCCTTATACGGGGATTTAGGNGTTTTCACATATGATCCAGGCTATGGTTCAACAGGATCATGTGAATCAGNTATAACATATATTGATGGTGAACAAGGTATATTATTACATAGAGGTTATCCAATAGATCAACTTGCAGATAAAAGTAGCTTTCTAGAAGTTGCTTACATTTTACTTAATGGTGAGCTTCCAAAAAAACCAGAAAAAGAAGAATTCGAAAACGCTATTACCCTACATACCATGGTGCATGAACAATTAATAAATTTTTATAGAGGTTTTAGACGTGATGCTCATCCAATGGCTATTATGGTGGGTGTTGTTGGTGCTCTATCCGCGTTTTATCCAGACTCAACAAACATTAATGATCCATATGAAAGATTAGTAGCTTCGAGAAGACTTATAGCTAAAATTCCAACAATAGCTGCCATGGCATATAAATATTCACTAGGACAGCCGTTTAATTATCCTCAAAATGACTTAAATTACGCAGAAAATTTTTTACACATGTGTTTTTCAGTTCCTGCAGAAAAATACAAAATTGACCCCATAATNGCAAAAGCAATGGATAAAATTTTAATACTTCATGCAGATCATGAACAAAATGCATCAACATCCACAGTAAGNATTTCGGGATCTTCAGGCGCAAACCCATTTGCCTGTATTGCAGCAGGAATAGCCTCATTATGGGGGCCAGCTCATGGTGGAGCAAATGAAGCAGTTTTAAAAATGTTGTCTGAAATTGGAGATGTTAAAAATATTGGAGAATATATTAATAAGGCTAAAGATAAAAATGATCCNTTCAGACTTTTTGGTTTTGGACATAGAGTCTATAAAAATTATGACCCAAGAGCATCGGTGATGAGAGTTTCTTGTCATGAGGTATTAGATTTATTAGGTATTAAAAATGAACCTTTATTAGAAATTGCCATGGAACTAGAAAAAATTGCTTTGAATGATGAGTATTTTATTGAGAAAAAACTCTACCCTAATGTTGATTTTTATTCTGGTATTATTTTAAAGGCAATGGGATTTCCTACCGATATGTTTACTGTTTTATTTGCAGTAGCACGAACCGTAGGATGGGTTGCGCAGTGGAATGAAATGATAACTGATCCTGTTCAAAGAATTGGTAGACCCAGACAATTATATACTGGTCATGCACAAAGAAATTTTGTAGATTTAAATAAAAGATGATTAATATTTATATGCATTAATTATTTCAATTATTTTGTTTCCAGAGTTTTTTGAAAAATTAAATTCAGATGTGTCAGTATAATTCATATTTTTGACAATTTTATTAGAGTTAATTTTAAAAAGATGATTTTTTTCTTCAATTTTATTAATGTANGCTTTTAAAAATTTATTAATGTTATGAGCGGTACATTTTTCTTGAAAAAGAAATGGAACAAAATCTTCACCAACCAAGAAATTAGGAAGAATTACATTTTTAAAATTCACTAACATTCTACCAATTGAAGCGCTTAAAATATCAGTTTTATAAACAGCTATAGTAGGTATTTTAAACAATGCTAATTCAAGAGTTATTGTTCCACTACAAGCAATAGCTATATCTGCTTCCTTTAATAAATCATAATTCTTTTCAAGAACAATTGCTTGAACATCGTTTTCATGAATGAGTTTCTTAATTTTATTTGATACTTCTTTAAAATGATATCTAGTTGTTGGTATAACCCAATTTATTTTGATCTGTTTATCATTAAATGTTTTTATTAGCGAAAAAAATTCAGGCAATATATATTTTATTTCTGAGTCTCTACTACCAGGAAAAAGGAAGCATTTAAATTTTTTCTCTCCAATTAAATCACTTTTATTCTTAGTTAAATTATCATTAGAATTTGCTAAGTTCAGAAACTTTTCTATAACAGGATTACCTAAATATACACAATTAATACCTAATTTTTGAAAAATTTCTTCTTCTTTTTTAAAAAGACAAAACAAATTATCGTGTAGATTTTTCCATTTCTTAGCTCTTGATTTTCCATAAGCCCAAATCGTTGGAGGCACAAAGTGAATTAAAGGACATTTAATACCAATGACACTGAATGTTTTTTTTAGAGTTTTAGCCAATTCATATGAAAAACCTTTTGTATCTATAGTAATTACTGCTTTTGGTTTTTCTAAGATAATAAGCTTTACTATTTGATCTAAAAGATTTTTTAGTTTTTTATAATTTTTAAAGTAATTTAAAAAACCAATTATATTTAAATCATTCATATCATATTTAGATACCAGCCCCTCTTTTAACATTAAAGGCCCACCAACACCAAAAAAAATTATTTCCTTATCCACTAGTCTTAAACCCCTAATCAAAGAAGATCCTATATAATCACCTGATGGTTCACCAGCTAATATAAAAATTTTTTTTTCTTTGTTTGTTGACATAAAATTCAAAAAATTAATAAATTTATACTGATAATACGCATATTTTAGCTTTAGATATCAATGATTTAATTTTTTCCTGATCTATAACAATTGTTCCTTGGGAAGAAATTACGACAGAACTTATCCCTGTTTCTATACATTCTTTAATTGTATCCAATCCTATAACTGGCAAATCCATTTTTCTACTTTGCCCTATTTTTGGAATTTTAACTAATACAGGACCGAACACACTATTATTATTAATAATTAATTTTTTTACTCTATTTATAAGTAAATTAGTCCCTTCCAATCCCTCAACTGCATAAATCAAATTTCCACTAACAACTAATGACTGACCAACATCAAACTTTGAAATAGTATTAAGTAAATCAATTCCGTAATTCCCGCTTTTTAGTACATATTTTTTAAAATTAAATAGGNAGAATTTATCACCATAAAACCCTCTTGCAAAAAAACAATTCTTAAAAACTGAATTTATTGGTAAAATCTCAAATCCATTACTCTCAAAGAATTTTTCAATTAATAAAAGAGCATTATTATCTCCAACAGATAAAATATCCCTAATCATTCCATAAGCGTTATTATCTTTAGATAAGTCTGNATTTTGAGGTCTGTTAAATTTTCCTGCAAAGACCAGGTGTGTTACTTTATTTTCTTTTAATGTCTTAAGCCATAATTGAGGATTTAGTAAAGAAACTGTTCTAGTTATATTTTTAAATTGTTTTGAATCTGAATGACCTTCTATGCACATTACAAATGTATCTGGATTTTCTTTAGCTAAATATACTGGAAAATTACCACTTCCTGCAATCAAGGCAATTTTCATTAAAATTTATCCATTTTAGGGTGAATTAGCGGACGGTTTGAATTATCTTCGAGAAAATCTAATATTTCTCTAATAAGGTTATCTTTTTGAAAGTTTTCACGTACTTCGGATAATCTCTCATTAAAAGTTCCCTCAGGAGCAAATAATAGTCTATATACATTTCTTAGTTTTTTTATGTCGTCCTTACTAAAGGATCTTCTTCTTAAACCTACTAAATTCAATCCACTTAAGTGTCCTCGACTACCTATTGCTGAGCTGTATGGTATTACATCACCATCTATGGTGGTACCTGCACCAATAATAGCATGTTTTCCTACCCTACAAAATTGATGAACAGCACTTTGTCCTCCAAGGTATACATAATCATCAATTTCAACATGACCACCAATTACAGCATTATTAACAAAAACTGTATTGTTACCAACTAAACAATCATGGGCCACATGTGAACCGACCATTAAAAAATTATTGTCACCAATTATTGTTTTCTTTGTGCCTACAAGTGTGCCAGGGTGTACTGTTACATTTTCTCGAAAAATATTATTATTTCCTATAATTAGATCTGTTAACTCACCAGAATATTTCAAATGCTGTGGTTTCATTCCAATGGCAGAAAAAGGATAAAACTCATTTTCTTCTCCAATTTTCGTATTACCATCAATAATTACATGAGAATGTATAGTTGAATTTTTTTCAATAACAACATTAGGCCCTATTATAGAAAAAGGGCCAACACTAACATTTTCTCCTATGNANGCNTTNTTATCAANNATAGCTGTAGNATGAATNAAATTNNTCATTTNGCTTTNNCNTGATCNACTAACATTGCAGAAAANTCAGAAGATGCGACTAGATTATTATCAACATANNCTTCACCACTAAATTTATATAANGANCTTTTATTTGTTAAAAGGTTAATNTTTAATTTTAAAANACAACCAGGAGTTACTGGTCTTTTGAACTTTGCTTTTTCAATNCCAGTAAAAAANACTAACTTANCTTGGGATAATTGATTATCTTCATAGGAAACAAGACAAGCAGCTGTTTGAGCCATTGATTCAAGAATTAATACTCCTGGCATTACTGGGTATTGCGGAAAGTGACCATAAAAGAAAGGTTCATTAAAAGTGACAGCTTTAATTCCAGTTATNGATTTATTTAAATCAATATCGGTAACTTTATCAATCAATAAAAAAGGATATCTGTGAGGGATAAGATTTATTATATCACTATGATGGAGGCATTTAACATCACCATTATCGTCTTTAATGATCATTAGTCTTAAACTTTCTTTTTTTTAAATTAAGTTTTTGTGAAGCAATAATTTTTTTCCAATCACTTAATTTTTGGGCAGGATTACCNCCAATTAAACTATTTTCGGGAAAATTGTTAAATACTTTTGAAGCACCAGCTATTATTGAATTAGCTCCAATAGTTACATTGTCTTTAATACTTACATCTCCAGCTAATGTAACTTTTTTCTTAAGGTTAACTGACCCAGATAACCCAACTTTACCTGCTAAAATACATAAATCCTCAATAACACAATTATGCCCAATGTGCACTTGATTATCAATCATAACTGATTTACCTATAACTGTATCTTCAATAAATCCTCTGTCTATGGTACAGTTAGATCCTATATGTGTACCTTCTCCTATTAATAATCCACCAATATGGGGCATTAAAGAAGTTTTAAAATCATTCGGTACAAAGCCAAAACCNACTTTNCCTAAAACTGAATTTGCANAAACCTTAACTCTATCTTCTAAAAAAGAACATTCAATAATAACNCCCGGGTAAATTATACAGTTTTTTCCAATCATACAATTTTGNAAAATACTCACTCTTTCTGCAATATANGTGTTATCTCCAATAACAACACCCTTTTCAATATATGAATAAGGTCCAATATTAACATTTTTGCCGATTACTGCGGTATCATCAATTATAGCAGTAGGATGAACACTAATGTCATCCTTTAAAATTTTGGAAAAATAAAAATCCAAAATTTTTGAAAANCCTAATTTTGGTCTTTCAAACGGAATTTTAATAATATTTTTGCTTAGAATATTAGCATTCTTTTTTTCTAAAATACACAAACCTGAAAAAACTTTATTAAAATCATATTGAGTATTATTCAAAAAAGAGAGGGAGTTTTCTTTTAAATCTTTAAAAGGAACAAAGTCATTTATAAAAATTTTATCAATGTTAACATCATAATTAATTGATAAAAATTCATTCAGTGGAATATCTAAAACTTCCAATATTTCATTTAATTTTATATTAATCTTTGAATTAAAAAATTGTTTATTCATTCAAAAGAACCCAAAAATATTAATTTTCAGAAGTAATAACAATTTTTAATGATTTAGTTCTTTCATTAAATATTTTAAGTACCTCGTTAGTTATATCAAGCGAAGCCTTGTTATATAAGAAAACATTTTCTTTTAGAAGCACAACGTTTATTTTTTTATCTATAGACACATTTTTAATTACTTTTGCCAACATATCTTTAAGGTCATTTTGAATATTTTGAAATGAATTATTTAAAATTAACCTCTCTTCTTTAAATTGTTTTTGTATATTCAATACTTCATTTTTGAATAAATCAATTTTATTTTTATATTCTAAAGTNGATATTTNTTTTTTCNGTTTTATTATTTTTAATTCTTTNTTTTTNANATATGNTTGTTTANTTTTTATCTTCTTATTCATTTCATTTTCTAATNAAATAAATTTTTCTCCTAAAANTTTCATAGCATTTGATTTTTTCAAAATAAATCTAAAATCAACTATACCTATTTTTTCATTTTNNATATTTTGTGATGTTAATNTNATATTTTTAATATCAACAAGATTATTNTTTATTTGTANAGAACTATGAATAATAGGTTCATTTATTATAGAAGATAAAATCAATAAATTAATTAACATAAAACAAAATAAACTTTTTTAATTT
>NZHB01000036.1 GCA_002691185.1 SAR116 cluster bacterium | reverse complement strand
TAAATTATATTGATATGCCTGCACCAAGCAAATTAGANAAAAAAATTTTAGATGTACATAATGAAGCTATCAATTAATTTAAATTTATCTAACANATNCATGTTACGGTTTTTAAANTATAATTTTGCTATATTTANATNTTTTTTGTTCTATAAATGCTTATTCTCAAAACATTGATANAAATGAAGNTAAAGAGCAGTCCAGATTTANACAAACAAATATAAAAGTAAGAGAATTAACAAAACCATCCCTAGGGTCACTAGGAATTAAAACTGATATTAATAATTTATTGGGTTTAAATATATGGGGTAATCTTAAAGCATCTGAAATTATTGAAAACTTAAATTATATTCCAGATGTAGTAACAAGTAGGTCATTACAAAATTTCTTAAATNACATGTATCTTAGTTCTTCTAATCCACCNGNTGGTAGTTCAGATGAAATTATAAAATTTATAGAAACACGTCTGATTAAAATNAAAAGTGTNGGCCATAGTGAAAAATTATATCAATTAGTAAAGCAACTTCCAGACAATGAAAAGTGGAGCTTATGGAAGAAGTGGCAAGTTGAATTTGAACTATTCAATATAAAAGATGAAGAAGCATGTAAATTTATTAAAAATAAATCAAAAATTTCATCTGAAGATTTTTGGCAAATGGGTAGAGTATTCTGTTTAATCTTAGATGGCAAAAGAGATCAATCCGTTTTGGTCTTAGATTTAATGAAATCAAGAGGTTTTTCCAATCAAATTTTTGAGGATTTATTTAATTATATTTACAATGAAAAACAGAGTATTACTCTAGAAAAAGAATCTTTGCAAATTGAACCAATTCATTTGGTAATGATGGATGCATTGAAAATACCTATAAAAAGAGATTATACTGCTCACTTTGGTGTTGAATATGTAGACTCACTATTGGGTNTAAACTACTTAACTCCAAAGGCAAGATCTTTTCTTTTAGATAGAAAAATTAAGTATACTAATATATCAGTTGAAAAAATCATTGAGAATTACAAATCTGTTGCTGATGGGAATATTAATATAGATGAAGCTTTGATAAGTTATTCCAAAGAACCTAATGCGTTTAATAGAGCAAACATTTGGCTATCAACCATTAGTTTAAAAGATGATTTAAAAAAAGCTCAATCAATTATAGATTTTATAAAGTTAGAAGCAAAAAACAGAAGATTTAATGAAGCAGTTAAACTTTATCTTCCAATTCTAAAAGAAATTAACAGTAGTTCATTAACAAAAAATTTAATTGATTCTATTGAAGAGTTAAAGATTGCAGCAGACCCAAATTCATTTCCTGATAATAAATTGGCAAATATGATTATGTTAAAAAAAGGTTATGAGTGGGATTTGGATTTCGTATTAAAAGAAAATGCATGGTATTTAATTCCAATATTTGAAAAAGCAGGAATGATTGAGAGAACTGTAAATTGGATGAATTATATTAACACTTCTGATAAAATTATCGTTAATAACGATAATTATTTTAAGTGGGATAGTGATANNAATGTTCAAAAATTTATCTTAACCAAAAGTATTAAACAAGCATCTGAAAATAATCAGAAATCCCTGACTATTTTGCTTACTGCAAGGTTGATTTCTGATGCGCCACTCGTTGACTTTGATCTAAATAGTTTAATAACTATTAGGGCAGCACTTTTTAAAATTGGGTTTCCAGAATTAGCTAATGCTATCACCTATGAGGTGATGTCATCAAAAATGATAAGTTTTAATTTATAAAATGAGTAATAATATTAATAAAAATACAGATTTTATTAATGAAATTATGAACATTAATAGGTTAGAAAAGGGCTTATCTAAAAATACAATTAATGCATACACATTAGATTTAAGTCTGATGCTTGAGTGGTTAAGCAAGAAAAATATAAAAGCATTAGAAGCAAAAGANGATGATTTTATAGAGTATTTCCATTATTTAAAATCAAAAAATTATAGACCTAATTCTTTAACAAGAAAACTATCTTCCATTTCACAATTTTATCAAACNTTAAAAGATGAAAACTATATTAANAATAATCCACTTAANAACCTGGAGCCNTATAAGAAAGAGAAAAAATTACCTAATGCTTTATCTGAAGAACAAATNTTATTGCTTCTTACTAAAGCAAANGAAAATTATANTTACTCAAAAAAACTTACTCTTCTTAATCAAATNAGACCCCTAAGAACACTAACAATTTTAGAAATNTTATACTCAACTGGAATGAGAATAACAGAACTTTTAAGTTTNCCTCTATCTGAGTTTATTAAAATAACTGATAAGATACAAATTAAAGGTAAAGGGGATATCTATAGAATAGTTGCATTTAATAAAGAAGCGAAGAATATTATTAAAGACTGGATAAATCTTAGGTGTTCTTTGAAATGTTTCTCAAATAATAAATATATGTTCCCCCAAAAAAATAGTAGTAATTTTGTTACAAGACAAAGTATTTATAAAGATCTGTCCGATTTAGCAAAAAGTATAGGAATTAACAATAAAATGGTATCACCTCATAAAATCAGACATAGTTTTGCTACTCATTTGTTAAACCGAGGTGCTGATTTAAGATCATTACAAAAATTTTTAGGTCATGCCGATATAAGTACCACAGAGATTTATACTCATGTAAAGTCAGAGAGGTTGGCAGGTTTGCTAAAAGATACTCATCCACTAAAAAATATTAAACTATAGTATTTAGAAAGTAATTAATTATGATTAAACATTTTTTATCTTTTGAAAAACAAATTTCTGATCTTGAGGGTAAAATAGAAGAGCTAAGGCACTTATCCTCCGGCGGTGATATCAATATCGCAGAAGAAATAGGAAAACTTCAAACTACTGTATCTAATGAATTAAAAAGAACTTATTCTAAATTAACACCATGGCAAAAAGTTCAGGTTTCCAGACATCCAGAACGTCCCCACTTTCAAGACATAGTGAAACATTTATTTGATGATTATATACCTCTTGCTGGAGATAGAAGTTTTTCTGATGATAATGCGTTAACAGGTGGAATAGCTTTTTTTAGAAATCAAAGTGTTATTATTATTGGAATTGACAAGGGCAAAAACACTGCTGATAGAATAAACAAAAATTTTGGAATGGCAAGACCTGAAGGTTACAGAAAAGCTATAAGATTAATGGACTTGGCGAATAAATTTTCTTTGCCAGTTTTAATGTTTGTTGATACTGCGGGGGCTTACCCAGGCAAAGGGGCTGAAGAAAGAGGCCAGGCACAAGCTATAGCAAGATGTATTCAAAAAAGTTTAGAAATTAAGGTGCCCACCATATCAACAATTACAGGTGAAGGTGGGTCTGGTGGTGCGGTTGCGCTAGCAGTCGCTAATAATACATTGATGTTAGAGCATGCAATATATTCTGTAATATCGCCTGAAGGTTGTTCTTCAATTTTATGGAGAAGCTCAGATCATGCAAATGAAGCAGCAGAAGCACTTAAGATAACAGCTCAGGATATGTTAAAGTTTGGTATAATTGATGAGATTATACCTGAGCCAGTTGGAGGCGCACATAGAGATATGAAGGTTGCTATTAATCTAATGGGAGATATTATTGAGAAGAGATTAAAAACGTTACAATCATTAGACCAGAATGAGTTAGTCAAATTAAAAGAAGATAAATATTTAAAAATTGGTTGAGTATTTTCTTTTTGAAAATAATGAGGGTATCGAGTTTCTGAATTTATTTACATCATCTAAATCTATTTTGGCAAAAATTAAACCATTCCTATTTTTGCCATCAGCTAATATTTTGCCCCATGGGGATATTATTAACGAATGCCCATAGGAATTCCTGCCACATTCATGAATTCCGTTTTGAGCTGGTGCAATTATAAAACAACCTGTTTCTATAGCTCTGGCTTTTAATAGAGTATGCCAGTGAATAGGTCCAGTTATAGGTGAAAAAGCAGAAGGTACTGTAATAATATGTGCACCATTTTCTGCTAAATCTTGATAAAGTTTTGGGAATCTAACATCATAACAAATAGTCATCCCAACCTTAATGTCCCCCCCTTTTATTTTTGCAAGGATAGCTTTTGTACCATTCAAATAAGTGTTCGACTCTTTAAACGTGTGGCCATTAGGTAGTTGTACATCAAAGAGATGAATTTTATCGTATTTACTAATTATTTCACCCTCAGGGCCAATCAAAAAAGATCTATTAACTAATTTTTTTTTTTGTTTGATTGGCATTGAGCCAACTAAAATATAGATACCATATGATTGGGCAGTTTTTTTGAAAAAATTTAGGCTTATATTTTTTTCTTCACTCGAAGCAAATTCTTTGGTTATAGATGAATTTTCATGAAGCGATGTTGCGCATTCTGGAAGTGCTATTAACTCAGCACCTAGCCCAATAGCTTTAACCATCCATTTTTCTATAATCTCTAAAGTTTTGTGTTCATTCCTTGTAGACGCATATTGAAGACAAGAAATTGAAAAGTAATTACCCATTTTTTACAAATTATCTAGTTCATTTTTTCTATTAAGATCAAATAAGTCATCGCATCCTCCAATATGCTGATCTCCAAAAAAAATTTGCGGTACTGAAGTTCTACCCCCAGATTTTTGGATCATTTCAACTCTCTTTTCATATTCGTTATCGACATCAATTTCTTGGAAATTAATATTCTTTTGTTTAAGTAAGGATTTAGCTCTGTAACAAAAGCCACATAATGAACTTGTATATATGATTACTTTATTATTTTTTTTCATTATTACGTATCTCAAAAATCGTTAAAACAAATCCTGTATAGAATATATTAAAGCGTCATCAGCAGGAGGCATTGCATATTTTCTGAGCATATTAGGTTTTACCCATTTGAGCCAATTTTTTTCCATAGATTGAGGATTACCTTCCCATTTTCTACAAATATATAATAGTAATAATAAGTGAAAATCTCCGTAATCAAATTCGCTGAATGTTAGTGGTGCGATACATTTTTGACTTATATCAATGTTTAATTCTTCTTTAACCTCTCTTATAAGAGCATTTTCTGGAGTTTCACCCATTTCAACTTTGCCGCCAGGAAATTCCCATAATCCGGATAAATGTTTTTTAGGAGGGCGTTGTGATAGTAAAATTTCATCATCCTCATTTACTATAGCAACACATACTACTGTTTTTATTTCCTTATGATCTATAGTCTGCATTAATTTCAATATACTTATGTGTTAAATCACAAGTGTAAACAGTAGCTTTTGATTTTCCAACACCAACGTTAATTGTTAGAATTATTTCTTTTTGCTTTAAATGTTCAGTTGCTCTTTTTTCGGAATAGTTTTTNTCNACCATACCCTTCACTAGTGACTAGTTCTNNACCAATATAAATTTTAATTTCATCTCTATTAGCTTTTTCACCAGATTTGCCAATAGCCATAATAATNCTGCCCCAATTTGCATCTTCNCCTGCTATTGCCGTTTTAACCAAAGGAGAATTTGCTATTGAAAATGCAATTTTTTTTGCTGATTTTTTTGAAGAGGCTCCTTCAACGTACACAGTAATAAATTTAGAAGCTCCCTCTCCATCTAAGACTATCAACTTAGCAAGCTCTAACATTAAATCAGATATATTTTTTTTGAATTCTACTAGTCTTTGATCTTTATAATCATTTATAGGATTATGATTAGCGCTCTTGGTTGAGGACAACAACACAGTATCACTGGTTGATGTATCGCTGTCTACAGTAATGGAATTAAATGTTTTTTCATTCTCTATTTCGAGTATTTTTTGTAAAGTAATAGATGGTAAGTTTGCATTGGTAAATATGAACCCAAGCATAGTTGCCATGTTAGGTGCAATCATACCTGACCCTTTAGCTATTCCAACAATTTCTATATTGGAATTCTCTATTTTACATGTTCTCTTTGCTATTTTTGGAAATGTGTCAGTTGTTTTGATTGCTTTAGCGGCATTTAACCAATTCGGAAATTTGTATGGAGATGTTTGTTTTAAGCTTTTAATAATCATATCAGAGTCCAGTTGTTCACCAATTACTCCTGTTGATGCAGTATAGATTTGATTAAGTTTACATTTTAATTTGGTGGAAAGATAATTTCTTATTTTCTGGACTGTTTCTTCCCCTTTTTTTCCAGTAAATGCGTTAGCATTTCCAGAATTTACAACTATAGCTTTTACAGTTGGTTGTTCTTCAGATTTGAGACAATCTTTACATTGGTTTACAGATGCACTAGACGTTAATGATTTTGTAAACAATCCTGCTATCGAGGCGGGCTTATCAAACTCAACTAAAAGTAAATCGTGTTCATTGTTAGGTGATTTTTTTATACCTGAAAAACACGTTGATATTTTTAAATTTTGAAGACATGAGCTTTCGTACATTTTATTTATTAACTTCTTTTACGACATCTTTAAATTTAATAATTACGACTTTTTCATTTTTTCTAATTTTATTCTCAAGATTTGAAAGTGAGATTTTGGTTATTTTCTCAATAATATTATTTTTTATCTCATTAAGTTTCTTTGGTTTTGCGTTTCTNATATCGTTTAATTTAATTACGTGAAACCCAAACTTAGTTTTAATAGGTTTTTGAGATATATTTCCTTTTTCTAGTAAAAAAGCTGCTTTTTCAAATTCCTTTACCATTTGGCCGGGACCAAACCAACCCAAGTTACCACCATTTTTAGCAGATGGGCCTATTGAATATGCTCTGGCTAACTCTGAGAACTGTGATTTATTATTTAGTTTATTAATGATAGAAACGGCTTCATTTTTAGTTTTAACNAGAATATGGCTGGCATTTATTTCTGTGTATTCTTGGAATGATTTAACATAATTGTTNTAGAAATTCTTAACATTTTCTTCAGAAGTTTCATTCATTATAAAATTATTAAGCCAATATTTAGCTAAAATACTATCTTTGTTTTTTTTAATTAAATTTATAACATTTTGGTCTAGATCCAATTTTTCACTATAAGCTCTTTTAGTAATCAGGTGTTTGTTGATTAGTTCGTTTATAACTCTTGGATAAATTTCGAATAAGGGTTTTGTTTTAACGTTTTCGGGTAATGTACTCACTGCATTCAAAACATCTTGAGCAGAAATGATATGATTATTGACTTTNGCTGCAACAATTGTATTGAGATCTTTTGCTGATANATTTGCTATTGATAAAATAAAAATGATGTTAGTAACAAGAAAATTTCTTATAATAGAAGACATTTTATCACATTCCGATTATAAAACTTCTTTATTTATAGATTTTTTTTTAATCTTTACAAGGCTTGATCTTTTATACTCATATAAATAAATAAATTGTATACTTCTAAGTACTATCGGAGAACTTTAAATGTTCAGCAAAATCACTTCTAAATTTTTTGGGTCATCTAATGACAGACAAATTAAAAAGTACAAACCTACAATTGATACTATCAACAAGTTAGAGAAAAAATTTGAATCTCTCTCAGATATAGATCTAAAACATAAAACAACTGAATTCAAAGAAAGAATTTCTAATGATGAAAATTTGTTAACTATTTTGCCAGAAGCTTTTGCCACTGTAAGGGAGGCTGCTAAGAGGACATTAAATCAGAGACATTTTGATGTGCAGCTAATGGGCGGATTGGTTCTTCATGAAGGTAAAATAGCTGAAATGAAAACAGGCGAAGGTAAAACTTTAGTTGCTACACTAGCTTGTTACTTAAACGCCCTAGAAGCTAAAGGTGTACATGTAGTCACAGTTAATGATTATTTGGCTAAAAGAGATTCTGAATGGATGGGGCAGATTTATAAATTTTTAGGTATTTCAGTTGGGTGTATTATTTCTGATATGGATGATAATGATCGAAGGGCTGCTTATAATTGTGATATAACCTATGGAACAAATAACGAATTTGGTTTTGATTATCTTAGAGATAATATGAAATATAACCTTGAGGAAATGGTTCAAAGGCCCTTTAATTTTGCTATTGTTGATGAGGTGGATTCAATTTTAGTTGATGAGGCTAGAACACCTTTGGTTATTTCAGGTAGCGCTGAGGATTCTTCAGTTTTATACAAATCAATTAATAAACTTATACCCTTGCTTAAAGAAAATGACTATGAATTAGATGAAAAACAAAGAACTTGTAATCTGACTGATCAAGGAATAAACAATATTGAAAATGCTCTAATTTCTGAAAAAATAATGGAGGATGGTAGCCTTTTTGATGTTAAAAACGTATCTTTAATGCATCATATAAATCAGGCCTTAAGAGCCCATAAGCTATTTAAGAAAAACACACATTATATGGTTAAAAATAATAATGTAATCATTATTGATGAGTTCACAGGCCGTGCTATGGAAGGCAGGCGGTTTGGCGAAGGGCAGCATCAAGCTATCGAAGCTAAAGAAAACGTAAATGTTCAACCTGAAAGCCAGACTCTAGCTAGTGTTACTTTTCAAAACTATTTTAGAATGTATCCAAAACTATCTGGAATGACTGGTACTGCTCTAACGGAAGAAGGAGAATTTTCTGAAATTTATAATTTGTCTGTCATTGAGATTCCAACAAATTTAAAAGTGGCAAGAATTGATAATAATGATGAAATTTATAAAACTAATGAAGAAAGAGATGAAGCAGTTATAAAGCTTATTGAAAATTGTCAAAAAAATAATCAGCCT
>NZHB01000035.1 GCA_002691185.1 SAR116 cluster bacterium | reverse complement strand
GACGAAGTTAAGTATTGCAGTGAAAAATGCAAAAGAAATAGAATAGTGTAAAATATTGAAAATGATNAAAAACGATTTTGACATTGATAGTATTATAGAAATGGCNTGGTGTGATAAAACGAGCTTTGANAGTATAAAAATGCAAACAGGATTTTCTGAAAAAGAANTNATTAAGATTATGAGATCCAACCTAAAAAATGCTTCTTTTAAAGTTTGGCGAGAAAGAGTTTATGGCAGAAAAGCCAAGCACGAAAAAATCTGAAATTCAAATTGTTTGGTTTAAAAAAGATCTAAGAATTACTGATCACATGCCTGTTTATAAGGCTTCTAAAATCCCTATACCAACCCTAATGCTATATATTGTTGAAACAGATTATTGGTCAAAGCCCTTTGCTAATCGAAGACATTGGTGTTTTATACATGATAGTCTTGAGGATTTGGCATTAGATCTTGCTACACATAAGCAACAATTAGTAATTAAAATTGGCTCTGCCATACAAGTCTTTAAAGATCTGCATCTTAAATATGAAATAGTGCAAATCTTTGCGCATGAAGAGTGTGGAAATAGATGGACTTATGATAGAGATATAGAAGTTAGAAAATGGTTTCTTAAGAATCATATTGATTTTAAAGAATTTCCTTCGAATGGAGTTGTAAGAGGTTTAAAAGACCGTAATGAATGGTCTAAAATCCGTAATTCTAGAATGCAAGAACAGTTAATCCCAACTCCAAATAACATAACAGCTTTTAAAGCAGAAATTGGAAGCCCCATTCCCTCAAAAAAAGATAATATTTTTTTAAATAATTTTAGTGGAATCGTTCAAAAAGGTGGAAGACGCCAAGCTTTAAAAATAATTAATAGTTTTCTTAAAATCAGAGGTAAGAACTATTTATATAATATTTCCAAGCCAGGTAAGTCTGAGTACACTTGCTCAAGAATTTCTCCTCATTTGACTTGGGGTACTATATCTACAAAAGAATTAATAAATATGACAAAAGATAAGGCAAAAAACTTAGATGAAAATGAAAGCAAAATTTGGAAAAAAAATATATCTGCTTTAAATTCACGTTTAACCTGGAGATGTCACTTTATTCAAAAATTAGAATCTCAACCATCAATAGAGTTTCAATGTATGCATTCTTATTATGAGAAGCTTAGAGACAAACAACTAAATTCTAATTTTTATTCTGCTTGGAAAAATGGACTTACTGGTTATCCATTTGTAGATGCTTGCATGAGATCTTTAAATTATAATGGATGGATAAATTTTAGGATGAGGGCAATGCTTGTAAGCTTTGCAAGTTACGACCTTTGGTTAGATTGGAGAAAAATTGGATACCATTTAGCTCAAATGTTTACTGACTATGAACCTGGTATTCATTATAGTCAACTACAAATGCAGTCGGGTGTCACAGGGATAAATACTCTAAGGATTTATAACCCTATCAAGCAATCATATGATCAGGATCCAAAAGGAGAATTTATAAAAAAGTGGGTTCATGAATTAGAAAATGTTCCTGAGGCATGGATACATGAACCTTGGAAGATGAGCGACGGCACACAAAAAAAATCAAAATGTTATATCGGTATAGATTATCCATATAAAATTGTTGATCACTCTGAAGCAGTTAAAGATGCAAAATCTAGATTCTCAAAGATTATTAAAAAAGAGGGTTTTAACCAAAAAGCAAAAAAGATTTTCTCAAAACTTGGTAGTAGGAGTAGAAAAAGAGACAATTTACCAAATAAACAATTAAGTTTGTTTTAGTTAAGGTTTTTTTGTAATAACTGGTTTTTTTCTTTTGGGATAGCATGTAGTACAAATTTTACAGACTGTGCCATCACATCCCCATGCTGAACAAAATTCTCGTCCATAAAATATTATTTGAAGATGCAACTTATTCCATTTTTCAGAAGGGAAAAGTCTTTTTAGGTCTTTTTCAGTTGTCTTAACATTTTTGCCACTTGTTAGCCCCCATCTTTGGGCAAGTCTGTGAATATGAGTGTCAACTGGGAATGCAGGAACTCCAAATCCTTGAGAAATAACTACACTGGCTGTTTTGTGACCAACACCTGGGAGTTTTTCTAATTCTTTNATATCGTTTGGAACAACGCCATCAAATTTGTCTATAAGTATTTTTGATAAATTAGAAATAGCTTTTGATTTTTGAGGAGCTAACCCACAGGGCCTTATGATATTATATATTTTTTCAACCGGAACTTTTTGCATATCAAATGGGTTATTGGCAATTTT
Source organism: SAR116 cluster bacterium (assembly GCA_002691185.1). Lineage (GTDB taxonomy): Bacteria > Pseudomonadota > Alphaproteobacteria > Puniceispirillales > Marisalimonadaceae > Marisalimonas. Next base: position 13,230 of record NZHB01000035.1, on the reverse strand, counting down.
AAAAAGAGTTGGTGTAATTCTATTCACCCTCTCATCAGTACATTGTGCACTTAATAAAACAGCAATAAGTAATTCAAATACATTACTATTATTAAGTGGTACAGGTGTTTCAGGATAACAAGATTCTAAGAAATCAATTATGAATTTGGCTCTTTCTACTTTTAACAAATCTTGATCCTTTTTTCTTTATCCGAATTGAGGATTATAATAAACAATTTAAAAAAATTTAGAATATCATATAAAGTAATTATTTATAATTCATCAGAAGTTAAAAATACAAAGAATGATAAAGTGGAAAATTTTCAAACAGGGTGTTTTTGAAGAATTACCATTGCAACTAGGTGTTTTCCCATTTGGTATAATATATGGANTAATGGCNATTGAAACNGGTCTNTCTCCTTTGCAAGCTTTTTTAATGTCTTCNATTATATTTGGNGGNGCNAGTCAGATAGTNTTCCTNCAATTGCTNTCTAGTGGNTCAACNATNGGTATNATAGTAACTTCAGTTGGTGCTATTAATTCNAGACATTTTTTGTATAGCNTATCAATGTTAGAGTTTTTAAANANTTTATCTTTAAAATGGAGAATANTTTTAGGTTATTTNTTAACAGATGAGGCATATGCNGTATCAATAAGAAAATTTATGAATGAACCAAATAAANAATTTATTCATTTTCANTTATTAGGTTCNGGTATNACTCTATTTTTATCATGGCAATTATCGACTTTGACTGGAATTTTTTTAGGTGGAGATTTACCNGAGTTTTTAGATTTNCAATTTATAATTCCTCTAACATTTATTGCAATTATCATCCCTATGATAAAATCTATTTCCNCATTATTTGTTGTTANAAGTTCTGGATTNACAGCTTTGATTTGTAAAAATTTNGATATAAATTTNTGGATTATTCTCTCAGCNTGTGTAGGAATTATTNCTGGAGTCNTAACNAGTAAAATGGATAAAAANNNATGATTTGGACTNCAATTTTTTTATGTGGGCTTGTCACTTTTTTNATTAGGTTTGTNCCNTTATCAGGNGTGTTAACAAAAGAAATNCCTCCCTTTTTAAAANATACTTTTAAATATATTCCNTTNGCAGTTTTAACACCTATTATNGTTAATGACTTATCAATTATTGAAAATAATAATTTANATCTAATGGATAACTNCAAATTATANNCNGCTATAGTTGCTATTGTAGTTGCCATNGTTTCGAATAATATTNTTNTGACTATATTCGTAGGTATGGCAAGTTTCTTAATTATGTCTAATTTTAGTAATATTTAATAATCNCTCGGAGAAATTAATGAATGAAAATATTTTAGGTTTAAATCGATGTGTAAAAGATTGTCATGAGGCTGCAGTGAAAGGTGGTTGGTGGCATGATTCCAATGGTAAAAAAAAAGATAGAAATGTAGGTGAACTTTTATGCTTAATTCACTCCGAAATCAGTGAGGCGATGGAGGGTGCGAGAAAGGATTTAATGGACACTCATTTAAAGCATAGATCAATGATGGAAGTTGAATTAGCTGATGCCATAATTCGTATTTTCGATCTTGCTGAGTCTAGAAACTTTAATCTTGGTGAGACCATTTATGAGAAATTAGAATATAATAAAAATAGGGCAGATCATAAAATAAATAATCGTTTAAAAGAAGGTGGTAAAAAATTTTAAATAATTTTTATTTTATCAACATAAAACTTTAGAGAAATATCAGTCAATGCTTACCAACACAATGTCTCTTGAAGATCATGTTAAAAAAATTAATCTTGCTAAGAGCAAAGTTAAAAATAGCATATTTGAAATGGCTGAAGCTATTACTAACGCAGTTAATCAGTTGGATAACCAGCAGAAAGATTTAGCTCAAAAATTAGGTATGTCTAGAGGCACTCTTTCAAAATGGATTGCAATAGGCTCTAATCAAAGTTTAATGAATATGAAAAATTCAGTTCCAGAATCTTTTGATACATTATATCAATTAAGCTCTTTAGATAAACAATATCATAANTTCTACGGNAAGACAGAAGGTCACAAAAATTTTTTAAAATTGTTTAAAGATAATCTTGTTACCCCTTTTTCTCAAAGAAAAGACATAAGTAAAATTTTAAAATTACATAAAGAAAAAATAAATAAGCNTNNAAAAAACTTTAAATATTTAAATAATGAAAATGNATTNTCCAATACCAATNATAAAGGTAAATCNGAGATTAAATTAAAGGTATTAATAAAATCAAAACTTTTTTTTAATACCATCGTGGTTGTACCTCTTCAAGAACAATTAAATCATTGGAGAAAGAGTGATCTTTTTCAAGAAATAAATGTAGAATATCCTCTTGGAGATTTACAAAATAAAGATCAAAGTATTTTTCAAGTCTGTCTAATTAAAGTTAGGGGTGAAGATNTAGATTTGGGGATTAAGGCTCTNAATTCATGGGGTTACAATTATAACAAAGTTTTAACACCTAAACAGCCGAAGAGTAGTTTCATTGATATGTCCTCTGATTTTTTTGTTTTGATAGGTTCAAATAGTAAAATTAAAAAAGAAAATTTTATTATGAGGTCGGATGAAACGATTGATTTGATTNGCTATGCCCAAAAAATTGGTGAACAACCATATTTGNTTGTGGGTGAGAAGATTAATGTTAAGGATTGGATATATTGTGTAGGTTAAACAATTTCTCATGAGAAACTTTTTAAAAGCTAATTTATAAGTTATATANCTTGATATGATANTTAATGAANTTAACTAAAAGATTATAAATGGATAGTTTNAGAGTNCTCGTACCTTCTGGTGTATTGGGATTAGGGTTTGATATTGANGCATTGAAAANTGGTCTTAGTAGGAAACCTAGTATTATTTGTATTGATGGCGGTTCAACNGATAGCGGNCCTCACTCTCTTGGTTCTAGTACTTCAAAATATTCTCGTTCTGCAATTAAGTCTGAATGGAAAATTCTTATGAAAGCCAGAGAAGAAGTAAAAGTACCACTTTTAATTGGTAGTTCAGGAACTTGTGGAACTGATGAAATGGTTGACTGGATGGAACAAATCACAATCGAGTTAGCTAAAGAAATGGGGCAGTCCTTNAAAATTGCTAAGTTATACTGTGAACAAGNCAAAAATTTTATAAAAGAATCTTTCTTAAAGCAAAAGATATATCCATTAGACCCCCATCCAAGGCTTGATGTTGAAGTTATTCAAGATATGACCCACATAGTAGCTCTTGCAGGTGCTGAACAAATACAGGCATGTNTTCAAACTGGAGCTGATATAATCATTGCTGGTCGAACAACTGATACCGCAATAATTTCAGCTCTGCCTTTGATGAAAGGAGCAAATCCTGGAGGATCATGGCATGGTGCTAAAATTGCTGAATGTGGAGCTTTATGTTCTAACAACCCAACTTCTGGAGNCGTGCTANTAGAATTTGATGAGACTGGATTTACTGTCGAGGCTATGGCATCCAATGCATCATGTACTCCCGAGAGTGTTGCAGCTCATATGCTTTATGAAAATGCTGATCCATTTATTTTGTATGAGCCTGGTGGTTATATGGATGTNAAAAATGCTAATTACAAGCAAGAAGGTAACGGTAAAGTAAGAGTNGATGGAGCTAAATGGTNTAGTACAGATAACTATAATGTTAAGTTAGAAGGAGCAAAAATAACAGGTTATCAGACATCTCTTTTGGCATTATTAAGAGAAAAAAATTATGTAGAAAACGCAAAAACTTGGGTTAATAATTTATCTAACTTTTTAGAAAANCAAATTGAACAAAAAATGNAATTAGATACTTCCTTATACTCTTTAGAATTTAGGATTATAGGGGTTAATGGTACNTTNGGTGATTTAGAAACCAAGCTAAATGTTCCAACAGAAGTTGGAATTTTATGTATTGTTACGTCCCCAAAAGCTTCTATTTCAACCGAGATTGCAAAATTAATAAATCCATTTTTACTCCATTATCCCTTAACTAATAATGAAGAATTACCTACTTTTGCATTTCCATATTCACCTNTTCACTCTGANAGAGGNGCTGTTTACGAGTTTGCTNTAAACCATACCTTAGAGTTAANTCACCCTATGGAAGTGTTTAAAATTGAAACTTTAGAGGTTTAATTGTCTACCTTAGGTGAAAAAGTTTCTAGAATAAGNTCAAAAAATGCAGGNCCTTTTTGGATAACGATTGATATTTTTTGNGGTAAAGAAGAAGTTTATAAAGATGTCTGTATGAATTTAGATAATTCAAAAATAGCCAAATTATTGAGGGTAAAAGGACAGGATTTAAAAAGATTTGATATTGAACAACTCAATGTTATTAAGTTTTCTTTTCCAAGGAAAATACCCCAAGGACATATTTTAGACAGAGATATGCATGGTGCTCAAATTGCAGTNTTATTGTCTGAAATGNAGTTTTNATTTTTCTAACCACTCAANAATTTGTTNATTAACAATATCAGNCTCTTCTATTGTTATATAATGTCCAGTTTGTTCGAATTTTTTTATTGTCATTTTATCTGTCCACAATTTGATAAAATTGATGTAAGGTACATCATCAGAATTGTTAATCGTAATTCTTCCATTTTCTTTATCTATTTTAGTGCTATGAAGTAATAAGATAGGTGTGTTTAAATTTTTTACATAATTCTCAACGCAATGGCTATCGTACCAGATAGTATTTCTTCTTAAACTTATAGAGTAATCTATAGGTACATTAATTGCTCTATCAACAATTCTTTTTTTATCATTCTCAAACTGGGGAGAAAAAAACATGGAAGAAAACATTTTTCTTAAGATGGATTCATAATCACTTTTTTCCAATGATTTTTCAAAAGCGCTAAGTTCATCAAAATAATTTTCAAAATTGCTAAACCTGCTTCCATCAATAAGAATTAATCCATTAAGATTTTTGATTTTACTGGCTACATCNANGGCTANTCNNGTACCCATACTATGACCAGCAAGGATAATTTTNTTAAACTTCCTATTTTCAATAATATTTATACAGTCATTCGATAGTTGTTCGATACTCATTGGACGATTATTNACATTATTCCCATCATGTCCTCGAAGAGTAGGNGCTAATACTGTAAAATACTGNCTAAAAAAATTTATTTGATTAATCCAATCTTCTGGACCACTACAAAANCCATGNATTAAAAACAAACAATTTNNTCCATTTCCTCTTTCTATGTAACTAATTTCTTCCAATTCTAATTTCTCCTAAATTATATAATTTAAAAAATAACTTAAGTAACATTTGAATATTTTTTNTAAAAAATCAAATTGAGAAAATTTTGAAAAGCTATATAATAAATNATNTACAAACAAAGGATTTTAAAATGACAAATTGCTTTCATTTAGCCATACCAGCAGGAAACATCAAAACAGCCTTAGGTTTTTATTGTGATATTCTAGGTTGTACAACGGGCAATCAAGAAGAAGGCAGATGGATTGACATAAATTTTTGGGGAAATGAGCTTACTCTTCATGAAACAAAGTCCAAGCAGTTTAGAGAGAGACATGATGTAGATATGGGTGATGTTTGCGTTCCTCACTTTGGTGTTCACCTTGAAGCTAAAGATTTTGAGGAAGTAAAAAAAAGAATTGAAGCTAGTGATATAGATTATTTTGACAAACCATACAGAAGATTTATTGGGTCAAAATTNGAACAAGAAACTTTTTTCGTAGAGGACCCAAATGGCAATGTGTTAGAGATCAAAACAATGTCTAACCCGGACGTCCTATTTGAAGTTGCATCTTAACTTTTTATTTACACATATATAAATTTGTTAGCTTTGCTGTCATAAGACATTAATTCACCAGTTCCTATGTTGTGCCATAGGCCGTGTATACTTAGAGAACCATTATCTAAAGCCTCTTTAACAAATGGAAAAGTGGTAAGATTTTTGACTGACGTAAGTATAGCACCTTTTTCTAATGCTTTTATCTTTTCTTCTTCTTTAATATCTTCTTTTAGATCATTAAAACTTGGTCTAAGTATTTCTAACCATGAGGCAACAAAGTTACTGTTTTCTTTCAATTCTTGATCTCGGCCAGAAAAATAATCATAGCTAGCCTTAACACCGCCACACGTAGAATGACCTAGAATAATGATATGAGGAATTTTCAAGCTTTTAACTGCATACTCTATAGCAGCTGAAGTGCCATGATAATCTTCATCCTTTTTAAAAGGAGGAATTAGATTGGCTATATTTCTATGAATAAAGAATTCGCCAGCATCAGAACCAAAAATGGAAGTTACGTGCACTCTACTATCACAACATGATATAATCATTGCTCTTGGGTGTTGTCCATCTTTAGCTAATTTATGATACCAACTTTTGCTATTAACAAATGTTGTTGCTTTCCAGCCATAATAACGTTTAATTAAGTAGTCAGGTAGAGGTTTCAAAAAATTTAAGTTCAATTTTGCCTCCAAATTTTGATATAAAAGACGTTTAATAAAATAATAATATAAATACACTAAATTAATTTTTTTAAAATGAATATTATTGAACAGATTACTAAATACCCAATTAAAGGACTTCAAGGGCAAAATCTTGAAAGTGTTTTTTTAGAAAAAAACCAAGTATTGCCTGGGGACCGAGAGTTTGCATTTGCAAGATCCAATGTCAAATTTAACCCTGAGGAACCTGTATACTTGAAGAAATCAAATTTTCTAGCATTAGTTAAGGAAGAAAAACTAGCGAGCCTCAAAACAGAATTTAATTCCTCAACACAACAACTAAAAATTAAAATAGACGGAAAAAATGTTTTTAATGAAAACTTAACTAATGAAGAAAATATCAGAAAGGTAGAATGTTTTTTTCAAAAATTTTTAAATTTAAGAAATGAAGAAAAACCAACTTTGGTAAGGGGCATAGAAGAAAAGACAAGTCTTTTGAAACATTCGTTCTCTGATTTGCCAGATAAAGCTATTTCAATTCTCAATTTAAAATCAATTCAAGATTTTGAAATTAAGTTAGGAAGGCAGATTTCTCCTTTGAGGTTTCGGGCTAATATTTTAATTAATGGAAATCAACCTTGGGAAGAATTTAATTGGATTGGAAAAAAAGTAACTATAGGTACTAGTGTTTTAAAAATTTTTAAAAGAACTCAAAGATGTGCTGCGACTAACGTGAATCCTGAGAGTGCAGAAAGAGATATTAATTTACCTAAAGAGATTAAAAATCATTATGGTCACTTTGATCTAGGGGTATATGCGCAAGTCATTAAAAGTGGTTTAGTTTCTGTCAATAATAGATTAGAGACTATGTAAACCTTATAAATTTTTCTATTTCTAAAGTACAAAAATATAAAATCTTAAAATGAATAATTTACAGAAACAAAAAAATAAATTTGAACAAATGGGATTTATAAAATTCTGGTTATTTTCATCTATATTTTTGATTACTTTCCCTATTTCTTTAATTGTTTCAATAATTTTTTTAGGTCCTTATCAAACAAAGGAATTCATATTAGTGTTGATCAAAGATTATATCCAAACACTATTAATTATATNTATATCACTAATAGTAATAATGTATTTTTTATATAATTATATAATTTCATTTTTTAGTTAATAAAACATGTCTACTAATATACTTAAAATAAGGTGCAAATTATTTGCTATTTCTATTCTTTTTTTCTTACAAATGGGAACCCCATTAAAAATAATATCGGCGAGTGAATTATACATAGCCGTTGCTTCAAATTTTTTAACACCAATTAATATTTTAAAACAAGAATTTGAATTGGAACATAAAACTAAAATATTCATCTCAAGCGGCTCAAGTGGGAGTCTTTATTCTCAAATTATTAACGGTGCACCCTTAGATATTTTCTTGTCAGGCGATCAAGATTTACCTCAAAAACTTGAGTTCTCTGAAAAAGGCATTAAAGGAACACGTTTTACTTATGCTACAGGAAAATTACTTATATTTTCTACTAACGAAAATCTATTTAAGAAAAACTTTCCACAGGTCTTATTATCAAATCATATAAAGTATATTGGAATAGGTAATCCTGAATATGTTCCATATGGTAATGCTGCAAAACAAGTTTTAAAATCTTTAAACTTATTTAATGAATTATCACCAAAATTGATTTTAAGCAAAAACGTTAATCAAGTATTTGTTATGAGTTATTTTGGCAATTTAGATTTGGGTTTTGTGTCCAAGTCTGATTTTCTAATCAAAAATCAAAAGGGCAAAATTTGGGACATTCCTCAAAAATTATATTCTCCAATTAAACAGGATGTAATACTACTTAAAAATGGAAAATATAAAGAAAAAGCCAGAGAGTTTTTGAGGTTCTTATCGTCGACGAATACAAGAGAAAAGTTAAAAAAATTTGGTTATGTTACTGATTAGTGCTTACTAAGGTTAATAATTTTTTGACTTATAGATACTGGATTCTCACCCCAAGCAATAGTTCCTCTAAAAACACCATTTNNGTCTAGCATAAAGACCGTTGCTGTATGGTTAAAGGTATAATCATTATCTAAAGTATTTACTCTTTCAAAAAAAACATTCCAATTATCTGCTAATTTTTTAATTTCTTTAATATCGCCAGTCACTGCTATAACNTCGCCTTTAAAATATTGAATATAGTCTTTTAAATATTCTTGGGTATCTCTTTGGGGATCTATAGTCACAAAAATTATATTTGTTGGATTAATTTTATTTTTTAAATTATCTACAATATTAGATAATTCAGAAAGTGTTGTAGGACATATTTCAGGACAATGTGTAAAGCCAAAAAATAGTAGAGATGGTTTTTGATTTAAACTCTGTTCATTAAAGGCTTTTCCATTTTGATCTGTCAATTTAATTTCACTAAGCATATTAGATATTTCTTTAGGAGAATTTTGGCGTGACAAGTGTTCAGCAAAGAGGAAAGTTGCNACTAAAACGAAAATAAACCCTACTATAATAGCTATTAGAAGCAGTTTCTTTTTAGTTTGATTTAACAAAAAAATCTAAAGTCCATCTGTGATAGTTTTTTTTACTTCAAAATACAACTATTTTATAAAATTTATACAATAGGATAAAAATTGATTAATAAGATTACCTTCNCTTGCCATAAATGGAAGTAAAGAAGCAACCAAAATAAAAGCTAAACCCCAAAAATAAATTAAAATATTTGTTTGTTTTTTCATGATTAAAATTAGTTAATTGTCATTTAAATATATAGTAAAATATGTGAAGCTTAAATTTTTAATTAAAAGGGATCTATAATGAGAGTTTTTTATATTTTTCTTTTCTTATGTTTTTTCAGTTTACCATCATATGGACAAGAATACTCATGCGTCGATAAAAAATATAGTCGTTTGTCAAAAATATCTATCAAAGACGATGCCCTAACATTTATAAATGAAGTAGGATTAGTGCAAGAATATAAAATTATTGATAATTCTCAAAAAACTTTAATGGCAATTAAAAAAGAGTCTGGTGAGAATGATCCTATTGTTAATTATATATTTATAATTAAAGATAATACATTAGCGTTTAATTCTATTTTCAGGTCAGTTAAAAGTAGTTATAATGAAATATATACTAATGAAGTAGTCCTAAAATGCATTGGAAATTAAAAATAATTACTAGTAGGAATTCATTTGAAGCAGTCAATAAAAATTAAAGAAGATTCTTTCTTTAAAGGTACTTATTCTGGGTCAGGTGATATGGAGTTATATGGCAGTTTTGAGGGTGTTCTTAATGTTAAAAATTTACATATTAAAAAATCTGGCATTCTAATGGGNNATGTTTNAGCTAAAAGCATTGTTGTTGAAGGCGAAATGANTGCAGATATNCAGGTAGAAAATCTGCATTTGAAATCTACTGGCGTTGTTGATGGTGATGTTATGTACCGTAATATTGTAATTGACTCAGGTGGATTATTGAAGTCTCAAATGGTTCAAAATATGTCAAAATTAGAAAAATAACCTTNTAGTTAAAGAGATATTATAGTGATTGAAGCATTAAATAAAGATGAAGTCTCTATTAGTGATTTTGCAAAACTGAATATTGTCTTGGGAACAATCTTAGAAGCCAGGCNTAATGTAAANGCAAAAAATCCAGCTTATATATTAAAAATAGATTTTGGTAATCAAGTGGGTATTAAATCTACTTCTGCTCAAGTTACTAATTATTCTATTAATGAATTAATCGGAAGACAGGTAATTGCTGTTTGCAACTTACCCTCCAAAAAAGTTGCAGGATTTACTTCTGAAGTTTTAGTTTTAGGCGCTATATCTGGAAAAGATGTCCATTTATTACGTACAGATATAAACCTTCAAAATGGAACGTTAATTGGTTAAGGAACCTGAATTCATCACCCGTATGAGAGGAATAATTCCTAGTCTTCATACACCGTTTTCTAAAGATAATAAGATTGATTTAAACAGTTTAAAAAAATTAATTGATCATACTATTTCTAGTGGGTGTGCAGGAATGTTGGTTGGTGCTGTTGCTGGAGAAAATTCAAGTTTATCTTTTAACGAAAAGACGCTCATGATAAATGAATCTGTAAACCTTAACCAAAATAGAATACCTACAATTGTAAGTTGTAGCGCTAAAGAACAAAAAGATAGAGTTGCTTTATCAATTTTAGCCAAAGAGGCAGGAGCTGAATGGATTTTATGCCAAGCACCCGATAGTATGTTTGGAAAGCAACTTTTAGAGTGTTTCCAAGAAATAGCTGACGTTGGCCCCAAATATCTAATGATCCAAGATTTATCCTGGAGCGATAATGGGATGAAAGATGAAGATATTTTAATGTTGCATAATAAAATTAAAGAATTCAAGGGGTTAAAAATAGAAGTTTTAAACTCTGGCCCAAAATACACAAGAATTTTAGAAGCTACAAATAATCAAATACACCTCAGTGGTGGATGGGCAATAATGGGAATGATAGAGGCTCTTCATAGAGGCGTGCATGCTTTTATTCCATCGACTATGGAAATTTTATACAATAATATTTTCAAGCTTTTTATTGAAAAGAAATTTGAAAAAGCAAGAAACCTTTTTGATGAAATAATTCCAGCCCTATCTTTTGCTCATCAACATATTGATATTTCAATTAAATTTTATAAAACCTTAAGGGTAGAAGAAGGAATTTTTGAAACTAATTTTTGTAGATCACCAATAAAGAATTTTGATCAATTTCAAAATGACGAAGCAAAAATACATTTAGACAAAATTATTAAATTGCAGAATAATTTATTAAATAATTAAACATTTCGTTTCAAAGACGTTTATATATATGCAAAGTAATTTACAAAAATTCCCCAATTTAGATAGAGGCCTATGGCCTCTATTTTTTTATGTTTGTTAGTTTTTGCATAAGATATATAATGCATTTTCACTTCTGAATCAGAGTTTTTATTAAATGCAAAATAATACCCTTTTAGGAATAGGTCTAATGGTGGTAACAACTTTTATGTTTTCGACCATGGATGGAGTTTCAAGATATCTTGCAGAAAATAATAATGTTTTCACCTTAGTTACCATGCGCTATTGGTTTGTTGCCATTATCATGGCAATATCATGCTTGTTAGTTAAAGATAGCTTTAAAAAATTATTGTATACTAAACAGCCTTTTACTCAATTTTCAAGAGGGCTTATATTATCGTTAAATAATTGTTTAGTAGTTTATACATTCACACTATTAGGACTAGTTGAAACACATGCAATTATAGCATGCTATCCTCTGATAGTAGCGGGTTTGTCAGTTCCATTTTTGGGTGAGAAGTTTGGTTGGCGAAGGTGGACAGCTATTTTTGTAGGATTTTTGGGCGTAATTATAATACTTAGACCAACAACTAACGTAATTTCAGAGGGAGCCATATATGCTCTTATTGGAGCTATAATGTTTGCTGTTTATTTAATTCTCACTCGTTATGTTTCTAGACTTGATACTGCTATTACAAGTTTCTTTTGGACTGGCATTGGTGGATCAGTTACTATGACTATAATTAGTTTTTTCATTTGGGAAGATATATTAAGAGAAGATCTTCTTTGGTTACTAATAATGTGTCTTTTAAGTGCGAGTTCTCATTACATGATGGTTAAAACTTTACAGGTAGCGGAAGCTTCGGTTATCCAGCCGTTTTCATATTTACAATTAGTTTTTGGTTCTATAATTGGCGTAACAATATTCTCAGAACGTATTGATTTAATGATAGTCGTAGGTGTTATGATTGTTATGGGTGCTGGCCTTTTCACAGCTTGGCGAGAGTATGTAAAAAAACAAATAAGTTAATAGATAAACTTGTTTGACAATCAAGAGATAAAATGGATTCATTAAATTTTGTGAGGTTCAATTATGTCAAAAGAATTTTTAGGAAAAACTTCAAGTAAGTATCCTATACCTAAAACTATGAAAGCCTGGGTTTTAGGTAATCCTAATGAGATATCTTTAANAGATAAACCACTTGAGATGCCTGGAAAAGCCGAGGTTCTGGTTAAAATTGATGCTGTAGCCATTTGTGCAACAGATCTTGATGTAATTAGTCATGGCCCTCCTGCTTTNATTGAAGGGGGATTGCCATTTAACAAGAATTTTACTCCAGGTCATGAGTATATGGGTACTGTTGTTGCTTTGGGGCCTTCAGTGGATGAGTTTGATATTGGTGATAGGGTTACTGTAGAAATTCATTCTGGATGTGGACAATGTAAAAGATGTCGTATGGGCATGTATACATCTTGTCACAATTATGGACTCAATTATGGAAATGTTAATAAAGGACATAGAGCAAATGGTTTTACAACTGATGGTGGTTTTAAGCAATTTGCTGTTAACAATATAAACACCTTAATAAAAGTTCCAGATGATATGACTGATGAAGAAGCTACTCTGGTTGTAACNGCAGGTACGACTATGTATGGGCTAACAGAATTAGGGGGGTTAATAGCTGGTGAAAGTTTAGTAGTAATAGGACCAGGTCCTATAGGATTGTTAGGTGTTGCTGTAGCAAAGGCATTAGGTGCNGGTCCAGTTATATTAATTGGCACTAGAGATAGTCGTCTGGAAATAGGGAAAAAACTGGGAGCAGACTACACTTTAAATATAAAATCAGAGAAAGATATTGTCGAGGCAGTCAAATCAATTGTCGGTAATAAGGGAGTTGACTANGTNGTTGAATGTGCAGGAACAGAGCAAGCGCTTAATGATGCAATTATGATGACCAATAGNGGAGGTAAAATTTGCCTNGCAGCTTTCCCTCA
>NZHB01000034.1 GCA_002691185.1 SAR116 cluster bacterium | reverse complement strand
TACCTTTTCATTCCAACTTTAAGAGCTAGGGCAGATTCTATAAACATATCAATATTTCCATCTAAAACAGATTGGGTATTACCTACTTCAACGTTTGTGCGAAGATCTTTAACCATTTGGTAAGGATGTAGAACATAAGATCTTATCTGGCTGCCCCAACCAATTTCTCCTTTTTCGTTTGCATTTTGTGTATTTTTTTCTTCTCTTTTTTGTAGTTCAATTTCATATAATTTTGCTTTAAGCATAGACATAGCTTGCGCTCTATTCCTGTGCTGAGATCTATCGTTTTGACATTGAACAACTGTATTTGTTGGTATGTGAGTTATTCTTATAGCAGAGTCTGTCTTGTTTACATGCTGTCCACCTGCACCGGAAGCACGGTATGTATCTATTCTAAGATCTTTGTCTTCTATTTCAATATCTATCTCATTGCTAATTTGAGGAAAAACCCATATTGACGCAAAACTAGTATGTCTTCTAGATGAGGAATCAAATGGCGAAATACGAACTAATCTATGGACACCCGACTCTGTTTTAGCCCAACCATAAGCGTTGAAACCCTCTAAAAGCAAAGTACAAGACTTTATACCAGCTTCATCTCCAGAACTTTCTTCAACATAAGATAATTNAAATCCTTTTTTTTCNGCCCACCTNAGATACATTCTTTGAAGCATTAATGCCCANTCNTGTGCCTCNGTTCCACCTGCTCCAGCATGTATTTCAAGATACGCATTATTTGAGTCAGCTTCTCCAGATAACAAGCTTTCAATTTGAAGNTTTTCACATTTAAGCNCTAAACCATCTATNCTGNAAATAGTTTCATTCAAAAAAGATATNTCATTTTCTTCTTCAGCTANGTCTATAAGNTCAAATAGATTATTTTTTTCATTTTCTATTTTNTTTAAACTTTCAATTGTTTTTTCGAGATGTGTTTTTTCTCTCATCACTGATTGGGCTTTTGTAGCATCATTCCAGAAATCTGGATTTTCTATTAAGTCGTTTAACTCTCTAATTCGATTTATAGAAGTGTCCCAATTCATATGTTTTTTTAGTATATTTAACATATTATCTATTTCATTAAATTTTGACTGAATTTCAGACTGCATTTTTAATAATCCAATAATTTAATAAAGAGGAGACAAATTCTTAATAATTTTTTTTGTGCTTTTATTATTATCAAAGTTGCTATCATAACTTACATTAGGTTTTTGACCAGTTTTAAAAGCCTCTAAAATGCTTGACTTATTTTTTGTATTAGCTTGAAGACCTGAGCTTAAATCAACTGATATTAATTTTATTCCTGGTGGTCTTCTAAAAGGNATATCAGGCGTATTTTTAAGTGCTTTACTCATAAAGTCTTTAAAAATAGGTGCGGCAACTGAACTGCCTGTTTCCTTTAAACCAAGAGGTCGAGGGTTATCAAAGCCGACAAAAACACCAACCACTAAATCACTGGAAAACCCAATAAACCATGCATCAGTGTTCGAGTTTGTTGTACCAGTTTTCCCAGCTAAATTTTTTCCAAGCGACTTTATTATTTTTCCAGTCCCCCTATCAATTGCACCCTTCAACATAGAAACCATTTGATACGCAGAACCAGATGAAACAATTTTCTCTCTCTCATCCTTAGTTGCTAAATTTGGAATTTGACTTACTTTTAATTCATTTCCGTTACAATCTTTACAATCACGCATATCATGTTTAAACAAAGTTTTCCCTCTTCTATCCTGAACACGGTCAATTAGAGTAGGCGATATTTTTTTCCCTCCATTTACAATGATACCATAAGCATTAGTTAAACTNAGAAGGTCTGTTTCTCCAGCTCCAAGTGACATAGACAAGAATGGGGGTAAATTTTCACTAATACCAAATTTTTTTGAGTAATCTTGAATTATATTTTTTGGAGATAATGACGATATAAGTTTATTAACTTTGTTTTCTTCGACATTTGTTATTAATGCTATTTCATTAATTTTTAATTTTTGATTTATGTATTTTGTTAAATCATTCTCATTTATATTGTGTTTTATTGAGAAGTCCTTAATAATCTTCTGACTCAATTCTTTTTGATGTTTCTCTCTTTCCTGAATTTCATTTACTACTAAATTTACAAAATTTATGTTTTTATTCATTTTCTCAGCAATTAATAAAGTTGAGTAACCTTGTTTCAAGTAATCTCTAATCAATGCCTCTTCTTCAATAAGTCTTATAGCTAGCCTTGCAGTCATTAAATTTCTTGATTTTTCAATGCCAAGCCTTATTGGACTNGGGCCATAAAATTTTTTNGTATAGTTAGCAGGTTTCCATTTTGGACAACCAGCGCACTGATCATANGCTAATGCNGCATCAAGAATTANTTCTGTCGGCTTNTAANANCTNTCTAANCCAGCGAGNTAAACAAATGGTTTGAATGCAGAGCCNGNTTGACGTTTTGCTTGGGTTGCTCNATTANATTTACTTTTTTGAAAACTATANCCTCCACTCATTGCCAATACNCTACCATTATTTGGNTCGAGNACNACGATGCCACCATTAACAANGGGTATCTGAGNTAAAGANTAAAACTCAGTCTCTTCTGTAAGATTATGTTTAACGACTATNACATCACCNTTTTCTAAAAATTGATTAAAATTTTTATACTTGGGAGCGGAAAAAAAATTTANTTTATNATTTTTATCCTTTTGAAGATTTTGTGGCCTTGCCCAAGAAGCATTTTTANAATCTAANTTTTTGATTTGACCATNATCTAACATTATTTTTAGTAAATTTTCTTTTACTTCCTCAACAACAACAATTTTTCGCCCTTGTGGTAATTGTGTTTGTAATTTTTGTAAATATCTTAAAACTTCATTTTTAGAAAATTTAGATAAATCAAGATTGTCAACCGGTCCTCTCCAACCTTGTCGCTTATCTAATTCTTCTAGACCATTGATTAAAGCGTTATCTGCATGAAGTTGCATAAAAGGGTCTAGAGTTGTTTTTACAGAATAACCATTAGTGTATAATTTAAAACCAATATTTTTGTTATCTACTAAAAGTCTTCTGACTTCTTCTGTAAAATAAGGAGCATAACCCTCATCAAAACCACTTGAATTACGGATATTTATAGGCTTCAAACTTTCTTTTTCTTGANTNCCATTTGAAATAAAACCATTTTTTTGCATTTGAGATAAAACCCAATTTCTTCTCTCAAAAGCTTGATTATATTTTTTTATTGGGTGGTAGTTATTAGGGGCTTTAGGTAAAGCCGCAAGAAAAGCAACTTCTGNAAGATCGAGATTATCTAAACTTTTATCAAAATAATTTAATGCAGCTGCTGCAACACCATAAGAGCCAAAACCTAAATAAATCTCATTCAAATATAATTCTAGTATTTCATTTTTAGAAAAAGCTCTTTCAATTCGGATTGATAATATTGCTTCTTTAATTTTTCTTTCAAATGAAACTTCTGAGGTTAATAAAAAGTTTTTAGCTACCTGTTGAGTTATAGTTGAGGCTCCTATAAGTCTTTTCTGAGAACCTATATTTTTTATATTTGTTAAAACAGCTCTTAATGTTGCTTTTAAATCTAAACCAAAATGATTATAAAAATCTTTATCTTCAGCAGAAATATATGCATTAATTAATTTTTTAGGAATGACATTTATAGGTACAAAAACTCTCTTCTCAGTTGCATATTCTGCTAGCAAAGCACCATTGCCAGCGTGAATTCTTGTAACAACGTTAGGATTATATTTTGACAATTCTTTATAATCAGGCAAATCTTTACCGTAGAGCCACAAAATATACAAAAGAACCAGTATTCCTGATAAAGCTATCAGAAATATTGATGTCATTAAGTATGCTAAAAGTTTCATTTTGATAAATTAAATTTCAAATTAGACAATTTTAGGACATTTTTTATTTTACACTCTTGAAGTAATCTTCAATCGCATTAGACAAACCATCTGTTAATTCGTCTAGATAGCTTTGTTTTAAAAGTTTTCTTTCTTCCCTTTTATTAGATAAAAATCCAATTTCTACTAATATTGACGGAATATCGTATGATTTTAATACTGAAAAACCAGCAAACCTATGCCCCCTATTAACAGTTAATTTGGTTTTTTCTAAATTCAATAAAATTTTTCTTGCTAAAAATGAGCTCTCGTTCATAGCTTTTCTTTGAAACATTTTGATTAAGGAGCCATAAATTATTGGATCCTTAATAAGGTTTTTATCACCTAAAATTAAATCTTCTTTATTTTCTCTTTTAGCTAATAACTCAGCCTCTCTATCTGAAGCCTTGTTTGAAAGACTAAATACAGAAAGTCCTTTCGCNTTCTTATTTCGGCTTGAATCTGCGTGAATTGAAATAAAGATATCAGCATTATAATTTTTTGCTAGCTTTGTTCTTTTACCTAATGACAAATAAATATCCTTATTACGTGATAATATAGGCATAGTAATTTGATTTTGTCTCAGTTTTTTGGCTAACATAATAGATGCTCTTAATGTAATATCCTTTTCAAGCGTGCCTAATTGACCAATGGCTCCAGGGTCTTTGCCGCCATGACCTGGATCAATAAAAACAACATATTTTTTAAGAGAATTATTACCTACAGTTGTTGGTCTTTTTTTTGGTAAACTAATGCCTTCTATTTCAGTGTAATTTTTTTGCTTTGATAACGTAACATTAGCATTTAATGATGATAAATCTCCGNTGTTTTTCTTAATGATATGTTTAGCAATTATAAATTTAGCAGCAGTTGTTTTTTTTATTTTTATTTGNAAATCAATAATATNATCAATTTTTTTTTGTTCATANACTATGTCAGTTATGATAGCGGGTTCTGATAAATCTAAAACTAAACGAGAGCTCTTTGCATTTTGGCTGTATCTGATTTGACGAATCAAATTATTTTGTGAAGATGTATTGGTGAAACTCATATAATCGTCAAAATTAAATAGAATTCTATATGGCTGTTCTAATAATGTAACCTTGAAATCATTGCCAATTTTATAATTAAAACAATTTAAGGTATCAAAATTAATTTCACATCTAGTGTTATTATAGCCTGTGTTATCTGTTTTATTATTTAATTCTTTTGAGNTTGCGGGAAAGAAAAATAAAAGTACTAATAAAGTACCTGTTAAATAAGTTAAATAAAAAAAAGAATTATTCTTGTACTTAATCAAAATTTCTACTTTATCTATGAAGTCGTTTTATTTGATACAATAAAAAATAAAGTTTGTCTTGGTTTGATTAACACTATATATACGTCTTAGGAATTTATTTTGTTTGATTTAAATTGAATAATAAAAAAGAGTTCTATCAAACAAATTATTATTGCATGTTAAATGCTAAAGAATTTTGGAATGAGTTAAGATTTAAACCTGATAGTTTTAATTTTAGGGAAGTTATAATAGTTTTTATTTTAGTCGAACATTTACATTTTGAGCGTGAAGATAAAATTATTCTATTTAATAATTAGGCCTTTCGACAGGTCATAATTTCGTTAGTCGTAAATTACTCATTCATAAAAATATGTTTTCAAATTTGTTTGAAATCATAAATATTTGGAGATGAAGAATGAGTAAAAAATTATTAATAGATGCACGACAATCAGAAGAAACAAGAGTTATATCAACCACTAATGACCTTATTGATGATTTTGAATATGAGGTTCACTCCCGAAGACAACTAAAAGGAAATATTTATTTAGCTAGAGTAACTAGAGTTGAGCCTAGTCTTCAAGCAGCTTTTATTGAATACGGAGGTAACCGACAAGGATTTTTGGCTTTTAGTGAAATACATCCTGATTATTATAGAATACCTGTCGAAGATAAAAACAAACTTTTGGCAGAAGCATCAGCTAAAACAGACGAAGATTTAAATTTAATTGATGATAGTGGCGAAGATAATATAGATGAGTTTAATGAAGAAGAATTTAAAAAAATTAAAAGAAATTTATATAAAAATTATAAAATTCAAGAAGTAATAGCAAGACGCCAAATTTTATTAGTTCAAGTTGTTAAAGANGAACGCGGTTCAAAAGGTGCTGCACTTTCTACTTATATTTCAATTGCGGGTAGATACTGTGTCTTAATGCCTAACACTCCTAGGGGGGGAGGTGTAAGTAGAAAAATTTCTAATATTACTGATAGAAAAAGATTAAAAAAAGTTGTTGATGAACTGGATGTATCTAAGGGGATGGCAGTAATTATAAGAACTGCTGGTTCTAAAAGAACTAAAACTGAGATCAAACGAGATTATTCTAACTCGATGAAGATTTGGGAAAATGTAAAAAAACTTACGTTAGAGTCAAATGCTCCTTTTCTTATTCATGAAGAAGGTTCTTTAGTAAAAAGAGCTATTAGAGATTTATATCATAGTGATATTGACGAAGTTTTAGTTGAAGGAAGTGATGCTTACAAAGCATGCAAAAATTACATGAAAGCANTAATGCCAAGCCATGCTAAAAAAGTTCAACAATACNTAGATGATAAACTTCACCTTTTTCAGAGATATAATCTGGACGCACAACTACAAGATATTTTTAATCCTAAAGTAACACTAAAATCTGGTGGGTACATAATTATAGACCAAACAGAAGCTTTAGTTGCAGTAGATGTTAATTCAGGAAGATCTACAAGAGAAAGAAATATAGAAGATACTGCCTTAAAGAATAATTTAGAAGCCGCCGAAGAGTTTGCAAGACAAGCTAGACTAAGAGATCTTTCAGGTCTTATTGTCATTGATTTTATTGATATGGAGGAAAATAAAAACCGTATCAGTGTTGAGAAAAAATTGAAAGAATCAATGAAAAAAGATAGGGCAAGAATCCAAATTGGAGAAATCAGTAACTTTGGTTTACTTGAACTATCTCGCCAACGTCTCAGACCTTCAATTGTAGAAAACTCTTCAGAATTATGNCCTCATTGTGCTGGATCTGGAAGAATTCANTCTATAGAAGTAAGCGCTGTTCAAATACTTAGAGCTATTGAAGAAGAAGGAGCGCCCGATGGTATTGAGGGTGTCAAGGTTTTTGCTCATTCTGATGTCATCTTACACATTTTAAATAAAAAAAGATCTCAATTAAATGAAATAGAAAATGGATATAAAATTTTAATAGACTTTAATAATGATAACACCATAATTCCTCCTCAAAAAAAACTAGAGGTAGTCAGAAAATCTATACCTAAAGAACAACGTGAAACTGAAACAAAAGAGCAGAATAATAATTTTGANAATGATGAAAAACAAAATAAAAGAAGAAGAAATAGAAAACCGNCAAGAAGAAGAAGAAANGTAGATANAGAAAGTAATCTAAATCAAAATTCNGAGACAGCCTNACCAAACCAACAAGAAGTAATNAAAANGGAAAATNANGANGACAAAANTATCAAAACGTCNATTGAAATAGNTGATGCTGAAAATGATAAGCNAACTANATTNAAAAAAGAAAAGAAAACGACGAAGAGAGTNAAAAAGACAAAAAAAGCTNATNNGATTGAAAAAGAAATTCAAAATTCAGAGCCTAAACAAAGTGNTGAANACAAAGATATTAATGTTGAAATAAGGGAAACAAAATCATCAGCACCTATCGAAGTTGTTAANATNGAACAAAATGCTTCAAAAGAGAAACCAAAGAAAAAAGGATGGTGGTCAAAATAAAATTTATAATATATTTAATTTTAGTTTTCTTTTCGTTAAACGCTTACTCTGATGAAAAAAATATAATTATCAGAGATGCGGAAATTGAGTATTTTTTATATAAAATAATATTAACCGTTAGTGATGGGTATTCGAGAAATAAACAACCCTATCAACCGATATTGATATCAAATAATTCATACAACGCATTTGTAACAGGCTCTAATAAAATTTTTATTAATACAGGTTTAATTAATAAGTCCAAATCAATCAACGAAATTCAAGGTGTTTTGGCTCATGAGATTGGACATTTAGAACTAAATCACAGCAACTCAAGATCTATCAATAGATCTAATCTATCTAATTATTCAAAGTTTGCGACAATAGCTGGCTTAGCTCTATCTGCAGGAGGAAAGTTAAATTCTGATGCTGCTCTCGGGCTAATCGTTGGGACACAAGACATTGCTTTAAAATCAGCATTTCAATTTTCACGTATTCAAGAACAACAAGCCGATAAATATGCTTTAGATATTTTTAGAAAGAAGAAAATATCACTTAATGGCCTAGAAAATCTATTATTAAGGTTAAGCCGAGATGAATTTTC
>NZHB01000033.1 GCA_002691185.1 SAR116 cluster bacterium | reverse complement strand
TATTATTAGAAAAAGACCAGCATTTTCAAAAGTAGATATGTCTTCTCCTAATATAATGGGTGTTTTAAATTTAACACCAGATAGTTTTTACAAAAATAGTAGAAAATCTAATTCTGAAAACGCTCTTAGAAAATGTAAGGAGATGTTAAAAAATGGTGCAACTATTCTAGATATTGGAGGTGAATCCTCTAGACCAGGTTCTCAAAAGGTCTCTGAAAATGAAGAACAAGAAAGAGTCTTGTTGACATTACAAAAACTTCAACAACAAAATATTAATGCAATAGTCTCTTTGGATACTAGAAACTTAGGTACAATGAAGTTGGGATACGAATGTGGTGTTAATATAATCAATGATATTTCCAGTTTAGATAGTATTAAAAAAGCAAATTTTATAATTTCAAAAAAATTACCAGTTATTATAATGCATATGCAAAATAATCCTGAAAATATGCAAAAGAATCCTCAATATTCTTTTGCTCCTATAGATATCTATAATTTTTTTTCAAAAAAAATTAATGAATTGTTAAAAATGGGTATAGATACATCAAATATAGTTGTTGACCCTGGTATTGGTTTCGGAAAAAATAAATATCATAACTTAGATATTCTCAAAAACATAAGTATCTTTCATGGTTTGGGTGTACCTATACTGCTTGGAGTTAGTAGAAAAGCATTAATAGCTCAACTGACTATTGATGATTTTATATTTCGTAGGGTAAAAACAAGATCCATTAACCCTAGTAAAAGATTGAGTGGATCATTGGTATTTGCTATGCATGCTTTTAATAATGGTATTCAAATAATTAGAACACATGACGTTTTTGAGACAAAACAAGCATTAACATGTCATTTTTCTTTGGGCTAAAAGGTAATTTAAATATGAGTAGTGATTTTAAAAATGAAGAAAGGTTGTTTGGTACTGACGGTATAAGAGGAACAGTAAATAAAGGTAAAATAACAGCTCTAATGGCTGTTAAATTAGCTATGGCGGCTGGGGATTATTTCTTTGGCAGAGCGGGCACAAAAAAACCTCGTGTTTTAATTGGTAAAGATACACGTTTATCTGGATACATGCTTGAACCTGCGTTGGTTTCTGGTTTTACTTCTGTTGGTTTAGATGCAATAACAACTGGTCCTATGCCAACACCTGCTATAGCACATTTAACTAGAGCTCTTAGATGTGATTTAGGTGTAATGATTTCAGCATCTCACAATCCATACGAGGATAATGGCTTAAAGCTTTTTGGGTCAGATGGATTTAAATTAAATGATGATGTAGAAAATGAGATTCAGTCTAAAATGGAAAAAAATCCATCTCTTGCAAAATCAGAAAACTTAGGCAGAGCTAGGAGAATGGAAGATGCTATAGGAAGATATGCAGAGTTTGTTAAACAAATACTCCCAAAGAAAGCAGACTTAAGTGGATTAAGAGTGGTAGTAGATTGTGCTAATGGGGCATCATACAAAGTAGCTCCGGAAGTTTTATTTGAACTAGGAGCAGAAGCACGTATTATTGGTGCTCAACCAAATGGAAAAAATATCAATTTTGAATGTGGTGCAATGTTCCCTCAAAAAATGGCCGAACAAACTAGATTGTCAGGTGCCGATTTAGGAATAGCATTCGATGGCGATGCAGATAGAGTAGTTTTTTCCGATGAAAATGGAAATATTATAGATGGAGACTTGATTTTAGGTTTTCTAGCCAATGATATGAAAAAAAATAATGAATTTTGTAATACTCCAGTTGTTGGTACGTTAATGTCAAATCTTGGATTAGAAAATTACTTAAAAGAGAAAAATATTGATTTTCTTAGAACTAATGTTGGAGATCGCTATATATTATCAAAAATGATTGAAACGAATAGTAAACTTGGTGGAGAACCCTCAGGACATATCTTATTAACAGATTATGCGAAAACCGGTGATGGGTTATTAACTTGCATAAAAATTTTATATCTACTTAAAAAGTCAAGCTTAAAAGCATCCAAATTACTTAGACCTTTTAAACTAGTGCCTCAGTTATTAACAAATATTAAAAATATAGATAAAAAAATTCTTCAAAAAAATAGCGTACGAGATTTTGTAAATTCTAAACAAAATCTCTTAGGTAATGATGCACGTATTTTAATAAGACCATCTGGCACTGAAGAACTNGTNCGGGTNATGGTTGAGTCTTNAGATTTAAAGCAAGTTAAAGAAATATCCTCTGACATTNCTAAATTTTTAATAAAAGAGAGTGATNCAAAAAATAATGGGTGATTTAACNAAATCTGTTTTGGTAATAGCTGGATCTGATCCAAGTGGTGGAGCTGGTATTCAAGCTGANATAAAAACTCTTACTAGCCTTGGTGTGTATGCAATGACATCCATAACGGCTCTTACAGAACAAAATACTAAGGGTGTCATTAGTATATTTGAAATACCAGTTGATTTTGTGGTTAAGCAGATCAATTGTTGTTTATCTGATATTAATGTTCATGCAATAAAAATTGGTATGTTACATAGTGCTGATTTAATAAATGCAATTTGTGAAACTCTTATTCAAGAAAATAATATAATTAACAAAGAAATAAAAATTATTCTTGATCCAGTTATGGTAGCAAAAGGAGGACATAAGTTATTAAAAGATAATGCTATAAGCGCACTTAAAGATTTAATAAAAAATTCAAGACCTATTTTGACACCTAATATACCTGAGGCGGAAATTTTAACAGGGCTTAAAATTAGAGATATAGCGGATATGAAAGAGGCCGCTAGAGCCATAATTGATTTGGGAGCAAGCCAAGTTATTTTAAAGGGAGGTCACCTCCAAACAAGTATTTTGATAGATTTATTAATGGATAATGAAAATATTCATACTATAGAAACAAATAAAATTGTTACTAATGATACACATGGTACAGGTTGTACAATGGCTTCAGCTCTATCAGCTTTTTTGGCAAAATCTCAACCAATTGAGGTTGCCTTTCAATCTGCACATTCGTATGTAAACAAGGCTATAAAAACTGCACCTAAATTTGGTAAAGGCAATGGTCCTATTAATCATTGCCATAAAATCATTTAACTTTATCAGCTAATTCAGATAAGTCTTTAAACCATTGATAAATTGGATCTTTTGTTTCTAATAAAATAGAAGAGCTACAACAGGATACCCATTTAAAATTGCCAAAAAATAGGTAATCTTCTACGCCTGGCTCTTTACCTGCAACAAAGCCATTTGCATCTATTATTTTTCTAATAGGATTAATTAGTTTATTAAATTCATTAGTAAATTCAGAAATATTTTGTTTAAATTTAGTAATTGGACCCTTTATTCTATCTTCTCTTGTTCTAATATAATAATTTATATCTTCACCTTCTAAAACATTTGGAATTTCATGGGCTATTATTTTAAACAAAACTGGTAAAAGTTGTCTGGATGTCCAATTATATAAGAAATAAGAGAAATTTTTTGATGTCCCGTTTATAAAAAGTTTATTTTCAAGATAATTTTCGTCTAACCATTTAATTATTTCCCAGGAGTCATAAACAAATCCACCTTCATGTTCTAAGATCGGAACTAATGTTTGACCAGAAAAGGCAATTTTATCCTTTTCCGAAAATCTGACTGGTACTGTTTCAAAGTTTATTTTTTTATGAAGCAGGCAAAGTTTAACAGTCCAACAAGGTGGACTAAACCGTAAATCATTTTTGCCAGATAAATCATATAATTTGATCATTTGTTTTCTCACAAAATTTTCAGAGTTGACAAGAATAAAAAATTTGTTATTAAACGTGTGGGCGGTTGCTTCCCAACAAGCAATAACATTTAAAGAGGTTAATATGACCAGACCAATAGTCAAGCCAATTCGTCCTGAGTTCTCCTCAGGCCCATGCGCAAAGAGACCTGATTGGTCACTTGAAGTTTTAAAAAATAGTTGTCTTGGTAGATCTCACCGTCATCCAGTTGCTAAAAATAAATTAAATAAAGCTATTGAACTAACCAAAAATTTATTAGAAATACCTGATGATTATTTAGTTGGAATTGTTCCAGGATCTGACACAGGTGCCATAGAGTTGGCAATGTGGAATTTGCTAGGGCCAATGGATGTAACTATATTGGTCTGGGATAGTTTTGGTCAAGACTGGTCTAATGATGTGAAATCACAACTTAAATTAACGAANATTGAAATCAAAAAAGCTGATTATGGAAAATTACCCGAATTGCCCTCACCAAAATTCCAAGGAGATATAATATTTAATTGGAATGGTACAACAGCTGGTGTTTGTATGTCAGATCTTAGTTGGATAGACCCAAAACGAAGGGGGATAACAATTTGTGATGCTACATCTGCCGCTTTTGCAATGGACATTGATTGGGAAAAAATTGATGTTGGTACTTTTTCATGGCAAAAGTGTTTAGGTGGAGAAGCAGGTCATGGAATGTTAGTACTATCCCCTAAAGCAGTTGAAAGATTAAATGCTTATAATCCATCCTGGCCATTACCTAAACTGTTTCAACTTAAAAAAAATGATAAAGTTAATACTGAAATTTTTTCAGGTTCTACAATTAATACCCCTTCTTTACTTTGTGTTGAAGATTATTTGGACGCACTTGTTTGGGGCAAAGATATTGGAGGTTTACCTGAACTAATTAAAAGATCAAATGAAAATTTAGAAATTATAAAAGAATGGGTTTCTAATTCTTATTGGGCTGCTTTCTTATGTGAAGATGAAAATAATCTATCAAATACTTCAATTTGTTTGAAGCTTATTGATCCTAAAATTATAAACTTACCTTTAGAAACAAAGAATAAATTAGAAAAAAATATTACAAGGTTGTTAGAAATTGAGAACGTTGCTTACGATATAGGTAGTTATAGATCAGCTCCACCAGGATTAAGAATGTGGGGTGGTCCGACTGTGCAAAGTGAAGATATTAAAAGATTGCTTCCATGGTTAGATTGGGCTTATGAAACTTCAATTATAGAATTAAAAATCAATTAAAAAAAGAAGGTAAATATGGCTAAAGTTTTGATTAGTGATAAGTTAAGTGAGTCCGCAGTAGATATTTTCAAAAAAAATAAAATTGAAGCTTCTTATCAACCAGGTATTAGTAAAGATGANATTTTAAAAATAATTCATGAGTATGATGGGCTTGCTATAAGATCAGCAACTAAAGTTACTAGTGATATTTTAGAAAAAGGTAAAAAACTTAAAGTTGTTGGTCGTGCAGGCATAGGTACAGACAATATAGATAAATTAGCTGCCACAAAAAATGGTATCATAGTAATGAATACACCATTTGGAAATGCCGTAACGACAGCTGAACATGCTATTGCTCTTATGATGTCATTAGTAAGAATGATACCTCAAGCAGATCACTCCACTAGACAGGGGAAATGGGAAAAATCTAAATTTAATGGGACGGAGATAAGCGGTAAATATTTGGGCTTAATTGGTTGTGGAAATATTGGATCAATAGTTGCTAATAGAGCATTAGGGCTTAAAATGAAAGTGATGGCCTTTGATCCTTTTCTTACAAAAGAAAAAGCTTCTGAATTGAGTGTGGAAAAAGTTGATTTAGATACATTACTCAAAAATGCTGATATCATTTCTCTTCATACACCATTAACAGATGATACAAAAAATATAATTTCTTCTGATGCATTAAATAAAATGAAAAAAGGGGCTAGAATTATTAACTGTGCGAGAGGTGGATTAGTAGATGAAGTTGCGTGTAGAGCAGCTTTAGAAACAGGTCATTTAGCCGGAGCTGCCTTTGACGTTTTTGTAGAAGAGCCAGCTAAAGAAAATATATTATTTGATGCCCCAAATTTTATAGCCACCCCTCATTTAGGTGCTGCAACAATAGAGGCTCAAGAAAATGTTGCCATACAAATAGCTGAACAAATGTCAGATTATTTGAATACTGGAGCAGTTGTTAACGCACTCAACTATCCGAACGTAACTTCAAAGGAAGCTCCAATATTAAAACCTTATGTAAAACTTGCATATCTTATTGGTTCATTTCTTGGACAAGTTACACAAGAAGGTATATTAAGTATTAAACTAGAGCTTGAAGGAAAAGCCTCAAATATTAAAGATATGCCTTTGATGGCAAGTTCCTTAGTCGGAATTTTAGAACCAACATCTGTATCTGTAAATAATATTAATTCTTCATCGATAGCTACCAGTAGAGGTATTAATTTATCTACCATTAAACATGAGAGACGTTGTGATTATGAAACGCTTTTAAAGATCACAATTAAACATGAAAGCGGTGAGAGGACTATTTCAGGTACTTTAATAGCGGGTAACAAACCAAGAATTATTAATATTCAAGGAATTCCGATTGAATCTGATTTTCCTAAATCTGCATTATATTTAAGAAACTATGATAAACCTGGCTTTATTGGTGATTTAGGAAATGTACTAGGTGGACAAAATATTAATATAGCCTCATTTCATTTAGGTCGTCGTAATANTGGCGGTGAAGCAATAGCACTAGTAGAAATAGATGATGGTATAGATGAAAAAATAATTCAAAAAATTAGAGCACTACCTCAAGTTGCTAGAGTTAATNCTATAAATTTTGAACAAAATTAGTCCAACCTTATCTGTTGAATTTAGTAGATAGATTNTAAAATTTATTATACAAAATATAATTTTATATTTTAGGCTTCAAGATGATTGATTCATCAAATGATAATGGTTTGTTACCCGCTGGTTTGAGTGATGTATTATATCCAAACGCAGAATTACAATCTAAAACAATAGAAAATTTAATAGATGTATTTTCTAAATTTGGATATTCAAGGGTTAAGCCTCCCCTCGTTGAATATGAAGACACTCTTATTTCAAATGGTTTAGGAAAAGTTTTAAAAGATTCAACTTTTAGAATTATGGATCCATTATCCCAAAAAATGATGGCTTTAAGATCTGATGTTACAGCTCAAATCTCTCGCATAGCATCGACAAGGTTGTCTCATTTGCCTAGACCACTTAGANTATCTTATTCTGGTGATGTTCTTAGNGTTAAAGGTGATAATTTTAATATGGAACGGCAGAAAACACAGGTTGGNGCTGAACTTATAGGTTCCGAGTCAAAGTTTGTGGATGCNGAAATAATTTTAGTCTGTTTGNGAGCTCTAACTTCAATAGGGGTAGNTTCCATTACAGTAGATATGAATTTCCCTTTAATAAGAAAATATTTNTTAAGAAATGTTTCGCAATCTTTAAAAGAAGATATTAATCAGGCGATTGATATAAAAGATATACAATATATAAAAAATTTAAAATCTAAGNATTTAGATATAATTATTGAATTAATGGAATGCACAGGAGATCATTCAAATNTAATTAAATCTTTAAAAAAAATTAAATTAGATGAATATCTTTCAAATATTAGAAATTATTTCTTAGAGGTTTTGGAGTTGGTCTATAGAAATAATGATATTTCAAAACTATCAATAGATTTACTTGAAAATAGAGGTTTTAAGTATCATACCGGTTTAACGTTTACAATTTTTTCAGAAGATTTTAAAGGTGAGATTGCTAAAGGAGGTAGGTATAAAACCTCTAATAAAGAAACTGCTACTGGATTTACTATTTATACAGAAAAATTAAATTTAAAACCTATAACTCAAGGTCATCAAAAATTAGTATATGTTCCAAATTTTAATATGAAAGATGCAGATTTAATTATTCAAAAAGGTTATAGGGTAGTTTTTGGATCAGAACTAAATCCAAATATNGAAAAGGAAGCTTCTGAAATGAAGTGTAAATATGTTTGGAAAAATAATCGTATTGTCGAGATAGANANTTAGAATTTTAATTAAGGATTTTTGATGAGTAATGTAGTCATAGTCGGTACCCAATGGGGTGATGAAGGTAAAGGTAAGATTGTTGATTGGTTATCAGAAAAGGCAGACTTAGTTGTTAGATTTCAAGGAGG
>NZHB01000032.1 GCA_002691185.1 SAR116 cluster bacterium | reverse complement strand
ATACAGGAAACAACAAAATCAATAGAAAACTTTACTTTCAATATTGCTGTCGCGTCAATTCGTACATTGTTTAACAAACTTTCATCTTATAAAGCCTTAACAGATGATGATAATTCTATTTTGTTGTTTGTTACAAATAAGCTCCTAATTATGATTAACCCTATGGTTCCTCATATAGCTGAGGAACTTTGGGAAACTCTGAATAACGAGGGTATGATTTGCTATGCAGATTGGCCTGTCGTAAATGAAGTTTTTCTAGAAAAAAATAATGTTAAAATTCCTATTCAAGTTAATGGTAAGATGAGAGCAGTTATTGAAGTTCCATCTGACGTAAACAAAGAGGATTTAGAAAAACTTGCGCTTAGTGAAAAAAATGTTTTAAAGTTTTTAAGTGGCAAACCAAAAAAGTCCATAATTATACCTAATCGTATAGTAAATTTTGTAACTTAATTGAGTCGTTTATGTTCTTCAAATACAAAATTGTTTTAATAATCTTTATAACTATATTTAGTGCCTGTTCAGTAAACAATTTACAGCACAAAAATAAACTAAATAATTTATCAATATTAATAGAAACACCATCTGACAGAGATAATGTCCTTCTAAAAGAAAATTTGAGAAGATTAATTAATAGTAATGAAATCTCTCAAATTAAATATAAATTAATAGCTGCTATCTCATTTAATAATACTGAAACCTTGTCTGTAAGAGGTCTTCAAGTTTTAAATTCTAGTAAAGCTGTAATTAATTACACCATAATTGAAAATAGTAATGGAAATTTAATTAAGTCAGGTTCATTTATCTCTTTTCCAGCTTTAAACTCCGCCTCAAACTCCCTTTACAGTAATGAGGTAGCAAAAGTCCAGATTAAAGANAGGTTAAATCTATTATCGGCAAAAAAAATGNACACAATTTTACAAATTACTCTTGGTAGATTGCATTGAAAGTCAATGCCAATCAATATTTACAATTCTTANATAAAAATTATGATAATNATAACGTAATTTTTCTTTATGGTACTAACAANGGATTAGTTAATTTACTTTTCCGTGATACAATTAAATTTCTAAAAATTGACGAAAATAATCCCTTTTTAGTTTCTACAATTGATGGTGATGAACTCAAGGAAAACCCAACAGTTCTGGTTGATAATCTTAAAACAATTAGCATGTTTGGAGAAAAGAAGTTTATAATACTAAATCTATTGNATAGCACTATTTCACANANAATAGAAAAATTAATNANTGANAACATTACTCAGAAANATAANGATTTTGTTCTTATTATCAAAGCTGGTAATTTATCGTCTAAAAGTAATTTAATTAAATTTCTACAAAAATTAAATAATTGTATTCTAGTCCCCTGTTATGACGAAGAACCAGATAAAATAAAAANTAAAACACGTAATTTATTTAATAAATATAACCTNGTTTTTTCAAATGATTTTATGTCAAACTTATATAAAAAATTTAGCACAAACTCACTTGTNAACGAAAGTGAGTTGGAAAAATTGGAAAATTTTATAATTGAAAATAAAGATGTTTCAGAGTCTTTATTACTCTCTTTTTTGACAAATAATGAGGANATAAATAATAANAAAATAATAGATTTATGTTTGTCAGGTAAGCCAAAAGAAGCACTTTTATATTTTAATAATATTTATGACAATTCNGTATCAAATATAGGNATNGTCAGACANTTTGGAAATCAATTAAAATTAATTGAAAANTNAATTTTATTNAATAAAAAAGGACTAAGCTTNAGAGATGCANTNAATAAAATTAAACCANCAATNTTTTTTAAAAANATACCAACAGTTACAGCTCAATNTAAGNTNTGGTCCCTAAAAAAAGTAGCNGCCACTCAAAAAAANTTAATTAAATTAGAGATAAATTGTAAAANCTCTACATATCCAGAGAAAACTCTTATATCTCANTTTATTTTATCAACATCATTATTAGCTATTAAAAAATNACTAAGTTCTGATTTTAGAAATTATATAGTTAAACTCTGTTAAGTTTTTACANTTTATATTTAAATTTCCAGATTGTTTTGTTTCATTNAAATTTATGTCTATTTTTAAACCTGTTANGTTCANNAGTTCTTTTTCTAGTTCTATAATATCGAGACCCTTAGTAATAGATTTNAATTTTTTTGTCTCTCTTACTTTGATTAACTTCTCTACCTGTCTTGCATTTAAATTCTTTTTNTAAATCATTTCTAATAAGCTATCATANTTTTCTTTNCCTATTAGGGGTCTTAATTGCCCAACTGATAATTTCTTTTGAAGTAAATATTTTTTTGCTGATTCAGATAATGATAACAATCTTGAAATATTTGCTATGTAAGATCTAGACTTTCCCACAGCTTTNGAAATNTCTTCCTGTGTATAATTATATTTTTTAGTTAAAAGTTGGTAACCTTCTGCTTCCTCAAGAGAATTTAACTCAGATCTTTGAATNTTTTCAATTAAAGAAATTTCTGCTACTTTATCTTCTTTTAAATCATTTCTTATAATTGCAGGTATTTCATGGATTTTGGCAATTTGTGAGGCCCTCCACCTTCTTTCACCTGCTATTATATAATACTGGTTTTTTATTTCTTTTTTTTCCTTGACTATAATTGGTTGGATAACACCCTGGTTTTTAATTGATTTCGCCAAAGCCTCAAGTTCAATTTTATCGAAATCTTTTCTCGGCTGCCATGGTCCTGGCTCTATAAATTCTATNGGTATCAAATTATATTTTTCAAAATTATTAATGCTTGGAGGCAATGAAGATTTTTCAGATTGATTGCCTAACAAACTGGAAAGACCACTTCCTAAACCNGTTGTTTTACTTCTTTTAGGCTTATTCATTAGATAAATTTCTCCTGATTGATTATTTCTCCAGCCAACGATGCATAAGCTTGTGAACCTGGGCATGATATATCATACATTAAAACAGGCTGACCGTANCTTGGAGCTTCAGAAACTCTTACATTTCTAGGAATAATAGTATTAAAGACTTTTTTNCCAAAATGATTTTTAACATCATCAGAAACCATTTCACAAATTTTATTTCTCTTGTCAAACATAGTTAAAAGAATACCCTGTAGCGTAATATCCTTATTAAAATTCTCCTTTACCAAGTCTAGCGTTCTCATAAGTTGCGTTAAGCCCTCTAGAGCATAATATTCAGTTTGCAATGGCACTATCAAATTATTAGCTGCACATAGAGCATTTAGAGTAAGCAGACCTAAAGACGGAGGGCAATCGATAAATATATAGTCATACTTATCATCAATTTCATTAATTCGGTTTCTTAGTTGAAACTCTCTATCTTTTATATTAACTAACTCCTGTTCTAAAACAGACAAATTAGGTGATGTTGGTATTAAATCAAGTTTAGGGATCATTGTTTTCTTAATAGATGATTTTATATCTACTGAAGAGCATATAACAGAATACAAATCTTTATCCCTATCTTCATACTTAACGCCAAGACCTGTGCTAGCATTTCCTTGGGGGTCAGAGTCAATTATTAGGGTTCGTTTATCGCATGCTGCCATTGCTGTAGCTAAATTTATTACTGTGGTGGTTTTTCCTACACCACCTTTCTGATTAGCAACGGCAATAATTTTCCTAGAGTTTTGTTTCATTCAAATTTTTTAACATATTTTGGCCATTAAAGTATAAAATTTTACCATAATTATCAGTTAGAGAAGGATATTCTTGAAAATATAATTTTTTATATTTATGTAAATCTGATATTTCATCTTTGTAAGATTTTCCCTTTAAAAACAACATCTTAGGTAATTTTATTTTCTTTGTTGGCGATTTCCTAACAAACAACTCCACATAATCAACCAATTTACTTAAAGGCGCCAATGCTCTAGACACTATCAAATCGACATCTATAAACTCCATATTTTCTATTCTTTCATTGTATATAGTGACATCAATATCGCAAAGCATCGCTATTTCACGCAAAAAAGTGCATTTCTTTTGGTCAGATTCAACTAAATTAACTTTCTTGTGTCCCATTATAGCAAGCACCAAACCAGGAAACCCAGCGCCTGAGCCAAAATCAATTATATTACCTTTAATTTGTCGAATAAAAGGATAAAGCTGAGACGAATCCAATAAATGACGAACCCAAATATCATTAATAGTGGATTTGCTCACTAAATTTATAGAAGACTGCCATTTAACAAGGTTTTTCTCAAAAACCTTAAACTTCTCATATGTTTCACGTGAAACATTCTGGTAAAGACAGAAGTCTTCATACGAGTTAATTTTCATTTAATGATTTTTGTTTGTTGTCTCTCTTTAAATGCCTCAACAATAATAAGGCAGCTGTCGGAGTAAACCCAGGCATCCTTGATGCGTGTGCAATTGTTGATGGTTTAATTTTGGTTAAAAGGTCTATGCTCTCATTTGAAAGCCCCTTAACTTTTTTGTAATCAAAATTAGTGGGTATCTTTGTTTTATTTTCTTTCTTATACGCTCTAATATCTTCTTTCTGTCTTTTTAAGTAAATATCATACCTACAATCCGTTTCTAATTGATTATGTAAATTTTTAGGTATCTGTTTTAATAATGGCCAAATTTTAAATAAATCGTTTATTTTGTAATCTCCTGAAGCCAAAATATCTTTTGGTGTCCTCTTATTTCCTGTTCTTGTGATTGGAAGATTATATTTTTTTAATTCGCTTGGTTTTGCATCTAAACTTTCTAAAATATTATTAGCTTCTTTTAGACTTTTATTTTTTCTCTCCCAAAATAATTTTCTTTCTCTTGAAACAACACCAATTTTAAGGCCTTTATCGGTCAATCTCTGATCAGCATTGTCTGATCTTAACAACAGTCTATATTCNGCTCGGGAAGTAAACATTCTNTANGGCTCTGGAGCNCCNCTNGAAATTANNTCNTCTATCATAACGCCTATATATGCCTCAGATCTATCTAAAACAAACCAATTTTTAGTACCTGTTAAATTTATAGCAGCGTTTATCCCAGCAATTAGNCCTTGTGCAGCAGCTTCCTCATAGCCAGTTGTCCCATTAATNTGNCCAGCAAAAAAGAGNCCGTTAATAGATTTTACNTCTAGAGTTTCTTTTAGTGCTCTTGGGTCCATATAGTCATACTCTATGGCATANCCGTATTGTTTAATTANAANATTTTCCAGACCACAAATTGTTTTTATAAAAGCATCCTGAATNTGTTTTGGTAAACTAGTAGANATACCGTTAGGGTAAACTAAATTACTATCNAAGCCTTCAGGCTCNAGGAAAATCTGATGAGATTCTCTTTCCTTAAACCTGTTGACTTTGTCTTCTATGCTTGGACAATATCTTGGCCCAGAGCCTTCTATTGAGCCAGAATATACTGGGGACAAATTTATATTTTTAGCTATTATATTATGTGTGCTCAAGTTGGTTCTAGTTATTCCACAATCAATTTGTGGAATGTCTATTTTATCATTCATATAAGAAAAAGGCGTTGGAATTTTATCCGCTGACTGCATTTCAACTTTTTCCCAGTTAATACTGTTTTTATCTAATCTTGCTGGTGTTCCAGTTTTCAGTCTTCCTATTGGTAATTTTAACCCTCTTATTTTTTGAGATAAAATTATTGAAGAGCTATCACCTATCCTGCCTGCAGGTATCCTTTCATTACCAATGTGAATAATTCCACCTAAAAAAGTTCCTGTGGTTAAGACGACTGATTTTGATAAATAAACATTTTCATTTTCTAAAATTACACCTTCAATCTTATTATCTATGATTTTCAAATCTTTAATTGTAGATTCTACTATTGATAAATTTTTCTCTAATTTTAATAGGTTCTTAATTGCGTTTTTATATAATACTCTGTCAGCCTGTGATCTCGGCCCCTGCACGGCAGGCCCCCTGGACTTATTTAGAACTCTAAACTGAATCCCAGACATATCAATTGCCTTAGCCATCAGCCCATCTAAGGCATCAATTTCCCTTACCAAATGTCCTTTTCCCAAGCCTCCAATAGCAGGGTTGCATGACATTTCACCGATTGTTTCAATTTTCATTGTAATAAGTGCGGTTTTCGCTCCCATTCTAGAGGCCGCTGCTGCGGCTTCTATTCCAGCATGCCCACCACCGATTACAATAACATCAAAATTATACATTTTTTTTAAAACACTTATTTACCGATACAGAAATTACTAAAAATATTATCTAAAACGTCCTCAACGTCAATAATATTAGTAATTGATCCAATTTCTTTAGCTGCCACTCTTAATTCTTCTGATGCTAATTCAGGGTTAAAGTTTAAGTTGATTTTTAAGGTCTTTTTTAGGGAATTTAAAGCATTTCTTACTGCCTGCACATGTCGTTCTCTTGTTAATATTANATTATTTTTNGGGGACATTGANTCTAAATGATCAACAATTACATCTATTAATTTATCAATAGTTTCNTCTCTTTTAGTAGATACCTCTATTACGNCTTTTTTCTTATAAGATAAAAGGTCACATTTGGTATGAACTAATATTTTTTTAGCTTTTGAATCAATCTGATCAAAAGAAAAATCTTTTTCGTCAGACAGAACAAGAATGATATCAGAAGAATTAGCTTTATCTATCGCATTTTTTATTCCTATGTTTTCAACCTCAGATGTGGATAATCTTATNCCAGCTGTGTCATTTAAAATTATCGGATAGCCTTTAAAATCTAGTAANACTTCTATAATATCTCTCGTTGTTCCAGCTTCATTTGTAACAATAGATACCTGTTTTTTTGATAAAAAATTTATTAAGGAACTTTTACCTACNTTTGGTTTGCCTATTAAGGTAATAACGAAACCAGACCTGATCCTTGATCCATAACTGCTAAACTTTAAAGATTCTTCTTTCTCTCCTATTAACTTTAAAACCTTTTCTTTAAAATCAAGTTCAAGATCAGTGGGTAACTCTTCATCTGAAAAATCTATAAGCGCTTCTAGTTTTGAAGATAATGATATAATTTCATGTCTCCATTTATCAATTTTATTTGTCAAAATTCCATTATATTGTCGGGTAGATGCTTGAAACTGAGCTTCCGTCTCAGCATTTATTAAATCATTTAAGCCTTCTGCTTGTGTTAAATCAATCTTACCATTTAGAAACGCTCTTCTCGTGAANTCTCCATTCATGGCAACTCGAAANTCTTTATGTTTTAATAAAGACTCATATANTTTTTTTTCTATTATAGTACTTCCATGTATATGAAACTCAAAAACATCTTCGCCNGTTACAGTAGAAGGCCCAGGAATGTATACAACAAGAGCTGTATCAATTAATTTTTTATTAGAATCAAAAATTTTTCTTAAGGTTAAATAGCGAGGCACAGTTGGCTTAAACGAAAAGATGTCAGGTAATTTTTTACAATTTTTACCTGATATTCTAATGATTTTAATTGCACTTTTTAGTGAACTGGTAGCAGAAGAAAATATCGTGTCCAATTGGTATATCTTTTAAATGATGTTTTGTTTCACGTGAAACATTATTTATTCATAGCTCTAAAGAAATCTTCGTTAGACTTGCTCTTCTTTAGCTTATCTATAAGAAAATCCATGGCATCTAACGGCCCCATTTGCATGAGAATTCTCCTTAACACCCACATTCTGGATAAAGTATCTTTCTCAACCAAAAGCTCTTCCTTCCTTGTCCCAGACTTAGTTACGTCAATAGCAGGGAAAGTTCTCTTATCCGATAATTTTCTATCGAGTATAACTTCACTGTTTCCTGTACCCTTAAACTCTTCAAAAATTACTTCGTCCATTCTGGATCCAGTTTCTACTAACGCGGTTGCAATTATTGTTAATGAACCACCATCTTCTATATTCCTAGCAGCACCAAAAAATCTTTTTGGTCTTTGCAATGCNTTAGCGTCAACACCTCCTGTTAAAACCTTACCACTAGAGGGAATAACCGTGTTGTAGGCTCTAGCAAGCCTAGTTATAGAATCTAATAATATTACTACGTCACGCTTGTGTTCTACCAATCTTTTCGCTTTTTCAATAACCATATCAGTAACTTGAACATGTCTAGATGCAGGTTCATCAAAAGTTGAGCTAATTACTTCTCCTTTAACAGATCTTTGCATATCCGTTACTTCCTCTGGTCTCTCATCAATCAATAAAACAATTAAATAAATTTCAGGATGGTTTTTNGAAATTGCTTGTGCAACAGATTGCAACATCATTGTTTTACCTGTTCGTGGTGGCGCAACAATCAATCCTCTTTGACCTTTACCCATAGGGGCGACCAGTTCCATAACTCTGGTAGTAATATCTTTATTATTAGGATCATAATCAGTTTCAAAATTTATTTTTTCCTGAGGGTATAGTGGTGTTAANTTATCAAAATTGATCCTTTGTCTAATAAATTCGGGAGTTTGAAAATTAATATTCTCAACTTTTAAAAGAGCAAAGTATCTCTCTCCATCTTTTGGAGATCTTATCTGGCCTTCAACAGTATCTCCAGTTCTTAAACTAAACTTTCTTACCTGACTTGGNGATACGTATATGTCATCGGGACCNGCTAAATAATTCGATTCTGGTGATCTTAAAAATCCAAANCCATCAGACAAGACTTCTAGAACTCCTTCTCCATAAATAGCAACATCATTTTCAGCTAATTTTTTAAGACAGGCAAACATCATGTCTTGTTTACGAAGAGTGCTAGCATTTTCAATATCTAAACTTTCTGCGTAAAGTAGTAAATCTGCTGGACTTTTAGCTTTTAATTCTTTTAGGTGCATTTTTATCTCATAAGGGAGGGAAATTAAATATTAATATCTGGTTTTACGATGATCAGAAGAATGATAAGTATCATCAAAACTGTGGGTATTTCGTTAATAATTCTATAAAACTTTGTTTTTTTATTTCTATAGCCTTTTTTAAAGTCTTTGTAAAGAGAGTTCAAATATAAATGAAATAGCATTAAAATTAAAACCATAAAGAATTTTATTAAGAAATAATTTTCATATAATAAATATTTGTTCTCATATAAAAGATAAAGCCCAAGCAAAAAAGAAACTAATAATGCTGGGTTCATTATATAATTATAAAGTCTATATTCCATTTTTAGAAAAGTGGTATCCATATCTGAGTTATTCTTAGTCTCATTATGATAAACATACAGTCTTGGTAAATATAATAAACCAACCATCCATGAGATTACTGCAACAATATGTAAAGATTTAATTATATCATAAAACAATATTAATAATCTCGGTTATATTTTCGTACTATATCGATAACGTTTTCTACGTTTTTAATTTTACAATCTGGTGTTAAACCATGTCCAACACTAAATATAAATTTCCTATCTTTCATTTTTTGAAGAGTTAACCTTACGTTTTCTTCTAAATAAGAATTATTTTCTGAAATTAATGAAGAAGGATCCAAATTGCCCTGAAAAGCAATAGAAGAATTTAAGTTTTTAACAGCCCAGTCTAAGTCGACAGTCCAGTCTAAAGCTAAACAATCCACATTACTTTCGTAAGAATATTGTATGAGAGAGGTACCAGCTTTAAATGGAAAACCAATTACTGGTTGTTTAATATTTTGTGATCTTAATAATTCAATTATTTTTGCTATTGGTTTTATTCCAAATTCATGGAAATAGGGATAAGGTATCATATGAGACCATGAATCAAATATCATTAAAACGTCTGCTCCAGCTCGCGCCTGTAACTCTAATTTTTGAGCAATATAGACAACTAAAGTATCAATTAATTCCACAAACCAATTTTTTGCTTCCCACAGAGCTATTCTTGTTTTTATAAAATCTTTACTCCCCATTCCTTCAATCATATAACAGGACAAAGTCCATGGAGCACCGGCAAAACCTATTAAACTTATGTGAGATGGTAAATCTTTTTTTAAGATATACATAGCATCATTTAGGGGATTAAGTAATTGAAAAACATCAATATTTTTTTCAATTTNAGTTATATTTGGTATCATTGGATTTAATAAAGGCCCTTTCCCTTTCACAAATTTAACGTCTCTGTTCATAGCCCATGGTATCATTAAAATGTCTGAGAATATAATGGCAGCATCTAAGTCATAATATTTAAGAGGTAATTTTGTACTTTCTACAATTAAGTCTTTATTTAAACAAAAATCTATAAAGTTTTTTGCCCTTGACCTTATTTCAAAGTATTCTGGTATATGTCTGCCAGATTGCCTTAAAAACCACAAAGGGATTTCTCTTTGTATATCGTTGATAGAATTTAAAATAGGTTTATTCACAGTAATAAAGCTTTATATTTATAAGAAATATTTAATTGTAGTTGTAGTTTAATAAGAAATGGGAATAAAGTATTTATTAATATTTATACACTATTAATTATTTAATTAAACAACTGATTTTATGATNAAAATATTATTTATTAACAGTAAAATATTGCTAATAGTATGATTATCAACTTGTGATTAATTATTGAATAAATTTAAAGATTTAAAAGTTTAAATAAAAAAAGTAAAATTTATTCTTATTTTTAACAAGTTATTAACAGAAATAAAAAGATGCCAAAAATTATAGGGATAACTGGTTCGATAGGAATGGGTAAATCAACAATAGCATCCATGCTATCTCAAATAAAAATACCAGTTTTTGATTCTGACAAGGAAGTAGCAAGAATATTAAAAGAAAATAGTACAGTTATTAATGACATAGGATTAAAATGGCCCGAAGCTGTAAAAAAAGAAAACAATGTTATAAGCATTAATAAAAAAATTTTAGGTGATATAGTTTTCAGTAACGTTAAGGATAAAGTTTTTTTAGAAAAATTGATACATCCAATTATTAATAAGAAGAGAAAATTATTTATCAAAAAACATACTAACTTCTTTTTTGTTGCCCTAGATATGCCATTACTATTTGAAACAAATACACATAAAATATGTCATTTTATTTTTTTAGCTAATACAATTGATCGTGTCCAAAGAACAAGAGTCCTAAGTAGGCAACATATGACGAACGCAAAATTTGAACTAATTAAAAAAAATCAATTAAGTAACAAAGAAAGGCTTAAACTTAGTTCAAAGATTTTTGTTGTGAATACGAATTATGGAAAACTAGTAAGTTTTATAATAATTTTGACTTGTTTATTTAAGATATTATTAAAAAAAGAAGGCCAAGAAACTTGAGAGAGTTAGTATTAGATACAGAAACTACAGGATTAGACTTTGAAAATGGGGATAAGATATTAGAAATAGGAATTGTTGAATTAGAAAATCATATTCAAACAGGTAATTTCTTTCACTATTATTTAAATCCAGAGAGAGATTCTAGCCATGAAGCATTAAAAGTACATGGGTTAACTACAGAGTTTTTATCGGACAAACCAAAATTCGAAGAAATTGCAGAAGAGTTTATAGAATTTTTAGCAGAAAGTAAGATTATTATTCATAATGCTTCTTTTGATATCGGATTTATAAACTCAGAATTAAAAGCATGTAATCTTTCAGAAATAAAAGAGACAAGAATAATTGACACTATTGTGTTGGCTAAAAATAAACACAGAGGACAGTCAATAAGCTTAGATTCTTTATGCAGAAAATACGACATAGACATTACTGATAGAGAAATTCATGGTGCTTTAAAAGATGCTAAATTATTAGCATTAGTATACCTAGAATTAATAGGCGGAAAACAAACAAAACTTATATTCCAAGATGATAATAGTATAAAGACAAATCAAGTTTATAACGTAAGCTCTAACTTAAACGAATATTATAAGAATAAAGAATTGATTATTAAAAGAGAATTTAGCAAAAATTTAGATGATTACAGATTACACTTAAAGAACATTGAAAAGATACCAAATAAGATATGGGATGTTTTTAACATTAAGCTTTAATTGAATTAAAATCAGGTTCTGTAAGCGTAATTTTAATAGGAGCACCATGGTTTGACATATATTCAACAATAGATTTTAATGTGGGAAATATAAGGATGCAACCTATTTTTACCAAATTATCATTAGAATAGTTAGACATATTATTTTTTTTAAATAAGCCAAAATAATCTATCTCTAAAATAAAAACTCTTTTCTTGTCTTTTATAAAAAAACAATCACATGAATATTTAAGCAAAACACTGAAGTTATTATCATTGTAAGTTTGAAAAACTGCACTGATGTTATCGGAGANTTTTAANTTCATNTTCNNTAAAANCTTGATTATTAANATCACAAAGATTTTCAAAAGATAAGTCTTTNATATANTNTTTNATAATNGTTGTATCACTNGATAGTTTTTGAAGNTTAANACTCATGTTTGATACCTTNAATTACAAAATATAGTCATTNATATACAAAANCATCAATTATGAATATCATTTTNAATATTTTTTTGTATAATACACNATTTACAATCTAATNATGGTGGTTTCCAAAAATGCAGAGTAGTTTTCCATATTTTGATATATTAATATTTGGGGTTATAGCTGTTTTCTTAATCTTAAGACTTAAGAATATTTTAGGCACTAAAACTGACACTCACAATCAAGATATTAATAAAAAAGAAACAAGTAAGAATTTCTCCAACATTATTCCATTAAAGGCAAAAAAGAATATTGGTGATTTAAAAGAGATTGAAAAAATTTTAAAGACAGACCCTCAGTTTCAAGTCAATGAATTTCTTTCTGGATCAACTACCTTTTTTAAAATGGTATTAGATAGTTTTGCCAATGGGAATGTAGAAAATATCGCACAATATTTAAAACCATCTGTTTTAAAAAGTTTTAAAATTGCTATTAATGAAAGACTAAATGAGAAAGAAACTGAGATAATTGAATTAAACTCAATCCAGAAGAATGAAATACGTTCTGTAAGTATTACAAAAACTTCTATCAAAATAAGTGTCTTGTTTGAGACTTTTCAGGTAAGAGCACTTATGAATAAAGACAGTAATGTTATTGATGGCGACAAAGATAATGAGATTTTAGTGAAAGATGAATGGGTTTTTGAAAGAAAAATTAATTCTAAAAACCCTAATTGGATATTAATAGAAACAAAAAGTGTTTAATGCTATGTTTTTTATTTCTAAAGAAGATAAAAAATTATGGTCAGAGTATATTTCAAATATTAATTCCTATAGTTTAAATTTCAATTTGAATAAAAAAATTGTTGGCAAAAAATATTATTCAAACTCAAATTTTAAAGAAACTAAAAGCTTTCCAAAGCTGATAAAAAAAGGATTATTGAAAGTAGACAGTGTCATGGATTTACATGGTTATAGATTGAATGATGCAAGAATAGCCTTTAAAAAATTTATAATTATGTCCTATAACCGTAAGCATAAAAATATTCTAGTAATAACTGGAAAAGGTAAAGATAACTCAGGCGTTTTAAAAAAGGAATTACCGAGTTGGCTTTCTGAAAAAGAAATCTCTAAGTATACGGTTAGTCATATGTCTGCACCTAAAAAACTAGGTGGTGAAGGTGCAGTTTTAATAAGGCTAAAAAATATTAATAAAAGCATAGCTTAGTTAGAGGTTTTCTATGTCAAATAATACAAATAAAAGGGTCTCAATTGTTGAGAGAAAAACAAACGAAACAAACATTTCAGTCAAAATAAACCTAGACGGACAGGGCAAAGGGAACATTAAAACAGGGTTACCTTTTTTTGATCATATGATAGAACAATTATCTAAACATAGCTTAATTGACATTGGCTTAAAATGTGATGGTGATTTACATATCGATTCCCATCACACAGTTGAAGACATTGGTTGGGCCTTAGGTAACGCTGTTAATAAGGCTCTTGGAAATAAAAAAGGTATTAAACGTTATGGCTTTAGTTATTTACCAATGGATGAGTGCCTTACTAGGTGTAGCATTGACGTATCAGGAAGACCATGGCTAATCTGGAATGTATTTTTACCTGCTGTTTCAATAAAAGATATTGAAACTGAAATATTCAAAGAGTTTTTTCAAGCCTTTTCACAAGCTGCTAGTTTGACTTTACATATTGAAAATCTATATGGTACTAATACACACCATATAATAGAGTCTTGTTTTAAGTCTCTAGCGGTAGCTATTCGTGGCGCAATAAGCATTGATTTATTGAATAAAGAAAATATCCCATCTACTAAAGGAACTCTTACTGAAAGATAAGAATATGAAATTAGTAATAATTGACTATGGTTCGGGTAACTTAAGGTCGGTGGAAAATGCTTTTAGAAAATCCATTATAGATAATAAATTTAGAATTAATATTGAAATTACTAACGATTTAGTATCTATAAGGAACGGAGATTTTATAGTATTACCTGGTGTT
The DNA here is from genome assembly GCA_002691185.1 of SAR116 cluster bacterium. Lineage (GTDB taxonomy): Bacteria > Pseudomonadota > Alphaproteobacteria > Puniceispirillales > Marisalimonadaceae > Marisalimonas. The sequence goes on along the minus strand of NZHB01000032.1, from coordinate 3,095 downwards.
GGATCATTTCCTGACTGCAAGAGAGGACTAAAAGATATAAATGGATTAATTGAAACATTATCAAATCAAGTTCTTTACAAACAAAAACCATTTTTAGGTATATGTGTAGGTATGCAACTGATGGTTGATTACAGTTTAGAAAAAATAAAAACGCCTGGCTTTGGTTGGCTAAAAGGATATTTAAAAAAAATTAACGTTTCAGGTAAAGATTATCTTGGTAGAAAGTACAAAATACCACATATGGGTTGGAACAATTTAAAATTTTTAGATAAAAATAATCCAATTTTAAAAAATATTAAGAATGATGAACAGTTTTATTTTGTGCATTCTTACTATTTAACCAAATGTTTAGAAAAAGAAGTTTTGGCCAAGACGGTTTATAGTCATGATATACCAGCAATTATTGGTGAAAAAAATTATTATGGTGTCCAATTTCATCCTGAAAAAAGTAGTTTTGCGGGTCAGAAATTTATTTCGAATTGGATAAGACTTTAACTTTAGAGTAATCAAGACTAATGCTTAAAAATCAAAAATTTAACGTAAAAGCTGAGTTATGTAATAATCTCAGTAAAATTGATTTACAAGAACTCTGCGATGCTACAGAGGAGGCTATATTGGCTGGTGGTGGATTTGGTTGGGTGTCTCCACCCTCAAACAAAACACTTCAAGATTACTGGAAAGGAGTATTACTTATTCCAGAAAGAATTTTGATAATAGGAAGGTTGGATAATGTTGTTGCAGGCTCAGTTCAACTTATTAAGCCAGCAAAAAATAATGAGGCGCAATCACATGCGTGTGTAATCAGCACATTTTTCTTTGCGTCATGGGCGAGAGGTTTTGGACTGGCCAAGGCCGTGTTTCAAAAAGCAGAAGCAAAAGCCAGGCATGATGGTTTTAAGGTAATTACTCTAGAAGTAAGAGAAACACAATTAAGAGCTATACAATTATATGAACAAGCAGGTTTCACAAAATTTGGTATCAATCCCAAAGCCGCACTAGTGAATGGAAAATATATTGCAGGCCATTATTATTATAAGGAGTTATAATAATGACAAACAAATTTACACTTTATCCTGCTATAGATATTAAAAATGGAAAATGCGTCCGGCTATTATTTGGAGATATGAATAAGGAAACAATTTATAATAATGACCCTTTAGATCAGGCTAATTGGTTTGTTGATCAAGGGGCAGAATGGCTTCATATTGTAGACTTGGATGGTGCAGTTAAGGGTGATCAGGTTAACAAAAATTCTATATTAAAGATTTTAAAAACACTTCAAAATAAAGTAAAAATCCAGATCGGTGGAGGAATTAGATCACAAGAAAATATAGATTTTTGGTTAGATAATTTTGTTGATAGGGTAATTTTAGGTACTTTAGCTCTAGAAAATCCTAATTTTGTTAATAGTTTAAGTCAGCAATATTTCNAAAAAATTATCATTGGAGCTGATGTAAGAAATGGTATGATTGCTTCCCATGGATGGGAGAAACAATCTGAAATAAGCGCATTAGATCTTTTAAGAAATTTTGATCAATCACTTATCAGTTCTGTAATTTACACCGATATCACAAAAGATGGTACTATGACTGGTNTTAGCTTAGATGAAACTATAAATTTTGCAAAGAAAAACGCTCATCCAGTTATAGCCTCTGGAGGTGTATCTAACTTAAATGATGTTGTAAAACTNTATGAAAATTTCTCTAATGGTATTGAAGGGGTTGTTATAGGAAGGGCATTATATGATAAAAAATTTACATTTAAGGAAGCTCTAGAAATCATAAGAGAGGGACATGATAATGCTTTCAACTAGGATTATTCCATGCCTTGATGTCCATAATGGAAGAACNGTTAAAGGTATAAACTTTCTTAATTTGCAAGATGCTGGTGACCCAGTAGAACAGGCAAAACTATATAGTGAAGTTGGTGCAGATGAAATATGTTTTTTAGATATTTCTGCCACAAATGAACAAAGGAAAGCAATGTTCGATGTTATATCGAAAACAGCTGAAACATCACTTGTTCCTTTAACCGTTGGTGGTGGTGTAAATAGCTTGGATGATTTTAGGAAAATGCTAAATTCAGGCGCTGATAAAGTTTCTATAAACTCTTCTGCTGTNTATAATCCAAGTATAATAAATGAAGCATCNTTTAAATTTGGAAATCAATGCGTTGTTTTAGCTATTGATGCCATAAAAAACACAGAAATGCCCAGTGATTACGAAGTCACTACACACGGAGGAAGAAAAAAAACACAGATTGATGTTTTAAAATGGGCAACTGAAGGCGTTAAACTTGGAGCAGGTGAAATTTTNTTGACCTCCATGACTACTGATGGGACAAAATCTGGTTATAACTTGGACCTTACAAAACTAATATCTGATAATGTTGATGTTCCAGTTATAGCTTCTGGAGGTGCTGGTAAACCTGAACATATGGTTGATGCTGTTTTAAAATCAGGAGCGTCAGCAGTTTTGGCAGCTTCTATTTTCCACTTTGGTATTTGTTCAATCGCTGAAGTTAAAAAAGAAATGTTAAAAAATGGAATAAACGTAAGAGTTTGAGGTATTTAAAATGACTGAAAAATTTGTCGAAGAATTATTCAACAGTCTTGGTGATAAAATTAATATTAGTTCTAATTTATCTTATACAGCTAAATTAGTTAATGAACCTGAATTGTTAGCAAAAAAAATTGGAGAAGAATCAACGGAACTTGTTATAGATTTTTTAAAAAAAAATAAAATAGGAATAGTTAAAGAATCTGCAGATTTATTTTATCATTTATTAGTTTTATGGGTTTCTAGTGATATACATCCAAAAGAAGTTTGGGAAGAATTGTCCAAAAGAAAAAGTAAATCAGGCTTTGAAGAAAAAAATAGTAGGAGTTTAAAAAATGTCTAAAGCGTATGATAACTACAACGTTTTTGCTAAAATTTTAAAGGGTGAAATTCCTTGTCAGAAAATAGATGAAAATAAGTTTTCTTTAGCGTTTACTGATATTAATCCTCAAGCCCCAATACATATTTTGGTTATACCTAAAAATCCTTATATCGACGTTTATGACTTTACTAAAAATGCTCCTTCAGAAGAAATAA
>NZHB01000031.1 GCA_002691185.1 SAR116 cluster bacterium | reverse complement strand
TATTGGAGTTGATAATTTTGTTGCAATCCCCGTTATACTTACCCCTAATATTTGTTGAATGAGTCTTATCAGTTGGATTTTGATGATTTCATCTAAACTCATAAAACAACCGTTGATTAGTTTCCTGAGATAACCAGGAAATACAAAGTCTTCATCATTCCATTTGGCATCAAATACAAATCTTTGTTTATGATTTGGATCGTGATCCAACAACTTTGGTTTTTTATCGTAAGACATCTGTAAAAAACCATTCTTACAGTTTACACCCATCGGTTGGTCTTCAAAAAATCTTGGCTCTGAGCACATTGACATTAATTCATAAAGGCAACCATCTATGAACTGTTTACTTACTTGAATCAATTTGCCAGATTTGGTTTTCTTTTGATCTAATTCGTGGACTAACTGTCTTAAGTCGCTATCGGGGATAATCTTCCAGCACAAACCATTATATCTCCAAAGTTCCCCCTCATCGTAGACTGGTATTGGACCTTCTAATTCAAATTGCTTTTTTAGATATTTTGCTATTGAAGTGTGTGTATTACTCTCAATTTCAAAAATACCACCTCCTTGCCAACCATTTTGGGTTGCAAGTTTAAATATATATTTTTTGTCAATTTTTTCTGGATTGAATGAATTCCATTTCTCTTTGTTAAAGTCTTTATTTTGATAATTAGGACATGGAGAACCATCTATTTTATATTTTGACCAATTATCAAAAATTTCAAAACCTTCATCTTTAAAATATTTTTTAAGAGCAAAACCTATCTTTATCCAAGTATCATAATCTTCAGGGTCTATGTGTCTTATGGCACTCCCTATTAAGAAGTTATCTTTAAACTCCACTTCCCTTTTGTTTTCTTTTGTTGATGCCTTTATAATTGGTCTTACTACGTCTTTTATTTCTAAATGATTTCGCAAAAGTATTTCAGTTTGGGTGATAATATTTTTAACTTGTTTGTCATTTACGCTAGGAAGGTCTTGAATTGGGATGTCTAAAAAACTGTCTTCAATCCATTGATAAGGCTGCTTTGTTTCTGGATGTGTTCCAAAAGCAATACACTGGTTGCCAGTTGCTAAAATTTCTAATTGGGCTTTACCCTTTGTAAGGTTAAAAATCTTAGAGGATTGTTTCCTGAATTCCTTACCAACTCTTCTATAAAAAAGAGCTCTCTTTGGGAATTTGCCAATCCTTTCAATAGTATCCCCAAGTTCACTAGTTATTATTTTTTTTACCAAGAGGCATAATGTTTCATCTAGAATATCTATATCAAATGCAATTAAATCATTTAATAGAACACCCACACCTGCATGTGGGTATTTTGAAGATAGATTTTCAATTTGGTTATAATCTTTCTTAATATTTGGCCAATCAGAAATAATTGGTCTTTTTGTTAATGGCTTAATTGGAATTGGGATATAACCATTTTCATACAACTTTAAAGCTGCATTTCCATAAGACTGTAAAGATAGCATTATATATCTCCATCATCACGTCTTATTTGCATTTCCATAAGCCAATCTTCTATTTCAGAACATCTCCACAATCTTGTTTTAGATGTTGGTGTAATAGGTTTTGGAAAATCTTTATTCTTCATCCAATCTTTTATTGTTTCTGAAGTAACTCCAAAAAATTTGAGGATTTCTTTTCCATTTATATATGTTTTATTTTCAAATAGAGCCATAATGCCCTCCTTTTTAATTAAATTTAAAAATTAGGCATCGATTTTTGGGGTGGGATTCAACTTCCACGATGTTAATTGAAGTTGTTCCATACTGATTGGGCTCGTATGTCAGCCAGGTGTCCCCACCAAACATATACATTATATCAGGCTATGAATCGCTAGAAAAGGCCCGATTTAGAAATTTTTTATCTCGGTCACACCAAAGTCACAATTATTTGACAAATCAGCTATAAATTGAGATTCTAGTTGTATTAACCTAAGAGGTGTGATCAACGGTATATTTAAGTCTGATATAGGAAANCGTGGTGCCCGGGGGCGGATTCGAACCACCGACACGAGGATTTTCAGTCCTCTGCTCTACCTACTGAGCTACCCGGGCTAATAAANNATTATCTATAACGTGAACAACAGATTATGTCTAGCTAACAAAAACNAAAAGTTAAATATCTTTTTCATAATCCTCTTCTGTTNCTTGCAAAGAGTATTTTTCTCCTAACCAATTATTTAAATCTATATAGCTACATCTTTTAGAACAAAAAGGTTTAGTAGATACATTTTCATTAAACATTTTTTTACATATGATACACTTTATGATCTTGATCTTGTTTTTATTCATTTAGACTTTTCCATTAATTCTCCATATTCTTCTGGAACATCTAATCTTTCAATAATTTTAATGAATGCCGGTAATTGTTCATTAGCTATTTTTTTATAAAGAGTTTTACCACAAATAAAATGAACGTCATTTTTTGCTTTAGTTTCTTTCGATTTTCTCCATAAAGATCTAATATGATTTCGCAATTCAAACTCTTTATCATCTTTATAAAAACTCTCTAAGGGTGCAAAATTTCGAGGTATGTAAAGCTCATATAGTTGTAACCTTGAGAAACCTAAAAAACTTCCATCAGAAAAATTCTCTTTACCCTTTTTCAAAATATATTCGTTTAGATTTTTTCTNCTTTGAAATGGTACTCTAGGAAAATCAATAATAATCATACCTCCAATATTCCTTAACTTGATTTCCTCTATACATTTCATGAATACTTTTTTACAAAAATCTAAATTAGCTTCATCTGAGTTTAATTGTAAATTACTAGTATCTACATCTATAAGAGTTGCCGCTTTAGTTTTCTCTATCCATAATACACCACCCTCTTTCAGTTCTATTTTAGGTTTTAGAGCACTAAGGAAAATATTATCTAGATCGAATAAATCCCAATATATTGCGTAGTCATCTTCAATAATTGGTAATTTTTCATTAAAATAAAGTTTAATAATTCTTTGAATATCATTTAGTCCTATGAGATTAGTTAAATCTTGTGATAAAATTCTTGCTTGGACTGGTTTGTCATCAAATTTGTCACTAGTAATAATAATATTAACTTTACTATGAGGTTTTATTTTTTGTGGAACACCTCTAATAGAAAGAATTGTTTGATCTTTAGTTTTTGCGCGTGCTACTCCACCATTTAGTTTTTTAACAATAGTTGCCTCACAAATATTTCCAATTTGGGGGGGATTATTATCAAACCAAGAAATATACTTAATTAATTTTCTATCTTTAATCTCAGCTATTCTTGTTTGCCCAGCGCATTTATCTATGAGAATAAAATGATCTTCAATTTTATCTAGCATTTTTAAAATGGTATCCAATTGATAGCAGAGCTCTATATAATTCAGCTAAAGGTAGCCCCATTACATTACTGTATGATCCAGATATAAAATTTATAAATGATGCTGCTACACCTTGAATTGCATAACCACCAGCCTTGCCATTCCATTCATTTGTTTCAAGATAATATTTAATTTCTTCATTATGAAGTCTTTTGAATTTTACTAGAGAAACTACTGTCTTAACTTTTAATATTTTGTTGGGAGAGCAAAGAGCAAAACTAGTTAGTACTTTGTGTCTTCTTCCTGATATCATTCTGAGACAATCTTCAGCCATTTTAACATCAGTTGTTTTGGGTAAAATCCTTCTTCCCAAGGCAACAACGGTATCAGCAGTCAATATTATTGAGTTTTCATATTTAGGCTGAAGAATTAAGCTTTTTTCAATAGCCATTCTCTTAACATAGTTTGATGGTAGTTCTTTTTTAAAATTAGTTTCGTCAATGTTTGGAGCTTCAACAAGATCAGGATTTATACCTATCTGCTTTAGAAGCTCTAATCGTCTTGGAGACGCAGACCCTAACAAAAATTGGTTGTTCAAAATGAATTTGTTCATTAAACAAACTTAAGGTTGTTGATTATTTAAATCTAAATGTAATTCTTCCCTTTGTTAAATCATAAGGTGTCATTTCAACGTTTACCCGATCACCAAGTAAAACTCTAATTCTATTTTTTCTCATTTTACCACTTGTGTGAGCTAAAACTTCGTGATCATTATCTAATTTAACTCTAAACATTGCATTAGGTAATAATTCTTCAACAACACCTGAAAACTCTATAACACCTTCTTTAGCCATATAATCACTTTCTTTCTATTAGTATCACTAATCTCACTATTATTAAAAATTAGTCAAGATTTTTGTCATAATTGGTCATTTATTGTTTAATCTCAGCGCAACAGACATGGCATGAGCCTCAAGACCTTCTGCTTTTGCTAAGGTAACAACATTTTTTCCTATCGCATCTAAATTATTTTTATTAAATTCAACAATGGTAGTTCTTTTGCAAAAGTCTAAAACACCAAGACCACTTGAAAATTTAGCTGTTCCATTTGTTGGCAAAACATGGTTAGGTCCAGCAATATAATCACCAACTGCCTCAGGGGTAAAATGACCAATAAAAATAGCTCCAGCATTTTTGATTTTTTTAAGTAAATTNTCTGCATTACTAGTCATTAGCTGCAAATGCTCAGGTGCAACTTCATTAACTAAATCGATGGCTTCATCAAAATTTTCAACAAGAATTATAGAACCAAAATCATTCCAAGACGAACTTGCAATTTTAGATCGNGGAAGTTCTTTAAGAAATCTTTCAATAGAANCTTGTACATTTTGAGCGAGTTCAAGGTCNTTTGTTAAAAGAATTGCTTGTGCTTGCTCATCATGTTCAGCTTGAGAAAGTAAGTCNATTGCAACATAATTGGGATTAGCAGTCTTATCTGCAACAATTAAAACTTCAGATGGGCCAGCAATTGAGTCAATTCCTACTTTACCAAAAACTTGCCTCTTGGCCTCNGCAACATAAGCATTACCGGGACCTACAATTTTATTTACNGGCNNAATTGTTTCAGTACCATAAGCAAGCGNCCCTATGGAATGAGCACCTCCCATACATATAAAATCTGTTANTTCTGCAACATAAGCAGCAGCTAAAACAATAGATGATTTATCTAAATCTGAAATTGGGCTAACTACTACCCTTCTGCTCACACCAGCAACAAGTGCCGGAATCGCAGTCATTAATAATGATGATGGGTATATAGCTTTACCACCGGGAACATAAAAACCTACACCCTCTATTGGAGTGTGATTTAGGCCAAGTTTTACCTCAATATGATCTTTATAATCTATATTGCTAGGTTTTTGATGTTCATGAAATTCTTTAATTCTTTTGGCTGAAAGATCCAAAGCAATTTTTTCTTCTTTTTTTAAATTTAAATAAGCTTCTTTTAAAATATTTTTTGAAATATATAACTCTTCAATTTTATTAAGTTTTATTTTATCAAATTTCTGAACGAGTTCCTTGAGGCCTAAATCTCCTTCTTTTTTAACTTTTTCAATAATATCATAAACAGTCTTATAAAGATTTGATTGATTAGTTTGTCGAGATTGTAATAAAAGTTTGAGTTTTTCTTTAAAATTTTCATCACTTGTTTTTAATAATTTTGATCGAAATTTATCCATTTATAACTTCACCAACTTTATCAATCCAAACTTGTATTGTTTTTGCATTTGTTTTCATAAAACTTCTGTTTACTGCCAAACGCGTAGACACCTTACATATCTCTTCTACTTCAACAAGACCATTAGCAATTAACGTATTTCCAGATTCAACTAAATCTACAATCCTTCTACATAAACCTAAAGAAGGAGCTAATTCCATAGCTCCATTTAATTTAATACATTCTGCATGCACCCCTCTAGCCTCAAAGTGCCTTCTTGTAATATTTGGATATTTAGTAGCTACTCGTACATGGCTCCATGTCCTTGGGTCTTCTTCCAATACCATCTCTTTTTGAGCTGCCACAACCATTCTACAGTGTCCAACATTCAGATCAAAAGGAGAATAAACTTCAGAATGATTAAACTCGGTCAACACATCACTCCCAACGAATGCCATTTGAGCAGCTCCATAAGCCAAAAACGTAACAACATCAAAAGAACGAACTCTAATGATATCTATATTTTTAATATTCGTGGAAAATCTTAATTTACGGTCTTGATGATCAAAAAAAGATTCTTCTGGTTTTATGCCAACATTTGATAAAATAGGTAAAACAACGTCTAAAATTCTACCTTTTGGCAAGGCTATTGTTAATTTACTATTTGCATTCATAGTTAGTAGCAATCAAATATCATGTTTAGGTTTTAATTTAGTTGGCCAAGGTACATCAATATCTTCAATTAAAACACTCATTTTTTCATAATTTAGCATAATTTCAATAGATTCAGAAAAATGTAAAAATATTTTATTTTTTTTATTTGTAATTGCTAAAAGATTTAAAAAAAGATCTTTCGTATTTAAATTTTTATAATTTATTGAATTAACATTTTTTATTTGTAATCCAGAAACAACTCTAAAATGAGATTCATTTTTTTTATTAATATTATTTTCTTCTTTTTCCCAGCAGTATCTGGAAAAGGTAGCAATAAATAATTTTTTTTCTTTATCAAATAATATTTCTTCTTTTGAGAAAATTGCATCCTGGCATAAATATGAAATAATTTTTAAATCTTTATCTTTAGAAGCCGTTAATCTAATTTTTTCTTCAGTAGTCAAAATCTTTACTCCAACATTTATTCATAATTTATATTGCTCTTCTGATGTCTGCACCAAGATTTGATAATTTGTATTCTATATTTTCATAGCCTCTATCTAAATGATGTATTCCATCAATTTCAGTAATTCCTTTTGCAGCCAATCCACCTAAAATCAAACACATAGAAGCCCTTAAATCTGATGCCATTACCTTTGCTCCTTTTAAGTAATCAACACCTTTAATAATTGCTTTTTGTTTGTTTACAGAGATATTAGCGCCCATTCTGATTAGTTCTGGCACATGCATAAATCTATTTTCAAAAATGTTTTCTGTTATTTTACTTTTGCCACTAGCTATTGACATTAAAGTCATATATTGAGCCTGAAGGTCAGTTGGAAAACCCGGATGTTCCTCAGTTACAATATCGAAAGGATACGGCTTTTCTGATGCAGATATGTTTATGGAATTCTTGAAAATTTCAACTTTACTTCCTGTATTTTCGAGAGCTTTTAAAAAAAATTGTAAATTTTCAGGGTTAACATTTTTTATTTCAATATTCCCCATCGTAATACTTGCAGCTATTGCAAATGAACCAGCTTCTATTCTATCCTCTACAACCTTATGTTCTGTTTGGTTTAACTCTTTTACCCCAGTAATAGAAATTTCATTTGTTCCTGCACCACTAATATTTGCCCCTGCTTGATTGAGGCATTTAGCCAGGTCAACAATTTCAGGTTCTTGAGCAGCATTAAAAATTATTGTTTGTCCTTTTGCTAAAGCAGCAGTCATTATTGCACTCTCTGTTGCTCCAACTGAAATCTTTGGAAAATAGATTTTACTCCCTTTTAATCCTTCTTCAGGAACAGTGCCAATTAAATAGCCTGAATCTAACCTTACATTAGCTCCAAGAGCTTCCATTACCATGATATGCAAATCAATTGGCCTACTTCCTATAGCACACCCACCGGGTAGCGGAACTTTGGCTATACCTTTTGAAGCCAATAAAGGTCCCAAAATAAGAATTGAAGCTCTCATTTGTCTTACAAGTTCATACGAAGCCTCTTCTTTTTTAGGTAATCCGTTAAAATTTATTACCCCATCTTTCCATTTTGATTTAATGCCTAATTCATTCAACAATTGTAACATTAACCTTGTATCTGCAAGGTTTGGTACATTTGATAAGGTAAAACCCTTACTAATTAATAGGGATAAGGCCATTAAAGGTAGTGCCGCGTTTTTAGCACCACTAACGTTAACAGTCCCGTATAGTCGGTTACCACCAGTAATAAAAATTTTTTCGTTATTTTTGTCTATTAAATCTTCCCTTATAAGAATTTTAACTTTTAGAATCTAAGTCTAATCTTGAAATACCAATTTTGGTTATTCTTTTACCAATTATCTTTTTATTATCTCTATCATTAATTTGTTTTTTTCTTAACTTTAAATTTTCTTTTAACGACGCTGATAATTGATCGTTCTTAACACTTCTTTTTATCATGAATATTAATTACACTCCATTTCATTTATATATAATTTTTTATTATTAAAAGATATTNAANAACAAAAAACTTGTCATTAATGAAAACATAATTAAATTATGAATTTAAATAGTGCCGTCATAGCTCCAGCGGTAGAGCGCGTCATTGGTAATGACGAGGTCACTGGTTCAAATCCAGTTGACGGCACCATTTTATTATACTTTTATGGCTATTTTGTTAATTATTCCTTAAATATCCTGATAATTTTGTATCAATCACTTTTATTAAATCAGAACTGATTTTTTCTAAATCATTGTCTGTTAATGTTTCTGTTAGAGGTTGAATGGTGACTTTTATAGCAATTGACTTCTTTCCGTCTGGTATATTTTTTCCTTCATAAANATCTAAAATCAAGACATCTTGAATTAAATCTTTATTAGAAGANTTTGCTATTTGAGCTAATTTTTCAGCAGGAAGGTTTTTATCTATTACAAACGCAAACTCTCTCGTCACTGATTGTAGAGGGGATATTTTTAACATAGGTCTAGAAATTTTGGAATTTTTGGGTGTTGGTATANTTTCATAAAAAATTTCAAACGCTAATATAGATTTCTCAAATCCGTAGAAATCNGCAATTTGAGGATGAATTTCACCTAAATTGGCAATTAACCTTTGTCCTATTTTTAAAATAGCGCTTCTTCCAGGATGAAAGTAAGTAGGAGCATTTTCATAAATTTGAAGGTTGTTTGTATTAACTCCAATAGACTCTAATGTTTTTAAAACATCTAACTTCACATCATAAAAATCAAAATCTATAGCAGGATTTTTCCAATCGCGTTTAATTTTACTACCATATCTTAAACCAGTTATTGTGCTAATTTGTTCATCTGGTTTATCTCCTAAAAAAATTGGACCTACTTCAAANAAAGATAAATTTTCTATACCTGCATTTTGATTTCGTTGAGCAGCAACTAATAATGTTGGAATAATTGAAGGCCTCATATGAGTTAACTCAGATGAAATTGGATTTACTAAAACCAATTTCTCAATACCCCCATTGAATTGTTTAGCCATCGCCTCATTTAAAAAGGAAAAAGTTATAACTTCACTATAACCTCTAGACGCTAGAGTTTTAGAAGCAATTGACGATTGTCGATGTTTAATTTTCATTGAAGGTTTAGCAATATAGTTTTTCCTGGGTAATTTTATTGAAGGAATATGTTGATACCCATTTATCCTGATTATTTCTTCAACAATATCATTAGCACCATCTATGTCAGGTCTCCATGATGGAACCATTACATCCCATTCTTCATCATTTTCTTTTATAGTAAAACCTAGTTTTTCTAAGATTAATTTGGATAATTCTTTCTCAATTTTAACGCCTGTCAATTTGTAAGTACTATCAGGATTGAAACTAATTAACTTTTTGTCTTTTTCTAATTCGAACTTGACTACTTTACTACAAGTACCACCACATATCTTATGCACTAATGANGCTGCATAATGCATAACTAAGTCTGGAGAATCATAATCTAGTCCTCTTTCAAACCTATACCTTGCATCAGAATTTATGTTTAACTTTCTACCAGTGTTAGCAACTGAAATAGGATCGAAGATTGCGGCCTCTAAAAACATTCTAGTTGTATCTTCTGTTACACTAGTCCTTTCACCACCCATTATGCCAGCTAAATCATCAACTCCTCGTTCATCAGATATTACTAGCATTCCATGATCTAGTTCATACTCATTTCCGTTAAGTGCAAAAAAATTTTCACCTTGTTTTGATTGTTTTATAGTAAGAGTTTTTCCATCAATTTTATCTGCATCATAAGCATGTAATGGTCGGCCTATATCAATCATAATATAATTTGTTATATCAACCAGTGATGAAATAGGACGCTGATCAACAGCTAACAATCGATTTTTTAACCATGATGGGGATTCAACATTTACTAGATTTTGAAATGATCTACCATAGATTTTAGGGCAAAGATTTTTTTTATCCTCATCTAAATCAATTTTCCAATTAATTAAACTTTCAAAATCACCTTCAATTTTTTCAAAGTCAAGGTCTTTTAAAGTACCCATTCCAGCAGCAGATAAATCCCTAGCAATTCCTCTAACTCCTAAGCAATCACCTCTGTTAGGAGTTATCTCTATTTCAATAATTGGATCAGTCAATTCCATAATATTTACTATGGGCACACCAATTTTAGAATTTTCTGGTAGTTCTATAATCCCTTCATGATTATCAGATAATGTTAATTCCTTTTCAGAACACAACATTCCTTCCGAAGTTTCTCCCCTGATTTTTGTTTTCTTTAATGTTAAATCTATACCTGGCACATAAGTTTCAACNTTAGCAAAAACNCCAATCATTCCAGACTTTACATTGGGTGCGCCGCAAACTACATTAAATATATTTTTACCATCTGACACTTTACAAACATTAAGTTTATCTGCGTTTGGATGTTTTTTTACCTCTAGCACCTTGGCCGAAATAAATTNCTTTAGATCATNGGATAGATNTTTTACTGATGCAACTTCTAATCCAAGCTTAGGTAATGCCTCTACTATATCATTAATGGATTTATCCGTTTTTAGATGATCAAGCAACCAATGCCATGTAAATTTCATGACCAAACACCATTTAGACCAGAATGTAAACTCGGATTATCAACTGGCATAAAACCGTAATGTTTTAACCACCTTAAATCACTATCATAAAATGGTCTCAAATCAGGAATACCATATTTTAGCATTGTTAATCTTTCTAACCCCATACCAAAAGCGAAACCTTGATATTTTGATGGATCTATACCAACACCCTCGAGAACACGTGGATGCACCATTCCTGAACCTAAGATTTCAAGCCAATCCTCACCACTTCCTATAGATAGACTTCCATCTTTTTCTTTTTTACATCCAATATCAACTTCTGCAGACGGTTCAGTAAAAGGGAAATAGCTTGGTCTGAAACGGACTGGAAGATCGTCTACATTAAAATATGTTCTACAAAAATCGATCAAACATCCTTTTAAGTGACCCATATTTATACTTTTTCCAAGAACTAATCCTTCACATTGATGAAACATTGGAGAATGTGTGGCATCATGGTCTGACCTATAAGTTCTACCAGGAATTATATATCTAATTTCATCAAAATTTTCTAAATCTATTTTTTCCATTGTTCTTATTTGTACAGGACTAGTATGTGTCCTTAAAACTTTTCTATTACCGTTGATATCCGGTTGAAGATAAAAAGTGTCGTGTTCTTGTCGAGCAGGATGTTCAAGGGGAATATTCAATGCTGTAAAATTGTAATAGTCCGTCTCAATATCTGGCCCGTCTACAATTGAAAAATCCATATCAGAAAATATTGCACATATTTCTTCAATTGTTCTTGATAATGGATGCAGAGTACCGATTTCATTTTCATGAGGCGTTAAAGTAACGTCGATTTTTTCTGTAATTAATTTTTCATTAAGGATTTTGGTTTTAAAAAAAGATTTCTTGTCAATTATCAATTGGTTAATCTTATTTTTAGTATCGTTTATTAGAGCCCCTATCTCTTTTTTTGAAGCTTCATCATATTCTCTTAAATTTTTAAGGTATAATGTTATAGTACCCTTTTTTCCAAGACTATTAATTCTAATATCTTCAACATCATTTATATTGGTAGCTTCAGAAATGGCAGATGTAATTTCGTTTGATAAATCTATAATCTTATTTCTTAATTCAGAAATCATTTTAAATTGAAACCTAATTTTAGAAAATCAATAAGTAGGAGAAGCTTTATTATTTATGCTATTGAAGACTTAGCTTTTGATACTAATTCTTCAAAAGCTAGTGGCTCGTATACAGCAATATCAGCTAAAATTTTTCTATCTATGTCTATTCCGGCTAATTTTAATCCATTCATAAACTTAGAATAGTTAAGACCGTACATACGTGATCCGGCATTTATTCTTTGGATCCAAAGGCCTCTGAAATTTCTTTTTTTGTTTCTACGATCTCTATAAGAGTATTGACTAGCTTTTTCTACAGCTTGAGTTGCCACCGTAAATAAATTTTTTCTTGCACCATAGTAACCTTTAGCCGCTTTGATAACTTTTTGATGTCTAGCGTGTGTTGTCACACCTCTTTTTACTCTAGCCATTAATAATCTCCTCAGGCATACGGTAAGAACTGTTTAACAATTTTAGCATCTGATTCATTCAAAATCATTGTNCCACGTGCCTGTCTTTTCATTTTTTGTGATCTTTTACGCAAATTATGGCTTAGAAAAGCTGGACTTCCTTTAACTTTACCCGAAGATGTCAAGCTAAATCTTTTCTTAGCACCACTTTTAGTTTTTAATTTAGGCATAATTTTCTCATACTTATTTTTGTATTTTAAAACATGCTTATACATAAGCAAGCTTAAGTAAGCAACACAAAGTTTCAAATTATTTATAATTTAAATGATTATTTCGGTGCCAAGACCATAACCATTTGTCTTCCTTCTAACTTTGGTACCATCTCAATTTTACATAACTCTTCTGTTTCATCTTTCACTCTGTTTAAAACTGATGTACCTAAAGCCTGATTTGCCATTTCTCTTCCTCTAAAGCGAAGAGTAATCTTAACTTTATCTCCATGATCTATAAATTTTTTTACTTGTTTCATCTTAATAATAAAATCATTATTATCTATATTTGGTCTTAATTTAATTTCTTTAACCTCAATAATTTTTTGTTTTTTTCTAGCTTCATTTTTTCTCTTTTGAGCTTCATATTTATATTTTCCATAATCAAGTATTTTACATACTGGAGGCTCTACATTAGGTTGGATTTCTACTAAATCTAAATTTAATTTTTCTGCCACCTTTAATGCTTCTAATATTGGGATCACTCCAAGTTGTTCTCCATCTGCACCTATGCATCTTACNTTATCTGCCCTAATTAATTCATTAATCCTTGGACCATCCTGATTTGGAGGCGTATTATTAAAACCTACTATATGAAAATCTCCNTTAAAAAATTAAATTTAAAATACTATTACAATATTTTATGAGTAATTGTTAATAATTTTTGAAATATTAATTAACAAGTCAACTAGATNAACTTATCATAAATATTATGATACATCTGGTGGCANNCANTTNTTGTAAGTNNNTTCAANAAAATCNTGTAANTTTANAATTTCCTGTTTTTTAGACCCTAAATATCTAACAGCNACAGAATTATTTTCTTTTTCTTGATTNCCAACAACTAGGATAATTGGAACNGCATTATTTGAATGCTCNCTAATCTTATANCCTATTTTTTCNTTCCTAGTATCGATCTCATTTCNAATATTCGATTGGTCTAAANATTTTTTGATTTCTATAACATAGTCATTGACTGAGTCTANTATAGAGCANATTACAACTTGAGTTGGAGCAAGCCAAAGTGGCATTCTNCCAGAGTATTGTTCTATTAAAATTCCGATCCAACGCTCTAAAGATCCTAGTATCGCTCTATGCANCATGACAGGATGTTTTTTCTGACCATCCGCATCAACATAAAAAGCTCCCAACCTTTCTGGCAAGACAAAATCAACCTGTAGGGTTCCGCATTGCCAATCTCTTCCTATGGCATCCGTAAGAACAAACTCTAATTTGGGTCCATAAAAAGCTCCTTCTCCAGGATTAAGTGTAAAACTTATGTTTGCTGCTTTAACAGCCGTCAATAGAGCTTCTTCTGCTTTGTCCCAAGTTGTGTCGTCACCCGCCCTTACTTCAGGTCTGTCAGAAAACTTAACCTTTAACCCAGCAAACCCAAAATCTTTATATATCTGTTGAAGTAGTTCACAAAATTTAACACACTCGTCAGTTATTTGAGAATTCATACAAAAAATATGAGCATCATCTTGGGTAAATTGCCTTACTCTCATTATTCCGTGTAATGCCCCAGACGGTTCGTTCCTATGGCAAGAACCAAATTCGGACATTCGAATAGGTAAATCTTTATAAGATTTGAGCCCTTGTTTATATATTTGAACATGTCCAGGACAGTTCATCGGTTTCAGNGCAAGAGTTTTTTCATCATCNCCTTTGGCCATAAACATATGTTCTTGNAATTTATCCCAATGGCCTGATTTTTCCCACAATGATCTATCTATAACTTGGGGTGTTTTAACTTCTTCATATGCTTCCTTAAGCTTTCTTCTCATATAAGCTTCAATTTCCAAAAAAATTGACCAACCTTTTTTATGCCAAAAAACAGAACCTACAGCCTCTTCTTGAAGATGAAACAAACCTAATTCTTTACCAATTTTTCTATGATCTCTTTTTTCTGCTTCCTCGATCATTAAAAGGTNATTTTTTAGATCTTTTTCATTTAGGAAAGCAGTTCCATATATTCTCTGTAAAACAGCGTTTTTACTATCTCCTCTCCAATAAGAACCAGCCAGTTTTGTTAATTTAAACGAATGTCCTAATTTTTTTGTTGAGGGGGCATGCGGACCTCTACACAAATCAATAAAATTTCCCTGTCTATAAAAAGTAACAGTCTCTTTATCTGGAATGGCATCTACTAACTCGACTTTAAATTTTTCATTATTTTTTTTGAAAAAATCTAAGGCTTGTTTTCTTGACCAAACCTCTCTGATTATCTCTTCATCTCTATCAACAATTTCGTGCATTCTTTTTTCAATAATTTCTAGATCTGATAGATTAAATTTTTTTTCCCTATAAAAGTCATAATAAAATCCATTTTCAATTGATGGACCTATAGTAACTTGTGTTTCAGGAAATAATTCTAAAACTGCCTCAGCCATGATATGTGCAGCGTCATGCCTAATTAAATCTAGGGTTTCTTTGTTTTTAGAAGTCAAAATAGATACCGTACTATCTTTTTCGATTGTTCTATTTAAATCCCACAACTCTCCATTAACTTCAGCAACAAATGCATCGGATGCTAACCTTGNTGATATCTCAGAAGCTATCTGTAGGGCAGTAACTGGATTTTTATAATTTTTTTGATCTTTATTAGGTAATGTAATAATTGGCATATTATTTAGTACTTGAATTAGTTATAAAATTTGAATTATTAGCCTTATATTCTAATATACACTGTTTATATATAGATAAAGTATCTTTACACATTCTATCATGGCTAAAACTTTTAGAAACGGCTTTTTTTGAAAATTCAGACATTTTTTCTCTATTAATTTTTTTCAAAGAAAGAGCCATTGAAATTTTTTCAGCAAGACTTTCTACTTTGACTGGCTCAGCTAAAAAACCACTTTTCCCATCTATAATAGTTTCTGAGGCTCCACCATGATCAAAAGCAATTGCAATTTTTCCTAAGGCTTGAGCCTCAAGAACTATCCTTCCAAATGGCTCCGGAGTAATTGAAGGCATGACAACTATATCGCTCAACATCAAAGCTGCTTGAATATCATTAGTAGATTTGCTTAATTTTATTTTCGTTTCTAATTTTAATTTAATAATTTTATCAATAAGAAATTTTTGAAAATTTTGGCTACCATTTTCTGCACCAATTAATATACATTGGAAATTTTCTTTTACTAATGATAATGCCCTAATTAATTCTAAGTAACCCTTCCACATAGCTGGACGAGCGGCCATCATGATTACAGGGCTATTATCTTTTAAATTTAAATGTTTAGATTGAGCTATTATTCTTGCCGGGTTTATATTATCAGAATTAAAAAGTTCTAAATCAACACCTCTATGTATTACAGTTATTTTATTTTTTATACTAGGTTGCGGGAAAGATTCTTTTATGGTTTTTTCAATGTGTTTTGAAATTGCAATAACTTTATCACCCTTTGTTAAAATACTATTATAATATTTTTTAAATAAATTTGTTTTTCTAAATCTCATGTGAACTGATGTTACAACTGGAACACCTAATACCTTTCCTAGAGGAAATACAATCCATGCAGGGGCACGGGAACATATATGTATTAAGTCAACATCCTCTTTTTCTAAAATTAATTTAACTTGCTTTCTAATTTGGGGCCATTTGAGCAGATTTTTTGAGTGTACATTTATTTCATAGTGCTTAGTTCCACTTCTCCTTAGTTGAGGAACCATATGACCACCTGATGAAATAACTATTGAATTAAAACCATTATCACTTAAGGCCTTAGATATTTCAATCACACCTCTTTCAACACCGCCAGTGTTTAACGCTGGTAATATTTGAGCTATAGTATACTTTTTTTTATTCATTTAAATTGACCTTAAGGGATGATGTAAAATGACAAAATTTATAAATACTACTCATGGTACTACAATAGCTTACAATAAAATCAAAGGTAAAAAACCTGGTATTGTTTTTCTAAGCGGGTTTAAATCTGATATGCAAGGTAAAAAAGCTATTTATATTGAAAATTGGGCCAAAGAAAATGATCATAGCTTTTTAAGGTTTGATTATTCTGGTCATGGAGAGTCATCTGGAGAATTTGAAAAAACTTACTTTTCTGACTGGTATAAAGATGCACATTACTTGATTACACATCTAACTGAAGGCAAACAAATACTGGTAGGATCATCAATGGGTGGGTGGATAATGTTAATGCTAGCTAAATGTATGCCTGAAAAAGTATCATCTATGATTGGTTTAGCGGCTGCTCCAGATTTCCCTAAAATTTTAATTTGGGATAAATTAAACTCTTATCAAAAAAGAGAGTTAATAAAAAACAAAGGATTAACAAAGAAAAATGATGATGGAACAACTAATTTTTTTTCTTATAATTTTATTAAAGATAGCCTCGAAAACTTAACCATGATAGATGAAATAAATTTTAAAGGTCCTGTATTTTTATATCATGGTATGAAAGATTTGGATGTACCCTATGAATTAAGTATCGAAATTTCTAAAAAAATTGTTGGAACTAATGAGATAAGAATTTTATTGGAAAAAAATGCTGGACACAGATTGTCTGATGATAACCAACTAAATACAATCATAAGTCTAATTAAACAAAATATAAGCTTATTATAAATTAAATATCTAAAAGTTTATAATTCTCATGCGGAGTTAAACCAACAATATAATCTTTCAAGATATTTTTAAAAGAAGGCCTGGATTTAAGTTTAAAATACCAAACTTTTAACTTAGGATAATCATCCAAATTTAATAAACCTAAATAGTCTAAGACAGATAAATTTGCAGCTGCAAAAAAATCACATGAAGTAATTGTATCTAAAACTAAAAAATCTTTGTCTTTTAGTAAATGTTCTAAATATCTTATGTGGAAGACTAAATTTTGCATTCCATTTCTTAAGTTAATGCTATTTGGTGTTAAGTTTTCTATAACTCTGGAAAATACTTTTTCATAAATAATTGGGTCTAAAACTTCTTTTTTAAATAAAGTATCAAACCAATGATATAATCTATAAATCTCTGCTTTTTTTCTATAATCATCTGGAAAAATATTAGGCTTAAGATCCATATCTCTTATATATTCTACGCATGCATTAAAACCAATAATTGGAAAATTGCTATTATCGATTAAAACAGGTAAGTGGCCAGCTGGGTTAATAAGTAAAAATTCGTCTTGTGGTTTCCAATAGTTTTCTAACTGCGTAATATGCTCAATCTTAAATTCATCCAGTAAGATTCTTATAAATCTAGAAGATGGACATAATTGATAATGATATAACGTAAACATAAGTCTTTAAATTAACCCATTGGTAAAATTTCAGAGTTTTTTGGTAATAAATTTAACGCGCCTTCTTTTAGTTCACATATTAGTAAGTGATCGTAAGATAAAGGGCCTAAGGTTTTTATATTGAGGTTTTTATCATTTAATTTATAGAATCCAAAATCTTTATAATACTTATAATCACCTGAGACAAAGCAAATTTTTTCTCCTTTAGAGGTGGCCAAGTTAATTCCTTTTTNTATAAGTAATTTACCAAATCCTTGACCTTGATAATTTAATTTTACAGCTAATGGACCTAAAAGTAGGAATTTAATTTTGTTAACAAGAACAGGGTAAAAACTGATTGTTCCAATAACAATAGAAGGATCATTTATTTTACAAGAAACTAACGAAAGATATTTTAAAGGAGGTATCTTCCTATATAAATAAACTGTTCTGTTACGCCTATTTTGACCAAAACATTCATCTAAAATTACTTCAATCTGAACATCATCAGACTTATTTTTTTCTCGAATTTTAATGTGTTCAGTCATAAAAAATCTCAGCCTAAATAACAGACTTTAACTGATATACATCTATTATTAATTAAGCCCAAGTGTTTTTTATCTTGGTAGATCAGACTTTCCCATTAAGTATTCATCAATGGATCTGGCACATTGCCTACCCTCTTTTATAGCCCATACTACTAGGGATTGACCTCTTCTTGAGTCACCTGCAGCGAAGAATTTATCAATTGAGGTTTTATATTCTGCATCGTCAGCTTTTACAGTGCCAGTATTCGTTAACTCCACTCCAATTTTGTTGATTAAATTTTCGTGTATTGGGTGAACAAAACCCATTGCTAATAATACTAGATCAACATCAAAAGAAAATTCTGATCCTTTAATTTCAGACATTTTCATTTTACCACTCTTATCTTTTACCCATTCAACTTTTACACAGTTTGCTTTTGAAACTTTCCCATCATGACCTTCAAATGATTTTGTTAAAACAGACCAATTTCTTTCACATCCTTCTTCGTGGGAAGAAGAGGTTCTTAGTTTCATAGGCCAGTTAGGCCATGTTAAAGCCTTATCTTCTATAACTGGTGGCTGATCTAATAGTTCCAATTGTGAAACAGACTTAGCGCCCTGACGATTAGATGTTCCTACACAATCAGAACCAGTGTCACCTCCACCTATGACTAAGACATTTTTATTTTTAGCTAAAATTTCAATAGAATTATCTATATTCTTGCCAGAGACCCTATCATTCTGCTGAGAAAGAAATTCCATTGCAAAGTGAACGCCATCAAGTTCTCTTCCTTCAACTGGTAAATCTCTTGGCTTTTCAGAACCACCACAAAATGCAATTGCATCAAATTCTTGATTTAAGTCATCGAAGCTAATATCAACACCTATGTGAGCGTTTGCCTTAAACTCTACACCTTCCAGCTTCATTTGAGACATTCTTCTATCAATAAGGTGTTTTTCCATTTTAAAATCGGGTATTCCTATTCTAAGTAGGCCTCCTATTCGAGAATTTTTTTCAAATACCACTACAGAGTGACCTACTCTAGCTAATTGTTGTGCGCATGCTAAACCAGAAGGTCCAGAACCAATAATTGCGATTTTTTTATTTGTTTTCTTAATCGAAATTTGAGGCTTAATCCATCCTTCTTCCCATCCTCTATCAACAATAGAGCATTCAATTGTTTTAATCGCGACAGGGTTGTCAGTTATATTTAAAGTACAGGATGCTTCGCATGGTGCTGGGCAAATTCTACCAGTAAATTCAGGGAAGTTATTAGTAGAATGTAATAGATCTAGAGCATCTTTCCACCTATTATTATAAACTAAGTCATTCCAATCAGGAATTATATTGTTAACAGGACAACCTTGGTGACAATACGGAATACCACAGTCCATACATCTAGCACCTTGTTTTGATAATTCTTCATCGTTTAGAGGTACTAAAAACTCTCTAAAATGTTTAATTCTATCTTCTACAGATTCGTAACTTCTTTCAACACGATCCAGTTCCATAAAA
>NZHB01000030.1 GCA_002691185.1 SAR116 cluster bacterium | reverse complement strand
GAATAGTGACAAATTTTACTGGGGCGAGTGACCGGCTTCGAACCGGCGACCTCAGGTACCACAAACCCGCGCTCTAACCAACTGAGCTACACCCGCCATATAATAAAATTTTTTTAAACTTTATTTTCATTATAGTTAGGTATAAATATTTAATTAAACACAATTAATCAAGGTTTTATTAAATGAATATCATTCATCACACAGCTCATAGAAATCTTAACCTTGGAACTGAAACTGCTTTTTCAGTTTTAGCAAGAGCAAACAAACTAGCTTCAGAAGGAAAAAAAATAATTAATCTAGGTATTGGTCAACCTGATTTTCAAACACCCGAACATATTGTTGAAGCAGGAATAAAAGCTCTTAGAGATGGTCACCATGGATACACCCAATCAACAGGCATTCCTCAATTAAGGGAAACTGTCTCAGATGATATTGAAAGAAGACACAAAGTAAATATTTCTCCAGATCAGATATTGATTGTACCAGGTGGAAAGGTAATTATTTTCTTCTCAGCTATGCTAATGGGTGAAAAAAACAAAGAAATTTTATACCCCAACCCAGGATTTCCAATATATGAATCAGCTATTAACTATTCTGGAGCTAAAGCAGTACCTTACAAATTAAGTGAGGATATGGGTTTCTCTTTTTCTGCTGATGATATACTTAAAAAAATTAATAAAAATACTAGTTTAATTATTATCAACAGTCCGGCAAACCCCACAGGTGGCGTTGTTCCTAAAATTGAACTAGAGAAACTTGCTAAAGGATTGCAAGAATATCCTAATGTTGTTTTGATGAGTGATGAAATATATGACCAATTTTGTTTTGGTGAAGATAATTTCACAACTATGCTTTCATTTCCAGAAATTAGAGACAGACTAATTATATTAAATGGTTGGTCTAAAACATACGCTATGACTGGATGGCGATTAGGTTATGGAATTTTCCCTGTAAAATTATATGAGATTGCTGAAAAGCTAGCAGTAAACATTCATTCGTGTGTAAATGCAAGTGCTCAATTTGCTGCACTAGAGGCTCTAAAAGGTCCACAAGACTGTGTCTCTCACATGAATAATACCTTCAAAAAAAGAGCAGAAATAATGTATACTCAACTTAATGAAATTGAAGGGTTCACTTGCCAAAAACCAAAAGGTGCTTTTTATTGTTTTCCTAACATTACCGAAACAAATAAAAGCGCAACAGAAATACAAAATATTCTTTTGGATCAAATTGGTGTTGCTACTGTAGCAGGAACTTCATTTGGAAAATTTGGAGAGGGATATATTCGCCTTTCATGTGCCAATTCTGAAGAAGCAATAGAAGAGGCAATTTTAAGAATCAAAACTACATTTTAAGTAATTGCCTAAAAATTAGGCAATTACTATTTCTGCAAATTATCATCAANAAAAACGCTTTAAAATTTAATTTTAGATNTGTATGAAATTTGAATAAGAGGTGATCATGAAAAAAATTGAAGCAATAATTAAACCATTTAAACTAGACGAAGTTAAAAATTCTTTATCCCAAATTGGAATTCAAGGTTTAACTGTCTATGAAGCTAAAGGTTTTGGTCGTCAAAAAGGACACACTGAATTATACAGAGGTGCAGAATATGTTGTTGACTTCCTTCCAAAGGTAAAAATCGAGATTATCATTGACGACGAACTTGTTGAACAGGCTCTAGAATGTATTGAACAATCTGCCAAGACTGGAAGAATTGGAGATGGTAAAATATTTGTATCATCAATTGATCAAGCTATCCGGATTAGAACCGGTGAAAAAGGANATGAAGCAATATAACAAAAATGGAGAATTAAAAATGTCAGATCCAAAATCAATTTTAAAAACAATTAAGGAAAAAGAAATACAGTTTGTAGATCTCCGTTTTACAGATCCACGTGGTAAAATGCAGCACTTATCTCAGCATGTTAGTACAATTGATGAAAAATCACTTGCTGAAGGNTTTATGTTTGATGGATCATCTATTGCTGGATGGAAAGCTATTAATGAGTCAGATATGAAATTAATGCCTGATTGTTCAAGAGCTATAGTCGACCCTTTCTTTTCACAGCCTACCTTGTCTATTTTTTGCGATATTTTAGATCCTATTTCTGGAAAACCATATGAGAGAGANCCAAGATCTACTGCTAAGCAAGCTNTAGCTTATATGGATTCTATTGGTGTGGGTGATACTGCCTATTTTGGTCCAGANCCAGAATTCTTTGTTTTTGATAATGTAAAGTTTGAATCTGAAATGAATTCTTGTTTTTATAAGCTNGATTCNTCTGAAGGNCCTTACAACTCTGGAAAAGATTTTGAAGAAGGCAATATGGGCCATAGACCTGGAATTAAAGGTGGGTATTTTCCTGTNCCACCAGTGGATTCAGCACAAGATTTAAGAAGTGAAATGGTTTTATCTCTTGTAGATATGGGTGTTCCAATGGAGAAACATCACCATGAAGTTGCTCCTTCACAACATGAGCTTGGAATGATGTTTGGAACCCTAATTGAAACCGCTGATAATGTTCAATTGTACAAATATGCAGTTCAAAATGTTGCTCATTCATTTGGTCAAACGGCTACTTTTATGCCAAAACCTGTTGCAGGGGATAATGGAACTGGNATGCATACTCATCAATCTATTTGGAAAGATGGTAAACCTCTATTTGCNGGTGATAAATATGCTGATTTGTCTCAGACATGTTTACATTANATTGGNGGAATTATTAAGCATGCAAAAGCNCTTAATGCNTTTACTAATCCTTCAACNAATTCATANAAGAGGCTAATACCAGGCTTTGAAGCACCAGTAATTCTAGCTTATTCAGCTAGAAATAGATCTGCTTCTTGTAGAATACCTTTTACAGACAGTCCAAATGGTAAAAGNGTNGAAGTAAGATTTCCAGATGCTACAGCTAATCCTTATCTAGCCTTTTCTGCTATGTTGATGGCCGGATTAGACGGGATTGAAAATAAGATTGATCCAGGAGAGGCTATGGATCAAGATTTGTATGAATTACCTGCAAGNGAACTTGCTACAATNCCTACTGTTTGNGGATCTCTNAGAGAAGCCCTTGATGCTCTTTCAAATGANATGTCTTTTTTAACGAAAGGTAATGTTTTTACNGAAGATCAAATTGANGCTTACATAGACCTTAAAATGGAAGAGGTAGTTCAATTTGAACATACTCCTCACCCGGTAGAGTTTAAGATGTATTATTCAAGTTAAACTTATCAATNATTTATTAAAACCCAGCTTTAAGTTGGGTTTTTTTATTTTCAAATTTCCTTTAAACAAGTTATATAGTGTATAGGTTTTCTTAAATAATACCATATATAGTACATTAATGAATAAAAGCTTATTAAATAATAGTTATAACGCTTCTGAAATAGAGGTCTTGGAAGGCCTTGAACCTGTCCGACATCGTCCGGGCATGTATATTGGTGGAACTGACTCTAATGCCCTACACCACCTGGCTATTGAAATAATTGACAATTGCATGGATGAGGTAGTTGCAAAATTTGCATCAAGAATAAATGTAGAGCTCTTAGATGATAACATTATAACTATTAGTGATAATGGTCGTGGAATCCCAATAGATCAACATCCTAAATTTAAGGATAAATCTGCATTAGAAGTTATAATGACAACATTACATTCTGGAGGGAAATTTTCAAATAAGAGTTATACTACATCTGGAGGTTTACATGGTGTAGGCGCATCTGTTGTTAACGCACTATCTACATTTATGATAGTCGAGGTTATTCGATCAGGTTATTTATACAGACAAGAATTTTCAAAAGGAAAAGTAACAACTAAACTAACAAAAATTGAAACAACCAAAAAAAATAATGGGACTTCTATCACCTTCAAACCAGATGATGCTATTTTTGGTGAAGGAAATTTACTAATTCCAGATAAAATCTATCAAATTTTAGAGTATAAATCATACCTTTACGGTGGTGTTGAGATTGTTTGGAAATGCCCAGAAACTCTTATCAAGGATAAAGATAAAACCCCAAATAATAAAAAGCTCTGTTATCAAGAGGGTTTGTTAGAATATATCAAGTTTAAAACATCTAATATTGAACTATACACATCGTCCTTCTTTGGTGGAAATGTTAAATTAAATGAAGAAACAGTAGAATGGGTCATAAGTTGGTTTAATTCAGGTGAAACTAATTTTAATGAAACATTTTGTAATACAGTTCCAACTCCCTTAGGNGGCTCTCACGAAACCGGTTTTAGGCAAGCCTTAACAAAAGGAATGAGAANTTTTGCAGAGATAAAGGGTTTTAAAAAGGCNAATGAATTAATTTATGATGATCTNATGCATTCNTCAGGATCTATTTTATCAGTTTTTATAAAAGACCCTCAATTTCAAGGACAAACTAAAGAAAAATTAGTCAATAACTCTGCATCTAAATTGGTAGAAACAGTCGTTAAGGATAGATTTACTACATGGCTATCATCAGATCTGTCAATAGGTGAATCACTTCTAAACCGAACCTTGGAAAACTATGAAGAAAGAAAAAGAAAGAAAAAAGAAAAAGAAATTTCTAGAAAAACAATTACTAAAAAAGTCCGTTTACCTGGTAAACTAGCAGACTGTACAAGTGACAAATTTGAAGNTTCTGAATTATTTATTGTCGAAGGAGATAGTGCTGGTGGATCAGCTAAACAGGCAAGATCCAGAGATACTCAAGCAGTCCTTCCTTTAAAGGGAAAAATTCTAAATGTAGCAAGTGCAACAAATGAAAAGATGTTACAAAATCAGGAAATTAATGATTTAAAATTAGCAATGGGATTAGACACTCTTACTCCAAAAAGTATAAAAAATTTAAGGTATAATAAAATTATAATTATGACGGATGCTGATGTAGATGGAGCTCATATTGCAGCCTTATTACTTACATTTTTCTATAATTATTTTCCAGAGCTAATTGAAAAAGGTCATTTATACCTTGCACAACCTCCTTTATATAGAATTTCTCAAAATAGCGTATCCTATTATGCTCAAACTGAAGAAATTAAAAATGAGATCATTGATGAAAAATTTTCTGGAAAATGTACAGTAAGCCGATTTAAAGGTTTAGGAGAAATGCCACCCGCTCAACTTAAAGAAACTACAATGTCTATTAAGACAAGAAAATTATTAAAAATAACTATTCCCAAAAGGGACATACATGAAGCAGATGAAAGAAGGACAGTTGATAATCTTGTGAACATTTTGATGGGAAAAAAACCTGAACTTAGATTTAAGTACATTCAAGAAAATGCAAACTTAGTAGAAAATTTTGATATTTAAACCAAAATCATGAGTCAGTTCTTTTGTTTGACATTTAAATTAAATATTGTAATACGTGGTTAAAAGTTATAAGGAAAAAAAGTGGGTTTTGACAATCTAGGCTTAAGTAAAGATATATTATATTCTATTGATGAAAAAGGATATAAAGAGCCAACTGAAATTCAAAAAAAAGCTATACCACAAATACTAATGGGAAGAGATGTACTTGGATGTGCTCAAACTGGGACTGGTAAAACTGGTTCTTTTGTAATACCCCTAATTGAAATCTTAAGTTCTGGTAAATCAAAATCCCGAATGCCTAGATGCCTTATATTAACTCCCACAAGAGAATTGGCAATGCAGGTTTCAGAAGAATTTAACATTCTTAACAAATATTTCAAATTACAAATGGCTTTGTTAATTGGAGGGGTTTCTTTTTCTGAACAAGACCAAAAACTNTCTAAGGGAGTTGATNTAATAGTAGCTACCCCAGGTCGTTTGTTAGACCATATAGATAGAGGTAAAGTGATAATTAAAGAAGTAAAATTACTTATAATTGATGAAGCTGATAGAATGCTTGATATGGGATTTATTCCAGATATAATTAAAGTTAATCAATTGTTACCTAGAATAAGACAAACTTTATTTTTTTCAGCAACACTTTCAAAAGAGATTTTAGTTATTGGTAAGGATTTATTGATTAATCCAAAAGANATAACGATTTCACCAGAANCTACTACTTCTGAAAATATAGAAAGTATATTNGTTAAATTCGAAAAGAAAAACAAATTAAGTAATTTAATNAACCTTATTAAATTTGAAGAAATTAGAAGTGCTGTAGTTTTTTGCAACAAAAAAAAAGATATAGATAAAGTTAATTTGTTTTTAAAAAAGAACAATTACCAAACTGTTTGTCTTCATGGCGACATGAGTCAAAGTTCTAGAATAAAATCCTTAGATCAATTTAAAAAAGGAAATGCTCAAATATTAGTTGCCTCAGATGTTGTAGCAAGAGGGATAGACATAGATAATTTGAGCCATGTTTTCAATTATGATGTTCCAAATAACCCCGAAGATTACGTTCATCGTATAGGTAGAACCGGACGTGCTGGAAAAAAAGGTAAAGCATATACAATATACGAAGAAATTGATAAAAAAAGTATTTTAATGATAGAAAAAATTATAAGCAAAAAAATTAAAATTATAAATTTTAATGAAATTTCATTAAATTCTAATTTTGAAAATAAGTATGTTAATGAACAAAAAAGCAAAAAAGTTTTACATTCTCCTCATAAAGGTAAACCTAAGCTCTTACCAATAGAAAACTATATTAACTTTAAAGATAGTGGGAAAATACCTGATTTTTTAATGTGAAATTTAACTAATAGCCTTTTCTAAAATCTCTGATAAATCATTAGAAATATTTTGATTATATATCTTTTGAAGTTTAGACTTTATAATATCTTGAAGTTCTTTGTTAAAATTTTGAAACTGTGTCATAGGCAATATTAGTCTAGATGCGACTTGAGGATTATATTTATCAACTTCACTTATTTGATCAGCAACAAACTCATAACCTGTCATATCACGAGAGTGAAATAACAAAATATTTTCTCTTTGAAACGTGCCTATAACAGATCTTAATTTATTTGGGTTTTCTTTATCAAAACCTTTGTGTTGTAGAAGTTTTTTTACAAAATCAAGCCCACCCTCACCGATATTTATAGAAGCCATAATCTCAAACCATTTTTCAAGCACTAAATCATTTTCTTTCCAATTTAGATAAAACTTATTCAAATATGGCAATGCCATTTGTGGATTATTTAAACATAGAGATTTAAGAGATAAGATTGATAGAGTCATATTATTACTACTTGAAAAACGTTTAGCTAAATCAACGCCAATTTCACTATCTATTAAGCACAAATACTTAAGGATTTTTTCCAATAATGATCGATGTCCGTCATGTTTTGGCAAGCAAATATTATCTTTGGCTAATAATATAGCTAAATCCTCAAATGTAGCTTTAAGATTNGTGGCAATTTCTATCATTAGATTTTGTCTTTTATAATAATTATCNATAGGATCAGANTCTTTTAAAAAATTTTCTAAANATGATTTTGAAGGTAAATCTATTAACAAAGACATTAATGAANAATTTACTGANCAAGATTTTANTANGCTTTCCANTAATTTGGTAAGAGGTAAAATATCTTTTTTACNAACAAAATGTTGAAAATATAAGTTTTGAGATGCATCCCATTTATTAAATGCATCATCATCATATTGAAGAATATGCAAATAATCATTTTGTTGCAGATCTGTTTTAAGATTAACAGGGGCAGAAAANTTCCTAANAAAAGANGGAATTAAGTTTTTTTCTTTACTATTAATAATAATTTCTTCTTTATTTTGAGTTAACAAATGAACGTGCTCTTTATCGGNAANTGAATTATTAATTTTAAAATCANCGAANTGTCCACTTTGGTTTATAAAAGCTAATTTTATTGGTATNGGTAAGTTACTAGGTTGNTTATTTATTTTTTGGTTTATAATCAATNTTAATNCAGAATTATTTGGAACTCTTTTTACCTCAATTNGAGGCGTGCCAGCCTGNGAATACCATTTATTAAAAATTGATAAATCTACTTTACTTCCTTTACCAATAGCCTCAATAAAATCTTCACAAGTAACTGCTTGACCATCATAAAGATCNAAGTATGTGTCTATTCCTTTTCTATAAGGTTTTTCTCCAAGGTANTTATAGAGCATACGAATAACTTCTGCTCCTTTTTCGTAAACAGTAGGTGTATAAAAGTTATTTATTTCTTTATAAGAATTTGGCCTAATTGGNTGACTATTAGAGCCTGCATCTTCCGGGAATTGAATAGANCTTAGAAGNGACNCATCTTCTATTCTTTTAACTNCAGNTTCATTCATGTCTGCAGAAAACTCTTGATCTCTAAAAACTGTCAATCCTTCTTTAAGCGTTAACTGGAACCAATCTCGACATGTCACTCTATTTCCAGTCCAATTGTGGAAATATTCATGAGCAACAATAGCTTCAACATTTTTTAAATCTTTATCCGTAGCTGTATTGTTATCTGCAAGTACGTATTTTGAATTAAAGATATTTAATCCTTTATTTTCCATTGCCCCCATATTAAAATGACTAACAGCAACTATCATAAAAATATCTAAATCATATTCTAGGCCGTACTTATGTTCATCCCAATACATAGCTTTTTTAAGGCTTTCCATTGCATGTTTAGTTAAATGTATATTACCAAATTCAGTATAAATTCTAAGCGTAATAGTTCTCTTAGATTTTGTAATATAATAATCTTCAACAAACTCTAAATTTCCTACAACTAACGCGAATAAATAAGATGGTTTAAGAAATGGATCTCGCCAAATTTTATAGTGTCTCTTTTCATCAGAGTTATGAACAACTCCTTCTTCAATTAAGTTACCATTAGAAAGAATTGTATCAAATATAGTTGAGGCTTCTATTTTAACTTTAAATAAGCTTAAACAATCAGGTCTATCAGGAAACCAAGTAATTTTTCTAAAACCTTCAGGTTCACATTGAGTACATAACATTTTATTACTCTCGTACAAACCTTCTAATGACTTATTAGTCTTTGGATATATTTTAACTTCTGTAAAAATATCAATCGACAAAGCCTCCTCAGATATGGGCAAAATAATTGTTTCATTATTTTTTTTGAAATTAGTTACTTCAATATCTCTCAGAGGAGTATCATTAATTTTAAGCTGAAATTTATTAGTTATTAAATTTACACCATTCAACTCAATAACATTTTCAAGTTTATTTTTATTAATGATAGATAAATGATTTTTTTTAAAAGATATTTTTGATTTAACGATTGTAAAATTTTCATAAATCAAAATATCAAGAAATGTATTCTCAGGTAGCCAATAAGTTGGCTTATAATCTAAACGATTTTTAATAGTATATTGCATAATACATTCATCTAACTCTCTCTAGCATTAGTATAAGCAAGATTTGAATGTTCTTCACAATATGGTCTACCTGGAAGTATTACTGTACCACAAAAGGAAAAACCTGGTAACTTTGGATCTCCGTCTGGCCAACAACATCTATTTCTAGACCACTCTACTTTCCTTAATAAAATTTTAAGAGGTAATTCTTTATTTGTTTCATTACTAGAGGCAAGATTTTGTTTTCTAGGTTCACCAGACTTAGAAAAAGGAGAGTTTCTTTTTGGTAAGCCTAACCTGTGTGCTTTTCCAGCAATTGCGTTTCTCGAAACTCCTAACTCAACACCTATTTTGGTGATAGGTAAGCCTTCATCCCACAAACTTTTTAACTTTTGTAATTTTTCTTCATCC
The DNA here is from genome assembly GCA_002691185.1 of SAR116 cluster bacterium. Classification (GTDB taxonomy): domain Bacteria; phylum Pseudomonadota; class Alphaproteobacteria; order Puniceispirillales; family Marisalimonadaceae; genus Marisalimonas. The sequence goes on along the minus strand of NZHB01000030.1, from coordinate 3,534 downwards.
CATACAGAATTTTTTTCCATAACTTATCCTATTTATTTACCAAATTTCGAGAAACTGACCAACTAAATCAGTCTGACTTTCTATCATATATTTACCATAATGAATAGACCGACCTAAGTTTTTAGCTGTTTTTAATAATTTAGTATCCTTAGGTTGCATAATAATATCAGCAATAATAGAGTTTTTTGTTGTTTTATCTACATCAAAAGGTATTTGATCACCGTCTCTAAGACCAAGACTAGTGGCGTTTATTATAACATCACAATCATCTAAAATATAATTATCTACATTTGAGACATCTACGCTTAATGACTTATGTTTAATAGTTAATTTTTCTTTTAGATGAAAAGCTTTATTTACGTTCCTATTTATAATTTTTAGTGATTTAATGTTAGTATCTGTTAATGCATATGCAATTGCTACTGCAGCCCCCCCTGCACCAAAAATACAAACTCTTTTATCTTTAAGAATATAATTCTGTCCTAGAAAACCGTTTATAAATCCTTTTCCATCAAAGTTATTACCAATAAGGTTTCTATGTTCATCAAACTTAATCCAATTTACCGCACCAGTAAATAAAGCATCATCATCTAGCTTTTTACATAATTTGGATATTGATTGTTTATGAGGAATAGTAACTGTCATTCCATGAAAATTTCTAACTAATTTGAGTGAATTGACAACATTTTCTAAGTTTTCAGGATAGACATGAATAGGTATCATAATAGCATCAATTTTTTTTTTATTAAAAATTGAAGTAAATAATGTAGGTGCTTTTACATGATCAATAGGATGAGCAATACAGCCATAAACTTTTGTTGTAGCTAACATTTTTTATATATTTTCTTTTTTAATAAAATTTAAAGAAGCAGAATTTATACAATATCTCAATCCGGTTGGTTTTGGTCCATCTGGAAAAACGTGGCCTAAATGTGCCTCACACTCTGAACAATGAACTTCCGTTCTTTTCATAAAAAAAGAATTATCTAAAGACTCAGCAACTACATCGGTCGATACTGGTTTAAAAAAAGATGGCCAGCCTGAATTAGAATCAAATTTAGTTTCACTTGAAAACAGAGTAACCCCACAACAAACACAGTTATAATAGCCATCATCTTTCTTGTCCCAATAGGCTCCTGAAAATGCTGGCTCTGTACCATGTTGCTGGGTTACGCGGAATTGTTCGTCTGTTAGATGTTTAAAATTTTTAACCATCGTATAGCTCATAAATACAAATTAAATTTAACCTCAATAATAATTAGAACTTAATAAACTTTTAATCAACTATCTAGTAACTTTTTTATAAAGATAATTCTCATTATGAAAGTAATCCAACATAAAATTCCAAATATGTACGAAATATAATTAATAAACTCATAAAATATTAACATCATCACAAAGCAAATAATTGTTTCAAAACCTTCAGTAATACCGCCAGAATAAAAAAATGATTTTTTTTGAGTTTTTACAATATCNATTTTATTTTTTTCTATTATCCAGGCAGATGTTAAAAAAGTAGATTGCGTAGCNACAAAACTTAAAAGTAAAAAACCAATATGATAAGAATTATTTATATCCAATATAACAAATGCTAAAGGGAACGCAGAATAAAATATGAANTCACAAATTATATCATAAAACGCTCCTAGATCAGTTGGACCACTTATTCTTGCCATNACACCGTCCAGGCCATCAAACAACCTGTTCAAAAAAAGAAAAANAATGGCAGCGATAAACATTGCTTGGGTTATGAAAAAAGTACAACAAATACCAAACAAAAANCCAATAAATGTTATNTAATTTGCTTTAATATTAAATTTAATTAATTTTTGAGCCAATGGNATTAAAATAGGCTGTATTATTTTATTAAGCTTAGCATCAATCATTTAAAATTAATTAATTTGCTAATTTATTAGGAAGAATAAAAAGCTGTTTTGGATAAATTAAGTCAGGATTACTAATTTTATCCTTATTTAACTTTACAATATCTAAATAACGAGTACCTAATCCTAACCTTTGATAGGCAATATTCCACAGAGCATCACCTTTTTGAACTATNACTATTGTTTTGCCATTAGCCNTCTCTATGGCCTTACCGCTTATAATTANAGAGCTTTTGCTAAGCACTTTTCCTTCTTTTCCTANTAAATATGCAAATATTTTTTGTTTTCCAGCAATAACTTTACCAGGTATGACCACAGACCATTCATCATTTGATATTTTTGAAGAAGAAATTTCCTGNCCACTAAACCCTGCATTGACCTGAACACCTCCATACCCCTCTCCAGANAAAATTAATTGGCCTATTTCACTATCATATGTTAAGGCTAAAATTAAAATNTTAGGTTCTTTTTGAACGTTGATAGTATTAGNNACAGCATCAGTATNATTCTCTTTTTTAGNATCTTCATTTTTANTTTTTAAGCCTGGTGCTTGTACCAATTTTGCCCCAAGTTCNCCTTTGTCATCTAGAATAGCTACAATAGGAGTNTCTTTTTCATTTCCTGTCACATTAATAGCAACAGATTTATCAGCAATTATGACTTTTCCATCTTGAGAGATTTGCTTAAAAGATAAAATAAACTCCCCACTTTTTAATTGCTCTTCTGGAATAGCTACAAAATCTCCTATTTTATCAGTTAACGTAGTTGCTATAATTTTAGATCCAGATAATATTTCAATCTTAGAATTAGGAAGTCCTTTTCCTGCAATAACTAAACTACCATCAGGTCTTACTCTAACAACTTCGAGCTTTATAGTTTCAGAACTTTTTATTTCATTTTTTTTAATTTCAATTGGTTTTGCGTCTACCTTATCTTTAACAAGTGGAACTATTACCTCTTTTTCTTCAGTTTCGATTGTCTTATTAAAATCAATCAAAAAAGCAAAGACAGCTAAAGCTGCACCAATCATTAATAGGTATATTACTTTTGAAAATTTCATATAAAATCCTAAGTAATTATGATTATATATACTAACGTAATTAAGTTAAATAATAAAACTTTTTAAATTTATATTGGAGAAATTTTGAAAAAAAATATTTGTATCTTTGGGGGATCTAAGTCAGGTAAAAATAAAAACCATGAAAACTCTGCAAAAATCATTGGTAAATTAATTGCTGAAAATGGTTTTAACTTGATTTTTGGAGCTGGAGAAACAGGTATTATGGGTGCTTCAGCTTCGTCAGCAATAAAGTATGGAGCAAAAACAACAGGCATCATACCTAATTTTTTATTTAAAAAAGATATTTTGAGTACAACGCATTCTAAAGAATTTAATTCAAACGTTATTATGACCGAAGATATGCATCAAAGAAAAAAACTAATGTATAATAAATCAAATGCCTTCTTAATCTTGCCTGGCGGTATTGGGACACTTGATGAATGTTTTGAAGTTTTAACATGGTGCCAACTGAAACAAATATCAAATAAGAAAGTTGGTATAATCAACTTTGAAGGATACTGGGACCCTTTATTAAAATTGATTGATCATTTAATTAAAGAAGAGTTTATGGGTGAGTATAATTTAAATTTT
>NZHB01000029.1 GCA_002691185.1 SAR116 cluster bacterium | reverse complement strand
CATTTTCATGTCTTTCTGACGAGCTTTTGCTACCTCTTCTGCAGTTGGTGCCATGCTTGGATTTAGATTACATCTGACTAAAACATATATTGCATAAAGTAATGCTAGCATTAGTCCAGGCACTGCACCGGCCATAAATAAATCCCCAATTCCAACCTGTGCAGACAAACCATAAATTATCATGATAATACTAGGTGGTATTAGTGTCGCTAGTGCACCAGATGCACATATTAGTCCAATAGACATTTTTCTATCGTAACCTAGTCTTAACAATTGCGGTAAGGCTACAAGTCCTAACATAACAATCTCACCGCCCATAACACCAGACATAGCGGCCAAAACAACTGCAACTGCAATGGTTTGGATAGCAACACCACCTCGAAGCTTTCCTGCGAATATCGACATNGCATCAAACAAATCTTCTGCAACACCAGATCTTTCTANAATAGAAGCCATNAANACAAANAGNGGAACAGCAATTAAAGGATATTTTTCAAGTAAACCGAAAGCGTTTGTTGATACAAGGTATAAGCCNCCATATCCAAAATAACAGAGTGCGCTTAACACTGACACGAATAATGTTACAACACCTAATGGCATTCCTGTCATCATTAGAATAAGCATCAAACCAACTATAATGAAACTGACTGTTGCTATGTTCATGTCTTGCATATTCAAGTATTCTTGTGGATTAATCTGTGATCCAACTGACGCATATATTGAATTTATAAAACCAAAAATACCAGCCTCACCAGATAGGTGAACTACAATTACAGAAATAATTCTGAGAATAATTAAGCCGCAGATTAATAAAACAATCTGTTTACCAAGNTTTGAAGAAAAGTGACGATAAAGATTAATCATCAATTGTGTAATATAGGTCATTGCTCCAATGGTTAGCATAGATTTTAAAATCATTGGCTGAGGTGAGTTCCATGCGCTTCCAGCTTTTTCAACCATCGCAATAGAATCTAGTGCTCTTATTACAGAGTCATCAATTAATAACCATAGAGCTATTATTCCTACAACATAAGCGATAAAATCAAGCCACCATTTACCTTTGTCGGAAGCCATTATATAAAAAACAGTAATACCAATATGTCTTTTGTGAAGGGTAACGTAAGCTGCTGATAACATCCATGCAGTTGCAGCAAGTGTCATTACAATTTCAAAAACCCATTGTGTGGGGGCGTTGAATACATACCTCGAGATAACTTCAAATCCAGTAACTGCTGCGCAAACAAGATATAATTGAGCAACTGCTAAACCTGAAAATTTGCTGAAATGATCAAAAAAGGCAAAGCTGTCATTACCAGCTTTAAATTCTTCCATATTGTCGAGATCAACATCTTTTTTTTGAATCATTTCTGACATTAGTATTCCCCCAAATTAAATTCTAAGAAAATTTTTTTTTAACTTGCAATTATCATANAATTATTAACTAATTAATACTATTAGAGACATTAATTATACTATGTCAAGAACCAAGGAGGAAAAGATGGCAAAACCAGTTAGAAGTGATCATGTTGATGCTTATGGACCCTGGGCTTGGGTGGCTGGAGTAGCTTTTGCCGCTTTTATTACATGGCTAATGTTTTACGTAGCTGATGGCTTTAGTTGATTTTCACAATTAATAGAGGAGGAATAAGTGAAAAAATATTTAATAAGTGCTTTAGTAGTTGCAGGCTTAACCTTTACCGGTGCTGCAAGTGCTAAAAAATTAAAATTTCAAATGAGTTCAAANGCAGGTGACTGGGCTCATACCTATATGGCAAAACATGCTCCAGTATTGTCAGATTTAACAAATGGTGAGCTTCAAATAGAGGGTTTGCCTACAAAGTCTGTTGTACCACATAGAGAAACTATTGATGCTGTAGCTAATGGCATTTTAGATGGTGATTTTAATGCCATAGCTTATTTTGCAGGAAGAGATCCTGCTTTTGCTATCATGGGTGACTTGATTGCAGGATATGACACGCCTAAACAGTATCAAGAGTATTGTATGCACGGTGGTGGTAAAGAAATGCTACAAAAAATATACGATAGCGTTTTGCCTGGAAAAATCCATGTCTTGGGTTGTGGTCCATATGGTAAGGAAGCTCTTGTTTCAAAAGTGCCAATTAACGGTGTGGCAGACCTTAAGGGTGTAAAGATTAGGTCACCTGAAGGTTTAGCAGCAGATGTTTTTAGAAGAGCAGGAGCNTCACCTTCTTCACTTCCTTTTTCAGAAGTATATACTTCACTAGAAAAGGGTATTGTTGATGCGGCAGATGCTTCTGTTTATATTAATAATCACGCTAGTGGTTTCCATAAGATTGCAAAATATCCTTTATATCCAGGTATTCACTCTATGGCTAACCTTCAGACAATTATTAACAAAAAAACTTTTAATAAGTTAAGCAAGCAAAATCAAACAGCTTTAACAGTTTGGACTTATTGGACTTGGACTGCAAAATTAAGAGATGCAGGCTTGGAAGGTAGAGCACAGGTTGCTAAAGACAAAGCTGCTGGTGATTTAACAATTATAGATTGGCCGGTAAGCGAAAGAGCAAAGTTCAGAAAAATTGCTGTTGATGCATGGAATTCTGCTGCATCAAAAAGCCCACTGGCTAAAGAAGCTTTAGATTCTAACTTAGCTTACATGAAAAAAATTGGTTTATTATAATATTCTAAATNAAAGGAAAGGCTTGCTAATTATTGAGCAAGCCTTTTTTTATTTTTACTCAATATATGTTCAGAAATTTTTAAAAGTTTTGAATCTTCTTTCCANGAAGTTATAACCTGAATGCCAATTGGCAAATTGTCTTTACCTCTTAAGAGTGGAAGACTTATTGCTGGCACACCCATCATTGTCCAATAACCATTAAATATTGCATTACCAGTGTTCATAAGATCTCTTGGTGCCTGACCGGGAGCTGATGGTGTTATGATAGCGTCAAATTCTTTAAAAACTTTTTTAAGACTTAGTTCCATTAATTTTGCGTTCTCAATTGCATCAATGTAATCTTTAGCTGAAACAGGCATGCCTGCTTCAATTCTAGAGATTGTAAAAGGGTGAAGTTTGTTCTTTTCATTTTTATAATATTTAGATAATGACCTAGCAATGGACCCATTCATTATAATTTCATGACTTTTAGCTGCTTTGCTAAAAATTGAATCTAATTCTAAATCAACAATATCTAGGGGCGCGTTNTTTACAAAATCTATTATACCCTCTTGCATATCTAGGTCACCATAATCCCATACAGGCCCCTTAATAAATGCAAACTTAGGAGATGGATTAATATTATTAGTTTTATATTCATAATCCTTGATCATATCGAGATCGTTGTGATCATACGACAAGAGAACTGAAGCCACTAAGTCGATATCTTCGATTGTGTTTGCATATATACCAGGGTGATCTAACCTCTGAGATATAGGTGACATTCCACTTCGAGAAATTGTCCCAAATGTTGGTTTGAAACCAAGAATACCTGTAAATGAAGCTGGCCTTAATACAGACCCTCCTGTTTGTGATCCAATAGATAAAGGCACCATGTTGTCACAAACAGCAGCAGCTGAGCCAGAAGATGAACCGCCTGGAGTACATTCGAGATCATGTGGGTTTTTGGTTTTACCAGGACCTGAAAGTGCAAATTCAGTTGTTACACATTTACCCATAATAACTGCACCAGCATCTCTTAATAATTTAACGAGATGGGCATCCTCGTTTGGTTTTCTGTTCTCACAGATCTTAGAGCCGTTTTCAGTAGGCATATCTTTGGTATCAATAATGTCTTTAATTCCAATTGGAAGACCATTTAATTTACCAGCTTTATTACTTTTCCATCTTTTATCAGCTTCTTTGGCTTGTTGAATAGCCATTTCAGGTTCTAAGTAATTCCAAGCACCAACAGCTGGCTCTCTTTTTTCTATATGCTCAAGAAAGTTACTAACATATTTCTCAGAAGAAAGTTCTCCTTTCTTCATCATTTCAAAAGCTTTAGTGGCGCTTAATTTAATTAAACTCATTTTCTTCCTTTAATTTATTTTACTATTACTGCTTCCGCTTCGATTTCTACTTTCATTCTAGGGTCAACTAATGCTGAAACTTCTAACAAAGTTGATGCTGGTTTGTGCTCACCAAAATACTCAATCCTCTTGGGGTTGATTATAGTTCTATCGTCTATGTTAGTTAGAAAAACTCTAACTTTTACAACATCCTTGTAAGATCCTCCAGCGGCTTCCAAGCAAGTATTAAAGTCTTTCATGGCAATATCAAATTGATCTTTAGTATTTTCAGGGATAGTTCCGTCATAGTTCATGCCTACTAAACCTGAAACCCAAATAATACCATTAGCCTCTACGGCATGACAATAATGACTTACTGGTTGAAGTATATCAGGTATGAGTATTCTTTTAATCATTTTGTCCCTCACAAATATTATAGAGTAATAATTTTTTATTATTCTACTAAATTTTACTATTAAATATAGTTTTAAAAAATTGTCTTATATGCTTTGCAATAGAGGTTAAAAAGAATATCATGTTAGGTGTTTANTAATNAGAGGATTCTATGCCAACNATAGTCTATCTGGATACTCTTCCGGCACAAAATGGATTAGATATTTTATACTCTCAATCCAAAGTNGAAATTTTAAAAATNAGTAGTTCTGATAGTGAAGAAAAGTGCTTTTCTATTCTTCAAAAAGCTGATGCATATCAAGTTGGGGCAGCTAGGGATGAGGTTCCTAAGTACTTGCAGGTAGATAAAGAATTTTTAAAAAAAGTACCNAATATAATNGTTGTTTCTTCTTCTGGTGCTGGTTATGACACTGTTGATGTTGAGGCATGTACAGAGGCAGGTGTNTTAGTAGTAAATCAAACTGGTGGAAATGCTGAAGGTGTTGCNGANCATGCTGTGGCNATGATTTTAAGCTTATTNAAAAGAATTGGTGAAGCNGACCATGCNNTNAGAAGAGGGTGGAATGATGCTAGAGTAAGTTTTATAGGTAAAGACCTNCTNAATAAAACAGTTGGTATTATAGGTCTTGGTAATACTGGAGGTAGAGTAGCCGAAATTTGTAAGGTTGCTTTTAATTGTAATATTTTAGCTTATGACCCTTACATAAGTGATGAAATTTTTGAAAAGAAATACAGTACTAAATCTGAAATTGATAATTTGTTAGCACAAAGCGACGTTGTTTCTGTTCATATACCATTAAATAAAGAAACTAATAATATGATCAATAAAAGTTGGTTTCAAAAAATGAAGAAAGGTAGTTATTTTGTAACAACATCTAGGGGCTCCATTCACAACGAAGATGATTTATACGAAATAATGAAAGAAGGTCATATAGCAGGAGCAGGTTTAGATGTATGGGAATTTGAACCACCACCTTCCTCTCATAAGCTTCTTAAATTAGATAATGTAATAGCTAGTCCTCATACTGCTGGCATCACAAGAGATAGTCGTAATAAGATGTCAGAATATGTTGCTACTCAGCTTTTAGACCTTTTTGATGGNAAGGATCCTGCAAGGCCTGTTAATGTTGAAGTCTTAGATATTTACNGGGAAAAACTTAAACAAATTATATAGATATAGAGGAAAAAATGAAAAATATTTTAATCACAGGTGCAAGTCAAGGTATAGGNAAAGCAACAGCTATAGAAGCTGCCAAGGCAAAAATGTTTGTTGGTATAAATTATAACCAAAATGCAAAAGCAGCAGATGAGTGCTTGGCTGAAGTAAAATCAGCTGGTGGTGATGGTATAATTCTGCAATGTGATGTTGCTGATAGTAAGGCGGTCACAAGTATGTTTGAGGAATTTAAGGAAAAGGCAGGTTCAATTGATGCTGTTTTTAATAATGCTGGTATAACTGGCCCAATCTCGCCTATACAAGACTTAGATCCCGAAGANCTAAAAAAAGTGNTTGATACAAATATTTCTGGTGCTTTCTTTGTTGCTCAAGAATCAGCAAAAGCAATGATCAGTCAAAAATATGGAAATATTGTTAACATGTCCTCTATTGCTGCTGATATTGGAGGCGGTGGAGAGTTTGTTCATTATGCAATGTCAAAAGGTGCAATCCATTCCTTAACATATGGAATGGCAAAAGAATTAGGTAAACATGGAATAAGGGTGAATGCTGTTGCACCCGGGTTAATTGATACTGAAATACATGCTAAAGCAGGAGATGCATCTCGTGTTGATAGATTAATGCCTTCTGTGCCGTTAGGAAGAGTAGGTGGTGCTGATGAGGTTGCTAAAACTGTAATGTGGTTGCTAAGCGAAGATTCTAGTTATATTTCTGGTTCTATTGTACCAGTAACTGGTGGAAGATAAGTTAAATAGAAATGTTACTATTTGTGTTTAAATCCTCTTTCTTTTTTTGTGCTTGACGAATACCAATGTACGTTGAAGCACCTAATATTAAAGCTGCCCCAAACCATAGTCCAGCGTGTGGTAATTCATTGAAAAAAATAAAACCCATTGATACTGACCAAATGAGTCTTAAATAGTCTAGTGGTAGTAAAGCTGAAATTTCGGCTCTCTTTAAGGCTTCATTTAGAAACCAATGAACTAATGTCCCTGCTATAGCAATCATAAGAAACATAAATAATTGACTTAAATTAGGCCATTGCCAAACCGGAACAGCCAAAATAAATGTAGCTGGAATTAAGCCTGCTGCTTGCCAGAAAGTAATACTAGATATTGAGTCAGTCTTAGTTAAAGTTTTTGCCATTAGCATTGAAGATGACCACATTAGTGATGCACATAGAATTAATAAGGGACCAAAACCAAGTTCAACATCTGGTCTTAATACAATTACTGCTCCAGTAAAACCAACAATCATAGCCAACCATCTTCTTATTCCAACAATTTCTTTTAAAAATAAAATAGCTAAAATTGTTGCAAAAATAGGAACCGTGAACATTAGGGCTGTTGCTTTTGCCAATTCGGTTATACTGAGGCCATAAAACATACAAAGCATTGCTACACTTCCAACGATTGCTCTAAAAGTCTGTAATTTTATATTATTAGATTTTAGGGAACTTATTCCATTTCTAGCTACAAGGGGTAAGAAAATAATAAGCACAAAAATAGTTCTAAAAAAAGCAACTTCAAATGGATGATGATCTTCAGTTGCAAATCGAATAAGGCAATGCATCGTGGTTGCAAAAAAACCGGAAAAAATCATAAAAAAAACAGCTAAAACTGGAGGTGTAAAAAAAACTTTAGAATTATTTTCTTTATTCATAAATGATTACTTTATGTTTAAAATNTAATAGTTTTAAGACTATTTAAGTTTATTAAACAGGTTAATGTAGGTAATTAAATACTTAACATATTAATTGATTGGAAGCAAAATGTTAAAAGTTAAAGCTTTATTGTTTGATGTTTTTGGTACTGTTGTGGACTGGAGATCAGGTATTGCAAACGAAGTTAAAAAAATTGCNAANAAANATANNATNNNNATTNANNCTNNNGNNTTTGCNGATNCNTGGAGAGCAGAATACCAACCGGCAATGGAAGAAATTAGGAAAGGTAATAGGTCATTTACAATTTTAGATATATTGCATATGGAAAATTTAAAAAAAATTTCGTCGAGATTTGGTTTAGATAAACTCTCAAGTGANGATTTTGACCTTCTTGTTAAAGCNTGGCATAGGCTACCTGGATGGCCTGATAGCTCTNANGGTTTAAATAAGCTGAAAACTAAATTTATTATCGCAACACAGTCGAATGGAAATATAGCGCTAATGGTAAATATGGCTAAGTATTCTAATCTTAATTGGGATGTTATTTTGGGTGCAGAAGTTGTGGGNCATTANAAGCCTGAACCAGAGGCATACCTTAAAGCATGTAGAGCNCTTCATTTAAACCCAGAAGAATGTATGATGGTTGCTGCCCATGATGATGATTTAAAAGCAGCTAGCCTTCAGGGAATGAAAACAGGATACGTTCATAGACCTTATGAGTATGGTAAAGATAAGTTATTTGATATTAGTGAAGTAAATGATTATAAAGGTNATAGAANTTGGGATTTTATTTCTAAAGATCTTAATGATCTAGCATATCAATTAGGCTGTTAATTAAAGTTACTACACAAATATAGAAAGCTCATTATTTAATATGTCCTCAATTAAACCAATAATAGGAATTTCTACTAATGAAATAACTAACTTTGGCGGAAGACAAGTTTCACATTCAACTGGATTAAGGTACGTAAACGCCGTTGCAAAATTTACAAATGGCATACCAATTTTAATTCCATCTNATATAAATAATGATGATTTAGACCAACTTTTAAAAAAATTAGATGGTATTGTATTGACTGGTGGTAGGGCTAATATAGAGCCACACCATTTTGGAGGAAAGCCATTTCCTCCTGATGAACCAATAGATGTTGGAAGAGACGAAATTGTATTAAAATTGATACCTAAATGTGTAAGTTTAGGAATTCCAATTTTTGNTATTTGTAGAGGTATACAAGAAATGAATGTTGCCTNTGGTGGCACTCTTCATTACAGAGTNCATCTGTTGCCAGAAAAAAATGATCACAGAATGCCAAGAGAAGATGATGTAANTATAAAAGAGATATTTAAACTANGGCACAGAATAGATTTTACTAAAAATGGATATTTTTATAATTTAATAAATAAANAAAATTGTATGGTTAATTCTCTTCATGGCCAAGCAATAAACGGTTTAGCTCAAAATTTAAAAATTGAAGCTCTTTCTGATGATGGTGTTATAGAGGCAATAAGTATTCCAGAACATCCTTCATTTGCAGTAGGTGTTCAATGGCATGCGGAATATGAACCTGAGAATAATGAACTCAATAGATGTTTGTTTAAAGAGTTTGGTCTTGCTTGTTCGGAGTACGTTAAAAAAAAATAAATCAAATATCTCTATGAGATTGAAGTTTCTGGCCCAATTGGAATTATTCTAAACGGATTAATATTTTCATGAGAGTAAAAATAGTGACGTTTGATATGTTCAAAATTGGTTGTTGATTTAATAGCATCTTCTTCAAAAAAGTTTCTTAAATATCTGCTTATATTTTTATACTCACTTATTTTTTTTAAGTTACATTTAAAATGAAAATAATAAACACAATCAAACCTAATTAATGTAGGTACAAGGCGAATATCTGCTTCAGTAAGTATGTCTCCAACTAAATAGTCACGTCCTTCTAAAATGTCATTTACCATATCAAGAGAGGTAAANAGGTTTTTTACAGCCTCTTCATAGGAACTTTGTGTTTTTGAGAAACCTGATCTATANACTCCATTATTGATATTTTCGTAGATAGTATCATTAATAGAGTCGATTTGATCGCGAAATTTTTTAGGATAGTAATCATCTTTATTTTTTGTAATATCATTAAATGCATCATTCATAATTCTAATAATTTCAGATGATTCATTGTTGACTATTGTTCTCGTTTTTTTATCCCATAAAATTGGAACAGTTGCTTTTGTTGATATGTCTTTGTCAGATAATTGATAAATTTCATGAACATATCTTTTGTTATGAAGACTATCNCCGGATACGCCTGGAAAAGTTTTTTCAAAAGACCAACCCATTTCAAGCATGTCGGGGTGAACATAATCAACAGAGATATGACTTGCTAATTTTTTTAATTTTCTAAATATTAGCGTTCTGTGAGCCCATGGGCAGGCATAGCTAACGTATAAATGGTATCTATTTGTTTCAGGTAAGTAGGTTGGATGATTAGAGCTAATTTTGTTTCTAAAAACACTACTTGCTCTTTTGAAATTCCCTTTTTGGTCATTGGTGGACACCGAGCCTTTTACCCACACACCATCAATAAGTTGTCCCATTTATGTGTCCTTTAAGATTAATTTTTTTATGTTATGGTAGCATGTTTTTTAAAATTAAATAAATTCAATTAATTCAGTTAAAATAATAAAAATTAATTATAATTAATTTTGATAACCAGAGGAAAAATAATGAAAAATGTTGGTGTAATTGGAGGAGGTTTAATAGGTGCTAGCTGGGCAGCTATATTTTCAAAAAGTGGATTTAATGTCCTCGTTCATGATAGTCATCCTGAAGTCTTCGAAAGTTTTGAAAGTAGAGTCCAACTATTTTTAGAAGAATTAAAAAGCATAGATGATTCCATTAATGTTGAAGAAAGTTTAAAGAGAATTAAAATTAATGTCACCATTGAAGAGTTATGTGGTAGCGTTAACTACATTCAAGAAAGTGCCCCAGAAGTCTTATCTATCAAGCAAGAGCTTTTTGCTAAGTTAGATAATCTTGCATCGGATGATATAGTTATAGCTTCATCTTCTTCGGGTATGCCTATATCGAATATAACTCAAAATTTGAGAGGGCAACATAGGTGTATTATTGCTCATCCAGCTAATCCTCCACACCTAATTCCTTGTGTTGAATTGTGCCCGAGTGAAAACACTTCTCAAAAAACAATAGAAAAAACACAAGAAATTTTTAAATCATCTGGAGCTTCTATTGTAAATGTTAGAAAAGAAATAGATGGTTTTATTTTAAATAGATTACAAGGAGCTCTTTTAAATGAAGCAATGAGGTTATACTCAGAAGGTTATGCTAATTCAGATGAGATAGACGCCACCATTAGAGATGGATTAGGATTGAGGTGGGCATTTATGGGACCTTTTGAAACTATAGACTTAAATGCTCCAGGAGGGATTAAGGATTATATTGCTAGATACGGTCCTATGTATGTTGAGATGGCTAAAAATCAAACTTCTGTTCCAGACTGGTCTGTAGAAGTAGGAGAAAAATTAGAGGCCGAAAGAAGAGAAAGACTAAGTCATAATGCATTAATTGAAAGAGCTAATAAAAGAAATCATCTTCTAAAATCATTAAGGAAAGTAAAAATAGATAATAATGAAGTATAATTAATGAGAGGTCTTTTGAGTTTTGTTACCACTAGATGATTTAAAAATTTTAGATATGTCACGTCTTGCTGCAGGAAACATGGTAAGCCACATGCTTGCAGATTTTGGAGCTGATGTAATCAAAGTTGAGAAACCTGGTAAAGGAGATGATCTTAGAAACTGGAAAGTTAATGATGTTTCTCATTGGTGGGCAGTTTATTCAAGAAATAAAAGAAGTCTTGCTCTTAATTTAAAGCAAGAAGAAGGACTTGGAATTTTAAAAGACCTAGTCAAAAGTGCAGATGTATTTATTGAAAATTTTGTTCCTGGGACCCTTGAGAAATGGGGAATTGGTCCTGATCAATTAATGGAATTGAATAAAAATTTAATAATCCTAAGGATATCTGGTTGGGGTCAGACTGGAATATATAAGAACTCACCTGGTTTTGGATCTTTGGTCGAAGGAATGAGTGGCTTTGCTTCAATGACTGGGGAGGAGAACCAGACACCGTTACTCCCACCGCTTGCACTAGCAGATATGGTTGCAGGGTTAACAGGTTTTGGGGCTATCTTAATGTCAATAATAGTATCTAAAAAAAATCAAACTGGTGGGCAAGTTATTGATCTATCATTGTTTGAGCCTCTTTTTTCAATTTTAGGACCATGGGCTGCAAGTTATGATATATCGGGGAAAATTCCTCCTCGTATGGGAAATAGAAGTAATGTGGCAGCACCAAGAGGAATATACAAAACAAAAGACAGTAAGTATGTTTCACTATCGGCTTCAATGCAGTCAATGTGGGAAAAANTTGCAGTTACTATTGGAGCTNAAGATTTGATTACAGACCCAAGGTTTATNTCAAATAGCGATAGACTNAGNAATCAAGAAGATTTGGATGATGTTATCTCAAAGTTNATTAAAAAGTTTAATAGAGATCCTTTATTAGAGAAATGTTCAGAAGCTGGTATTACTGTTGGACCAGTCCTTGATATATCAGAAATAATTGAACATCCTTATGTTAAGGATCGACAGATTTTAACTAAACATTTTAATAAAGAGTATGGTGAAATATTAATGCATGAAGCTTTNCCAAGGCTAAGNAAGACGCCAGGAAAAATTAATAAGCCTGCACCTACAGTNGGAGAAAATACTGACGATATTTTAAAAGAGATTGGAATATCAAAAGAACAAATAAATCAACTCAGAGAAAAAAANATTATTAGCTAGTATCATCATNTAGCAAATCATTTATTGACATAAAAAATTTAAAATAACAGANTATATAATAATANTGGGAGGATTAGTAATGGATGGTTTTAAAAAAGAATTAGATACCTTTGATTTAATTATCAGAAACGGTCTACTGGTAGACGGAACAGGTAATAAATCTCAAAAAGCAGATATTGCTGTGAAAGATGGACTAATANCTGCTATAGGGCATGTTGATGGCAAGTGTCATCAGGAAATAGATGCAAAGGATCTAGTAGTAACTCCTGGGTTTGTCGACATTCATACACATTATGATGGACAAGCTATATGGGACAGTCAATTGAAACCATCATCAATCCACGGTGTGACTACAGTTGTGATGGGGAATTGTGGCGTTGGTTTTGCGCCTTGTAAGCCAGAAGATAGAGTTAAATTAGTTGAGCTAATGGAAGGCGTAGAAGATATTCCAGCTCCAGTTATGCATGAGGGGCTTGACTGGCAATGGGAAACTTTTGAAGAATACATAGAGGCTTTAGAAAGAAATAAACTTGATATTGATGTTTGTGCTCTTTTACCTCATGCCGCCTTAAGGGTATATGTTATGGGGCGAAGGGCAATTAATCATGAAGTCGCAACTGTTAATGATATGAATATAATGAGAAAACTTGCCAAAGAAGCTGTGGAAGCAGGTGCTTTTGGTTTCTCAACTTCCAGAACAATTAGTCATAAAAGTTTAAAAGGTGAATTTACACCAACCTTAAGAGCACATGAAGATGAATTAACAGCTATAGCTATGGGACTTTCAGACGCAGGTGCAGGTTTCATGGAAATAGTTTCGGACTGGAATGAACCAGATCCTGAAACAGAATTTGAAGTGTTAAAGCGCATTGTAAAAAAATCTGGTAGGCCTGTAGTTTTTAGTTGTACACAAAGACATGATAGACCAGATTTCTGGAAAGATTTGATGGAAATGGCTAGAGAGGCTCAAAAAGAAGGTTTGCCAATTAGACCAGTAGTTACGCCAAGACCAATAGGATTACTTTTGGGACTAAATGGAAGCCAAAATCCTTTTTCAGGCACTGATACCTATAAGTCTCTTTCTGATTTACCACTTGAAGAACGTGTTGTTGAAATGAAGAAAAAGGAGATAAAAGAAAAAATTCTATCNGAGGATCCTATAAAGGGAAGTACTTTNCCATTAATTAATAGAATTGGATATTCACAAATGTATAGGTTTGGGTCTCCACCCAATTATAACCCTAAACAAGAAGATTCCATAGAAAACCTGGCTNGTGTTANNGGTGTTTCTGCNGCAGAAATGGCTTATGANATACTTCTNGAAAATGATGGGAATAACTTTATTTATGCACCTTTAGTTAATTATGCTGATCATACATTTAATGTGTGTCAAANCATGCTAGAAGATAAAAATGCAATTATGGGTTTAGGTGATGGTGGTGCTCATGTTGGTTTTATTTTAGATGCTGGATATCCTACATGGCTTATATCTTATTGGTCAGTGAAGAAAAAAGTTTTTTCTATGGAGGAAACAATAAGAAGATTAACTTCTGATACTGCTATAGCAGCAGGTTTGAGTGATAGAGGTCTTNTGAAAGTAGGATTAAAAGCAGACATTAACATAATTGATTGGGATAATGTTGGATCTTCAGACCCCTTTATGACCCAGGATTTACCAGCAGGAGGTAAGCGATTAATGCAACATACTAAAGGTTATGTTGCTACTATTGTTGCTGGGAAAATAACTTATGAAAATGGTAATTCCACAAAAGAGAGACCGGGTATTTTAGTTAGATCGGTAAAAGACAATCAAAAAGTATTTGCCTTATCAAATTAATATTGAAAGTTAAATTTTGAGTAAAATTAATTATTCAAATAATTTGATTGTACTTCCTTTTTCTAAAATTTTTTTTAAGTTAGCCATACCAAATTTATATTCTACTTTAATAGCTGCCATGACTATAGTTTTTGATCTTTGGTATGTTGGTCAAATTGGTGTTTCAGAGCTAGCAGGGGTAGCTTATATTTTTCCAGTTTATATGCTTACTAGCATGTTATCTAATGGTGCATTTGGCGGAGCTATAAGTGGCTCTGTTGCAAGAGCTTTTGGTAGTCAAAATTTTTTTCAAGCTTCATGTGTCTTTAGGTCTGCGATAATAATTGCAATTTTGGGATCGTTAATAATGATGAGTTTGTATTTTTTTTTCTCAGAGACTTTCTTTGACTTCTTCAAAGTTGATGAACAAGTAACATTATCCGCTTTGATTTATGGTGATATCCTATTAAGTGGCATTATTTTTATTTGGCTTTTTAATGTTACGATATCTGTAACTAGAGGTTCTGGTAATACAATTATACCTGCTATTGGTTGGACAATAGTTTTGCTAACACACATTTTAGCAGCAGCTATTAATTTCAAATTTGATTCGGGAAATATTTATCTAATTGATGAGGTAATTTTTTTTGGTGGTTTATGGAGTTTTTCATCTCTTCAATGGGCAATAATTTCACTAATATTAGGTTATGTTTTTGGAATCATTTTTATGATTATTTATTATATTTTTGGAAAACATCCTTTTGCTTTAGCTATAAAAGACATTTTGAAATTTAATGGAATTTTTCGACTAATTAGGTCTGGTTCCCTAGCGAGTTGCCAATCATTGATGACTATAGCTTTAGCCTTGTACTGTACTACAATAGTAAGCAACTTTGGAACAGAGTGGATAGCTGGTTTCGGTATAGCAATAAGATTAGAGTTGTTACTAATTCCTATAATTTTTGGTATCGGAGGTACACTTATTGCGATAGTTGGTGCAAATGTTGGGGCAAAAAAGATAGAAAGAGCATTAAATATGACGGGGAAAGGCACACTTTTTTCAGTTTGTGTTGTAGGCTTTATAGGTATTCTATTCTCTGTGTATCCTAATTTTTGGTCTTTATTATTTACAGATAAAAAAGAAATTTATGACGCATCAAACCTTTACTTAAATATTGTTGCGCCCTTTTATGCCTTTTTTGCTCTTGGGCTAGGGCTTTATTTTGTTTCACAAGCTTTTAATACCCTTATCTGGCCAGTTTTGGGAACTTTNATTAGGTTAACGTTTGTAGTTTTGATATCACAAATATTATTTAGTTTTGACNTAGCATCACCAACTATTATTTTTATCATCATGTCAGTAGGGATGATGATTTATGGTGTTTTTATTAGTCTAACCCTATATTTTGGTTCTTGGAAAAAAATGATTAATATTTAAGGAATAAAAACACCCTTACCATCAGATTGAAGNTCAAATAGCTTGTAGGCNTCATCAGCTTGGTCTAATGACCAAGAATGGGTGAAGAGTTTATCAACGTCAATTTTTTTCTCAGTNACAAAATTTGCACAATNAGCCTGNCCATGTTTAGAAAATGTCCAGCTACCAATCAAGGTAACTTGTCTTCTTAAGAGATCGTTGCTGACATCTAAAGTTACTTCACCACCTTCTCCTACAAAACAAGCTTTNCCCCAAGTTTTTANACATTTAACAGAGTAAGATCTTGCTGAAGGTGCGGACGAGGCATCAATGGACGCGTCAACACCTAATCCATTTGTATGTTCTTTAATCTCTTCTAATAAATTTTGATGATTTTCTGGGTTTATTGTTATATCTGCTCCAAATTCGATAGATCTATCCAATCTTTTTTGATTTGTATCTAGGGCAATAATTTTAGCTCCCATTTTATGCGCCAGCATTACAGCTGACAAACCAACAGGTCCCATACCAAATATTGCAATTGTTTGACTAGCTTTTAAGGATAATCTATCTAAGGCCCCCCATGCTGTACCTGTTCCGCAGGAGATTGCTGCCCCTGAAATAAATGAAATTTCTTCTCTCAANGGAACTAATGTACTTGCNGGGCATCTCATNTACTTTGCATGNGCACCATTGCCAGTAACNCCAAATACNGCTTTAACACCATCATTACAAAGTTGTTGCCATCCAGTAGAACAGTGAAAACAATTNCCACATCCTTCATAATGATGTTGCATGACTCTCATGCCTTTATAGAAGGAGTTTTTAGAAACATTAGATCCTATTTCAACCACGACTCCACAGGGCTCATGTCCAGCTATAACTGGTTTATCATCACCTCCGAGACCTAATGATGAAGGTCCACTATTTGCCCTGTAGAATTTTAGGTCACTGCCACACATGCCAGATGCTTTTATTTCNATTATTACATCATTTGGACCNGGCNTTGGGTCNTTGAAATCTTGTATTTCTAATTTTTTATTTCCTAAAAAAACTATTCCCCTCATAGATTTTTCCTTAAATTAAGATTTAATTTCTGAATTTTTGATGACAGCCTTTACAAGTATTAGCTAAGTTTCGAAAGGCTTGAATTGAAGCATCTGAGTTTTCTGTTTGTGCTTGGTTTACCAACTCCAAAGAGGCCTCTTCAAAATTTTTGATTGCATTACTAAACCCATTGGGATCCAACCAAATATTTTTAGATGCTTCGGAAGGAGAAACGTCGCTTCCTTCAGGAAAATACTTTGACATTTCTTTGCTCCAAGACAATAACTTCTGTGCAGATTTTTCTATATTTTCAAAATCATTTTCTCTTAAACCAACATTGATTTGCTTCATCATAGTTTTACTCATTTTAAATTTATCCATTCGTTCTTTGATTACTCCCGTTGCACCTTCGTGAGCAAATATTGGATTAACTGAAACAAACACTAGCAAAATTAATGAATTTAACATTATAAATAT
>NZHB01000028.1 GCA_002691185.1 SAR116 cluster bacterium | reverse complement strand
GTCATAGTCGGTACCCAATGGGGTGATGAAGGTAAAGGTAAGATTGTTGATTGGTTATCAGAAAAGGCAGACTTAGTTGTTAGATTTCAAGGAGGTCATAACGCAGGCCATACGCTTGTTATTAATGAAAATGTTTTTAAGTTATCTTTGTTACCTAGTGGAATAGTTAGAAATAACACGAAGGTTCTAATAGGAAATGGTGTGGTTATTGATCCTATTCATTTAATTAAAGAAATAGATCAGTTAAAGCAAAAAAAAATCAAAATTACTCCAGAAAATCTAATTATTTCAGATGCTGCATTTTTAATCTTACCAATTCATCAGACAATTGATGAAGTAAGAGAACTCAAAAATGGTTCAAATAAAATTGGAACCACAGGACGAGGTATTGGTCCAGCATATGAAGATAAAGTAGGAAGGCGTGGAATAAGAGTATGTGATTTTTTTGATAAAAATGAATTATTAGAAAAACTTAAAAAGGTATATGAATATCACAATATTTACTTGTCAGCCTTAGGTAAAAATATAGAAAACCCNGAAGATTTTTTTAATGAATTATTGAAATTAGGAAATTTAATAACNCCTNATGTTAAGCCTTCATGGCGTGTTATAGAAAAATATAATACAACTTCGTCTAATATATTATTTGAGGGCGCTCAAGGTACTTTTTTAGATATAGATCATGGAACTTATCCATATGTAACTAGTAGTAACACAGTTTCAGCTCAAGCTGGAATTGGCTCAGGGACAGGACCAACTGCTATAGATTATACTTTAGGTATCACTAAAGCCTATACTACACGTGTTGGCTCTGGTCCATTTCCGACAGAGGATGATGGTAAAGATGGAGAAACTTTGGGCAAAAATGGCTTTGAGTTTGGTACAGTTACTGGTCGACAAAGACGTTGCGGATGGTTTGACTCGGTCTTAGTAAAACAGGCTGTAAGACTATCTAATATAAATGGGATAGCTTTTACTAAAATGGATGTGTTGGATGGATTTAACGAAATAAAAGTATGTGTGGGATACAAATTGGGTTCNGAAACTTTGAATTATTTTCCCACTCTACATAAGGAACAAAAAGAAATTGATCCTATTTATGAAGTTATGGATGGATGGGATGGAAGTATTGCAGGTATAAGAGATTTTCATAAACTTCCTAAACAAGCGAAAGCTTATGTAAAAAGAATAGAAGAGCTTATTGATTGTAAAATTATTCTAATTTCAACCAGTCCTGAAAGAGATGACACTATTTATTTGGAAAACCCATTTGATAAAAGCTAAATCACTCAGATGTTATAAGCTTTAATTCCTTTGCTTTGATTTTCATAGCTTCCTGTAATTTTTCAAATGCTCTACTCTCAATTTGGCGAACTCTTTCTCTGCTAACTTTGTACTCTTGAGATAAATCTTCAAGAGTTTTGGGAGGTTCAATTAATCTCCTTTTAATTATAATATCTTTTTCTCTTGGCTTGAGTAAATTTAAAGCCTCTTGCATCATTTTATTTCTAATATTTTTTTCCTGAAAGTTCTCATATTCAATTTCTTGATTTTCTCTATTGTCTGCTAGCATGTCTTGCCATTCAGCTTCTTCCCCATCATGCCTACTCACTCGTGAGTTGAGAGAATGATCACCTCCAAGCATTCTTCTATTCATACTGACAACGTCGTCTTCAGAGACGTCTAAAGATTTTGCAATATAACTAACTTGCTTGTTAGATAAGTCACCATCCTCTAATGCATTAATTTTACCTTTAATTTTTCGAAGGTTAAAAAATAACTTTTTCTGACTTGCAGTTGTACCAATTTTAACCTGAGACCAACTTCTAAGGACAAATTCTTGAATAGCAGCTTTAATCCACCACATAGCATATGTTGCTAATCTAAAACCTTTTTCAGGGTCGAATTTTTTTACGGCATGCATCATACCTATGTTGCCTTCTGCAATGAGATCAGCTACAGGTAAACCATAACCTCTGTATCCCATAGCGATCTTAGCTACAAGCCTCAAATGACTAGTAACTAATTTATGTGCAGCTTTAGTATTTTTTTTATCCAACCAGTCTTTAGCCAGAGTGTATTCTTCTTCAGCTTCAAGCATCGGAAATTTTTTTATATGCTCTAAATATCTAGCAAGATTACTATCTGGGGATAATAATGATAAACTCGTAGAATCTGAAAATGCCATTTTAAGTACTCCTAATNATCATATAATAAATATAAGTAATTTTTTAAAGACTTTAATAANTAAATTAAAAATTCTATCTTTTTAAAATTTCTATTAGATTTCTCATATCTTGTGGTAAATCACTACTAAATTTTAAATATTTTTTTGTAATAGGATGCTCAAAAGATAATTTTATAGCGTGTAACGCTTGCCTTTCAAAAGATTCTACCAATTTCACCTTTTCTTTAATGGAGTTATTTTTAAATCTTTTTTTTGAAATAGATTTTCCATATAAATCATCACCGATTATGCCATAGCCTAGAGATGACATATGTACTCTTATCTGGTGTGTCCTTCCAGTTTCTAGTTTACATTGAATCAAACTAGCAAATGGTGAGTAGACATCTAATAATTGCCATTTAGTTATTGCTATCTTGCCATTATTTGATATGGCCATTTTTTTTCTATTAGTTGTTGATCTGCCAATAGGTTTTTCAATTATTCCCTTATTGTCAGGTTGCCCCCAAACAATTGCATTATATTCTCTGTCGATATCATGATTACTAAATATATTTGATAAACCAACATGGGCTAATTCTGTTTTTGCAGCAACCATAACACCACTAGTATTTTTGTCTAATCTATGAACAATCCCAGGTCTTTTTATTCCACCAATTCCTAGTAAGCTTTCGCCACAATGGTGAAGTAAAGCGTTTACCAGAGTTCTATTAGGTGAGCCTGGTGCAGGATGAACAACCATTCCTGCTTTTTTATTTAACACTATTAAATGATTATCTTCATAAATTATGTCTAAATTAATTTTTTCTGGAGAGGGAATAGCTTTTTCAATTTCTGGTAATGAAACTGTAATTAAACTTCCATCCTTGAGCTTAAAAGAAGGATCGTCTATTATCGTTCCATCAAGGACTAAATTTTTTCCTTCAATAAGGCTCTTAATCCTGTTTCTTGATAACAGATAATTATTTTTATTTAATACTTGTGTTGCTATCTTACTTTCTTTAATAGCTTCAGTAACCCATGCATCTATTCGTAATATTGGTAGATTAAAATCTTTAACAGAAAGAGAAATTTTAATAGGTTTGTTCATGTCTAATATCTCTGACCTAAAAAATCAAAATCAATCAAAGTTGATATCTAATATAAGACTTCTTAAAATAATTGCTATGATTTTAGGTATTCTAATTATTATTGGTATAATNTTTTTATTTTTAGGACTAGCTAAAAGTTATAATAACCTTGGTAACGAACAAAAAAAAATTAATAAACCTGAAATCAAAAATAAAATTTTCAATGAATTTATTTTTTCCCAACCACGAGATGCTCAGTTAATTTCAACATCTTTAGGAAATAATAACGAAATTCTTTTAAGATATCTCTATCAAGGTAATAACGTTTTGGTTGTACTTAATGCTAACACACAAAAACTTCAGTCAATTATTACCCTAAAACGAGGCAAAAGTTTTGGAAAAGAAAATAATTAATTAAGATTTTAAAATGAAAACTGATAAAATACTCCTTGGAACAGATACCGTTTCTGGCATTCATCCTNAAATATTAAAAGCAATTACTATTGCTTCTAAAGAAAAAACACTTCCTTATGGAAATGATATTTTTACTGAAGAATGTAAATCTATTATTGCTAAAATTTTTGAAAAAGATGATTTAGATATTATACCTATGATGTCTGGTACCGCTTCTAATTCTTTGGCTTTATCTTCTTTTCTTCGCTCTTATGGAANTGTTTTATGTCATGCTCAAGCACATATTAATAAAGATGAAGGAGGGGCTCCGGAATTTTTTTCATGTGGAGGAAANTTAATACCAATTACTAACGATTTAGGAAGAGTATCGGCAAAAGAGTTGTCTNAGAAAATAGACGAAATTAANTTCAAGGGTAAACAAAATAATATCTGTGGTGTCTCAATTACTCATTTGGCNGAGAATGGAACAGCNTANTCTCNGAGAGAAATAAAAGAGATTAGTAAAGTTTGTAAAAATAATNATCTGTCTCTACATATGGATGGGGCNAGGTTTTCAAATGCNTTAGCATNTCAAAAATCACTGTCACCTGCAGACATCACATGGAAAGTAGGTGTGGATTGTTTGTCCTTGGGTGCAACTAAAAATGGTGCTATGGCTGCAGAGGTTATAATCTTTTTTAATAAAGAGCTTGCTATTGAAGCAAAAAAATTAATTAAGCAAACTGGTCACGTGTTATCAAAAACAAGATTTATTTCAGCCCAATTAAACGCATGGTTCCGAAATAGTTTATGGATTAGTTTAGCAAATAAAGCAAATTTTATGGCTGGTTATCTTAGTAGAGAATTATGTACATTTAATGAGTTCAAATTAGTTTATCCGACTCAAGCTAATGAAGTATTTCTAGAGGTTAGTAAAGAAACATATCAAGAAATGCTAAAATTAAATATTATATCAAATCTATGGAGTAGGGTAGGCCATAATAATTTCATATTGAGATTAGTAACGTCTTTTGAGACTGAAAAATCTGAAATAGATGAGTTACTTTCAAGAATAAATACTTTTTGTTCTAAATGTTAAATTCCGTAGTTAAGATAAAGCGCTAAATTAAGTGTTATTTCATTAATTATCGATATTATATTTTTTTCAAAAACAAATGCAAATATTCCTAAGTATGAGTATCCAATCAGTATTGGAAGAAAGTAAAGCCTAATCATAAGTATTATCCAGGCAATATAAAGTGGTTTTAGTGGTGCTACCATAAAATTTGGTGTTATTTTAGATGTTGCATTAACAATTGGTAATGTTAACTTAGTGAAAAAAACGAATATAATTAATTTACTGTCTTCGTTTATAAAAAGATTTAAAATAAACTTAAGGCTTAAAATCAACATTATAAAACCAAATATAAAGTCTATTATAATGAGCCAAATAGGAAACGTATTTATCATGTTATATTTATACAAATATAATTGAGAAATGAAAAATTATTATTAACTTAATTTTAAAAAATTTATTATTTATTCAAAACAATAGACACTCAGGTTAGAGGTAAATTATGAACAGCCCACAATATATTTTTTCTACATATAAACTAAGTAAGGTTTATCCAGGGGGAAAGCAAGTCATTAAAGATATTAGCTTATCTTTTTTGCCAGGTGCCAAGATAGGTGTGTTAGGTGGTAATGGCGCAGGTAAGTCTACATTATTAAAAATTATGGCTGGTTTAGATAAAGATTATAATGGTGAAGCCTTACTTGCTGACGGAGTTAAAGTTGGTTATCTGCCCCAAGAGCCTGAACTTAATGATAAACTAAATGTTTACGAAAACGTGATGGAAGGGATGTCAGAGGCTAAAAAGTTAGTTGATGATTTTAATAATATTTCACTAAAATTTGCAGAAGATTTATCTGAAGATGAAATGAATGAAACAATTTTAAAACAAGCCGAACTTCAAGAGATGATAGATAATATGGATGCTTGGGATTTAGATCGCAAAGCAGAAATAGCAATGGATGCACTAAGNTTNCCACCCGCATCTGAAAATATTNGTCATTTATCTGGAGGTGAAAAAAGAAGAGTAGCACTAGCTAAGTTNCTACTATCAAATCCAGATTTTTTATTATTAGATGAACCAACTAACCACTTAGANGCTNTGTCAGTTGCATGGCTTCAAAGGTTTCTNCATGATTTTCCAGGAACAGTAGTTACNATTACTCATGANAGATATTTTTTAGACGAAGTGGCAGGATGGATTTTAGAATTNGATAGAGGTGAGGGTATTCCCTATAAAGGTAACTATTCAGGTTGGTTAGAACAAAAACAAAAAAGGTTAGAATTAGAAGGAAANATTGAAGAAGCAAGAAAAAGAAAANTAAATGAAGAGTTAGAATGGATTAAAGCAGCACCTCGNGCTCGACAAGCTAAATCAAAGGCAAGGATATCNTCTTACGANGAGCTTGTTGCTANAGAACNTAAAAAAGAAATCAATNTNGGAAATCTTGTCATTCCTCCTGCNCCAAGATTAGGGAATGAAGTTATNANTTTTGAANATGTTAGTAAATCTTTTGGAGANAAATTATTAATAGATAAGCTTTCTTTTAAACTTCCACCTGGTGGTATTGTNGGNGTTATTGGNTCCAATGGAGCAGGAAAAACAACNTTATTNAAGCTTATTACACAAGAAGAAAAACCNGATAATGGAAAAATTTCAATTGGTGANACTGTTAGTTTAAACTACGTTGATCAAACTAGNGATGTTTTAAANCCTGAAAAAAATGTTTGGGAATCTATTTGTGATGGACTNGATGAAATNCANATNGGTAAAAAAACTATTCAAAGTAGGGCNTATGTAGGGCAGTTTAATTTTAAGGGTTCAGATCAACAAAAAATTGTTAGCCAATTGTCTGGAGGNGAAAGAAATAGNGTCCACTTAGCAAGAACGCTAAAAGTNCCTGGAAATGTATTATTACTTGATGAGCCAACAAATGATCTNGATGTGGATACATTNAGATCATTAGAAGAAGCAATTTTAGAATTTTCTGGCTGTGTTGTTGTTATTTCTCATGATAGATGGTTTNTAAATAAACTTGCTACTCACATATTAGCTTTTGAGGGTAATAGTCANGTAGAGTGGTTTGAAGGAAATTACCAAGATTACGANAATGATAAAAAAAGAAGNTTAGGTGCNGAAGCTTTGAATCCTAAAAGAATGAAATATAAACCTATTACAAGATAAATTATTTTTTGATTTTAAGCTTTTCTATTAAATCATTGAANTCTNCTTTATTTTTTCTCAAAATAGACATTGTTTCTGATTTATGAGAGCGAATTAGNGATATTCCCTCTATTTCTAAGTCAAGAATTTTTATGGCTTCATCTTTACCTTTTGAAAGTTTCCATAATAAATTAATAGNAGGTTTATTTTTATTTTTATCTTCAATTACTCCAGTTATATAAATTAATTTTTTACCTCTTAACTCAGATTTAATAGGTTTGTAAGATAATGTTGCAAGAGTATTTAAATGCTCTTCAACTGTATTAATNATTTGATCAAGCAATGCTAATTCATATTTTNTTTTTTCATCATTAGTTGCCTTATTCCAAAAACTTCCTGTTGTGGCCTTGGCCATAAAATTTAAATTAAGATATTGTTCAATTATTGGTGTTATCTTTTTTGACCGTTCTTCAGAAGAAAGATNAATTGTCTCTAAAGCNTGCTTTTGAGTTTTTGTTATTAATTCTTGNATAACNTGTTCTCCATTTTTTATGTCATCAGAATATGAGTTATGGACNAATAGTGGAGATANAAATAAAAATAGGAAAANAAATATTTTTTTAGTTTTATTCCAATAATTTTTCAAATTCTTCGTCTGCCTTTTTGTTTTTGAGATCAAAATATTTTTTATCGTATACGACATTTCTTCTGTTTTGAATATAAAATGATCTTAGTTTGATGTAGGGATCAGCTGATTCATAGATATTATCGATTGTTTTAGAGAGTTTAGCTCTTGTGTCTATTGTATCGATAGGAATTTCAATTAATTTTAAATTATTTAAATCTTGAGAAGAAATATTAGACGTAATATTTGTGTCCAAAATGGTTCCGGTAAAATCTCTTGTGGTTTTAGGACCTATTAAAGGGACCATTAAAAATGGTCCTTCTGGAACATTTAGTTTTGCCAGAGTTGAACCAAAATCTCTATCTTTAATTACTGTCTCTCCATTATCTAAATCGTAAAAACCGAGTGTCAATCCATTCAATAAAAATTTTGCAGAGGCTAATATTGAATTCTTGAAATCTACTTGAAGTGAACTATTAANTATTGTTGANGGTGTATCNAACCAATNTATNTGATTGCTTATAGCTTTTCTAGTTGAGGGTGGTGTTATTTTTTTATAAGAGGCGCTAATTGGAGTAATAACTTTTTCATCAACTGATCTATTAAAATTAAATATTTTTCTATTTATATTTTCAAGGGGATCATTAATTTCTGAGATAGTTATATTTTTGTTAGAACAGCCACTTAAAATTAAAAAGAGCACTAGAACAATAATCTTGTAGGATAATAAATACGATATTTTCATTTTATTTTACTATCTTAGCCATATACATTAGTCCCTATTATTATTTATTTACAAATTTTGTACAAGTTAAACAATCTATATGTTAGAAACAGAGATTGTAGAATGAAATAGAAATCAATCTTTAATAATGAA
The DNA here is from genome assembly GCA_002691185.1 of SAR116 cluster bacterium. Classification (GTDB taxonomy): domain Bacteria; phylum Pseudomonadota; class Alphaproteobacteria; order Puniceispirillales; family Marisalimonadaceae; genus Marisalimonas. Next base: position 2,386 of record NZHB01000028.1, on the reverse strand, counting down.
CATTTTTCATAATCATAAATCCTATATTGATTTAAATAATCCTCAAAAAGAGGCTGTTAATAATTTAAACGGCCCTTTGTTGGTTTTGTCTGGTGCAGGTACTGGTAAAACAAGAGTTTTGACAGCAAGGTTAGCAAATTTATTGTACAGCAATACTACAAAACCATGGAAAGTTCTTGCCGTTACTTTTACTAATAAAGCCGCTAAGGAAATGCGAACTAGACTTGAAGAGTTAATTGGCCCAATGGCAAATTCTGTTTGGTTGGGAACATTTCATTCAATAGGTGCACGCATACTAAGAGAGAATGCAGAGTTGATTGGCTTAAATTCCAATTATACAATAATTACCACAGATGACCAAGCTAGGCTTCTAAAACAAATAATGCTTGATGAAGATGTTGATATAAAAAAATTTACNCCTAAATCAATGTCATCTTTGATATCCTCNTGGAAGGATAAAGGCTATACTCACGAAGATTCCAAAATTTNTAGTAATGATTTTTTTGCTAATGGGAAAGCAAAACAAATTTATAAAATTTATCAGACAAGGCTTAAGACGCTAAACTCGGCTGATTTTGGAGATTTACTTTTATATAACTTAGAAATTTTTACAAAACACCCAGACATCTTATATAAATATCATTCTAAATTATCACATTTCTTGGTTGATGAGTATCAAGATACAAACACCATTCAATATTTATGGCTTAAACTACTCGCTAGTAAGACANAAAATATTTGCTGTGTTGGTGATGATGATCAATCGATTTATGGCTGGCGTGGAGCTCAAGTTGGAAACATATTGAGATTTGAAAAAGATTATCCAATGGCTAATGTTATTAAACTTGAAGAGAATTATAGATCTACTGGTAGGATTTTAGACGCAGCCAATAGTATAATTATTAATAATAAAGAAAGACTTGGTAAGAGCCTTAAAACTTCTTTAGAAAAAGGTGAAAAAATAGATCTGATCACAGTTTGGGATGGAATAGAAGAGGCAAAAAGAACTAGTAACGAGATTGAAAAACTTTTTTCTTTGGGATTTAACTATGATCAAATGGCTGTGTTGGTTAGAGCAGGCCATCAAACTCGATTTTTTGAGGAAAGATTTGTAGATATCGGAATACCTTACAAAGTTATTGGTGCAAAATTTTATGAAAGATTAGAAATAAGAGATGCACTAGCTTATTTGCGAGTAGTCCAACAACCCAATGACGATTTGGCTATAGAGAGAATTATTAATGTACCAAGAAGAGGATTAGGTACCAATACAATAAGCTTAATTCATTCATATGCTAGAAATAATAACATTTCATTTTTTATGGCCTCACAAGAATTACTTATGACAGATGAGTTAAGACCAAATGTTAAGAGAACATTACAGACTTTAATTAATCAATTTAAAGATTGGAGGAACCAAGAAAAAAAAATTTCACACACTGATCTAGCTTTAAAAGTTCTTGAAGAATCAGGGTATATTTCTCACTGGCAAAATGAAAAATCAATCGAAGGTGAAGGAAGGTTGGAAAATTTAAAAGAACTAATAAATGCAATGAGTGGCTTTGAAAATCTTTCTGGCTTCTTGGAGCATATTGCTCTTGTTATGGATGGTGATAATGAAGCTGAAGCTGGAGAAGTATCTCTAATGACATTACATGCGGCTAAAGGTCTTGAATTTGATGTGGTTTTCTTGCCAGGATGGGAGGAGGGTTTATTTCCAAGTCAACGATCAATTGATGAATTAGGCTTAGCTGGTTTAGAAGAGGAAAGAAGGCTAGCATATGTTGGAATAACTCGTGCAAAAAAAAGATTATTTATAACTTTTGCAGCTAATAGACAAATACATGGTTTGTGGCAAGGTTCCATTCCATCNAGGTTTTTAAGTGAATTACCAAAAAATGATTTAAATGAAAATATTGAAGGTAACTTAGGTGCAGAAGCGTCAAGTTATAATCAAATCAACTTCGAAGTTACTAATGATAATTTTTCTTATGGTCCAGGCTATTTTAGAGCCAAAAAAAAGGGTATTAACGTTCTAGATGTCTACAAACAACCAAAAATTAACCAGAANAATTTAAACTTAAATGCTAATTTTAAGAACGGACAAAGGGTATTTCATCAAAAATTTGGAATGGGTCTCATTCTCTCATCTGAAGGGGATAAGTTNAATATAAGTTTTGATAAGGCTGGTGAAAAGAGAGTAATAGCTAGTTTTGTAAAAATAGTTGATTAATATTATGGATCTTTGGAAGATAAGCTTAATAGTTGATGATAAATATAAAAATATCTTTTTAGAACATGTTGAAACAATAGACGGTTATGTCTCCTCAAGTTTGTTTGACATGAAAAAATCATTTACTAAACCTAAACTGGAAAAAAAAGTTAA
>NZHB01000027.1 GCA_002691185.1 SAR116 cluster bacterium | reverse complement strand
ATAATTTATAAACATTAATTTTCAAAAGCTTTTTTAGCAATCTTACAAAAATCATTAATAGATAATTGTTCTGGTCGTAGAGAGGGTAATATATTTAAATCGTCTAAGATTTTGTAACGATTAATTTCTTTTAAACTAGTTTTGATCATTTTTCTTCTTTGGCTAAAAGCAATTTTAGTAATTTTTTCCAGAGAATGAAAGGAAACGTCATATAAAGGTTTTTTATAAGGCCTGATTTGTATTACTGTTGAGTTTACTTTTGGTTTTGGTATGAAAGCTGAATTTGGTATATCAAATAATTTAGAAGTTTTTGCTAACCAATTAGTTATAACTGATAGGCGACCATAGTTTTTTGATCCTGGTTTTGCCAAAATTCTATCAGCTACTTCTTTTTGAAACATTAAAGTCATGCATTCAAAACAATTGATATGCTTTAACCACTCAGTTAACATTTTGGTACCTGTATTGTAGGGTAAATTAGCAATTACCTGCCTAGGAAAGCTCCCTAATTCCCATATTGGAAATTTGAGTGCATCCCCAATAATAATATTCAATTTATCATCGTATATTAATTTTAAATCGGAAAGCATTTTTTCTGATTGCTCATCTATATCTATTACAAATAGTTTTTCAGGCTTTTCTTTTAATATTGAGCGTGTCAAACATCCTGGACCTGGTCCAATTTCAATTATGGTATTACAGAGAGGTTTTGATTTTGAGACAATTTTATCTGTAAGATTTTGATCAAAGATAAAATTTTGACCTAAAGATTTGTGAATTTTGATTTTATTTTTTTTTAAAATTTCTTTTATTGTAGGAATTTGCATTATTTAAAGTCCATTTTCCTTAAACAAGCTCATTTCATAAGCAAGTTTTATAGATGCAATTAAACTTTCAGGATTAGCTATATTTTTCCCAGCTATATCAAAACCTGTTCCATGGTCCGGAGACGTTCTGATAAAATCAATTCCTAATGTTACATTAACCCCATTATGAAAATCTATCGTTTTTATTGGAATAAGTGCTTGGTCATGATACATGCAAATTGCAACGTCATACTGTTTCCTAAAACTGGGAGCAAAAGCACTATCAGCTGAAACAGGACCAATTAAAGAACAGTTTAAGTTTTTCTTTGCTTCTAGTATAGCTGGTATAATTATCTCATTCTCTTCTAAACCTATATCTCCATTTTCACCAGCATGAGGGTTTAATCCTGTAATTAATATCCTAGGTTTATTAATACCAAAGTATAAATTGAATTCATTAATTATAGTTTTTATAGTATTCAAAATTAAATCTTTTGTAATTAGCAAAGGTACTTTTTTAAGTGGAACATGAATTGTTAAAGGAACAGTTCTCAATTCTTTTGTAACTAGCATCATTATTGCTTTTTTCTTCAAAACTGAGACAGATTCAAGGTAATCTGTATGACCATCAAAATTAAAACCTGCCTTGTGCATAATATTTTTATTAATTGGGTTGGTAACCATTGCAGAGGCAATGCTTGAATTAAGAATATTAACGCAACTTTGAATGGAATTTATTACGAAAGAAGAGTTTTGATAATTTGGTTTACCTAAGATAACTTCATGTGGAATATTGAGTGGAATTAAATTTAAGCAATTATTTTTAAAATCAGAAAAATTTTTTAAATCTTCTATTACGTTCAAAGCAATATTACTTTTAACTAAGGTTTTAGCATTTTCTATCAGATTAGGATTTGAAATAACTATTGTTTTTAGATGATTATCAACCAATAAATATTGAATTGCTTTAATAGTGATTTCAGAAGCAATACTAGCGGGATCCCCTGCTGATATAAGAATTATTTTTTGCAATGAGCCCATAAATAAAAATATTTTTAATTAATTCTTTGAATTTGGGTAATTTGGGCTTGTTTAATTAATCGCTTCAAAATTTTATTACTCAAATTTAATATATGCTTGTTCATCATTTTATTTTTTACAATTTCTGGTTTGTTATCTTCATTTGTTGCATTTTGTGTATCGCATATAATGTATGCAGAGCCAACATTACCGAAAAAGAGTGGTTTAGAAACTTCGAAAAGTTCTAAGTTTTTTATTAAATACTCAATATTTGGGCTGAGATCAGCAATACGTGATTGAATAGTATTCATAGATATTTTAAATTCATTCGATTTTTTTAGCATTAAAAGATTGTTACACTTTGATTTATGACTTAATAGANTGTCCAATCTTTTTTTAACATCAAAATATACTTGTTCTTTTTTTCTGAAATTAATAGGGAATTTAGTTTCAACAAGTAATACTTTATTCTCTTTTTTACTTAATTTCCCATTTATTCGCGTGGCTAATATTTTGTAAAAATAGAATTTATCTTTGNTTGAAAAGCTAAAAACATCGCCTTCTAAAAAATTAGTTTTACCTGTTTGAATAATTTTAGAAGTCTCGGCATAGGTTTTCCAGCCTATTTTTCCATTAAATTTAGAAGAGTTGCTGACTGATATTTGNCTNGCTATATTAAGAAANTTTGCACCATTTTGGAGTGCAGTTTGAATTTCNTTATATANCTTGGAATTATTTTTTTTATTTAAAACAATTTCTGCCAATTCAAAAAGNTCTTGTTTTGGNTNATTTTTACTAGAGTTGATTCTGTTGTCNNCTAATTTCTCTATATTAATCAATTGNGATNTATATTTATTTTTAACNATNTAACCTAAAATNAGGTCTGTTTTATATTTTTCTAATAAAGCTGACTTAGGTATAGATAGAGANTTAAGAAAGTTATTTAATTGNGATTCTGAGTTATTAAAATTTGCTAAAAGTAAACTTTCAGCTTTTGGGGTGACTAAGTTTTCAATCTTTTGATTAATTTTGACACCCTCAGAAAAAACAACTCTTTCATTAATAAGGTCTTTGATGGCTTGATTATAATATTTGTTCAAATTATTACTGCCAGTAGTTTTTTCAGTAGAGTAAAGTAATATTTTGGCTTTATTTATTACGTCGATTTTGCTTATTGGCAATTTATTCACTGTAGTTACTATAAAATTTTCATTTGCATATGTAAGGTTTACTAGAAATAAATAAACGAAGACAAAACAATAAAGAATTAATCTGATATTTAAGGTTTCTTTAATAATCAATTTTTTTTCCATTAATCCCTACTTAGGCTCGTCTATGTCACTAACAAGATAACAACCTGAGAATAAACCAATAAGAGTTGGCCCAAACCCTGATACAATTGGGTGCAACATTTCTGAGGACCCTAAAGCAAATACAAAATCTCCTACAAAATACAAACTAAATCCAACGACTAATGATAGGGATACAACTCCCACTTTTCCTTTTCTTTCACTACTCCTTAACATTAAGGATGCAGAAAGTAAAATCATAGAAATAAGGAGTAATGGATGACATATNAACTTAAATAAATGTAATAGATGCTTCGATATATTTAAGCCAAATTTTTTCATATTCAAAATATAGTTAGGTAAGTTAATTATATAAATACTTTCTGGCTCAAGAATAGAAACATTTATATTTTTTGAAGATAAATCTAAGTTTAAATTATACTTACCGAAACTTTTTATTAGTGATTCATTATCAGTGATTATAGCATTTGTAAGACTAAGTTTTTTTTTATCAAATTTTGCGTTTTTTGCGGATATTCTTTTTTCAAAACTTGCATTTTTATTTAATATGAAAATATTTACATCATTTAAAGTCTTTTGCTNTGGGTTTACCCTAAAAGCGTTTATAATTATGGTTTTTCCATTAAATGTCTGTTTCATCCAGAAACCTTTATTATCAAATGAAAAATTGTTGACTTTTTTGTGTTTGAAAAAAATAGTTTCTAAATTTTCATATTTCTTATTCATTAACGTTGAAAAAGGGTTCAGTAAAGTAATAGAAAAAATACCCAAAAAGAAAAAACATAATAAACTTGGAGTAATAATTTTCCATAAAGATAAACCTGAACTTCTTGTTNTTATATAATAATTATTTTTTTTCCACTGATTAAAGCAAGATATTGAACCTATCAATACAGCGAAGGNTAGAANTTTTTCTATATTTCCAGTAATTTTTAATGACGCCATCCCTAANATATCAAAAAAATTAGCTTGCTGCAGATGTGTTACTCCAACTTTGTTTGAAGCACGTCTGAAGAGTTCTATTAAATCAACAAAAAACACNAGTGCCATNAGAGAAAAAAGCGCTATTAAAAAATATCGAATTAAGTCTTTTGTAAAATACTTGTAAATTATAAAAGGGTGTTTTTGACTAATGGACATTAAATTACAGTTTTATGTTTTAAAAATATGTCTGAAATTTTTTTATTTTTCTGAAGTAAAATTATACTGATTATAATTAAACTCAATGGAAATAAATACATAAGTGGTAAAAATGTTACGTTATCATGAACAGCATTTTTAATTACAATTAATAATGTTTGAATAATCAAAATTAAACTAATACTCATAATTGTTTTATAAATATTATTCTTTCTTGAAAAACTATCTTTGAGAATTGTAATCATTAAAAGCAAAATAAATACAATTGGGGATAAAGTTACCGTATTTCTGTAATTTGCTTCAGCAAGAAGTTTACCTTTCTTATCATTGTTTTGTTTTGCAAATTCTAATAATTGAAAAAAATTATATTCATTATATTCCACAACCCGGTTAGTGGTTTTTTTTGAATTATTACTCTCAATTTCAATATTATATTTATCAAACTTTAATATTGTTGATCTACCTTGTTTATTAGTAACAATTTTAGTTCCATTTATTAGGATTAAAATAGGCGTTTCATTCATGGTTAAAAAACCATCCTTTGCATAATATTCATTTATATTTAAAGGGTCAGTTTTATCTTGTATAAAAATTTGAGACAAATTATTGTTTGATGAACTCCCCACAAAGATCGTTTGATTTTTATTTAACTCAATAAAAGTATTGTCTTTTAAAATTAAATCACTAGAGCTGTTTCTTATCTCATTTTGTAAAATTTTAAAGTTTTTATAGCTTTGGGGTAGGATAATATGTGATACGATGAACAAAATGAAAGCTGATATGAGAGATACAAAGATTGCAGGTTTGCTTATTTGAATGTAATCAAGCCCAGAAGATTTCATAACAATAATTTCTTTATCATTTTGAAGTTTTAGATAAGAAATCATACAACCTGCAAAAGTGCCAAAAGGTAATGCTATTAGTAACCAACTAGGAAAGCTATACATAGACAAAAGAAAAAAATCTGATAAATTAGCTCCATTGTTTATTATCAATTTAATACTTTTAAAAGATTGACTGAGCCAAATGACACTTATCAAAACTAAGGTTGAAACAATAACATTTTTTATTGATTGTCTAAAAATATAACCAGTCAAAATCATTAATTAATTTATCCAAAAATTTACATTATTCTTTATAAAAATTTTTAATTAATATAATGTCATTATTTTTATAATTTTACCAATATTTCACTGAGGATAAAAATGGTTAATGAAAGATTTATTAAATTTGGATATGAAAAGAGTAATTCAAAGACAAATTTTACAAATAATAAAATAGTGCATATTTTATTTTATTCTGAAAATGATANACTTTTATCCAAANNTTTAGAAACAAATAAAGATTTATTAAATTTTTTTAAAAAAATAATTGTTAANAAATCGACTAATTGTTTTCTTGTTAGNTCAGAAAAAGGTAATTTTTTGTTAATCAGAAGAAAAACTGAAAATAATGAATTAACTTTAAAATATTTACAAAACCTTGGTGGAAGTATTTTTAATCAGATCAAATCAATAGGTTGTTCTGAAGCAAAAATCTATGAAGATGACCCTGAAATCATTAAACAACTTTGTTTAGGGATCCTATTAAGTTCTTATAAGTTTGATAACTATAAAATGGTTAAGTCTAAAGATCTTGTTGATCTTAAGGAGGTAGTTTTTGTATCAGAAGAAGAAAAAAAGAATTCAAAAATATTTGAAGAAATAAGAAATCTTGCTCAAGGTGTATTCACTGCTAGAGATTTGGTTTGGCAACCACCTAATATACTTTATCCATCAACTTTTGCCGATGAATGCAAAAANCTTAAAAAAATTGGTTTAAANGTTACAGTTTATAATGAACAGCAATTAAATAAAATGGGAATGAGTGCTTTGCTTGCTGTTGGACGTGGTTCTAGGAAGGATAGTAGAGTTGTTGTTATGGAATGGCTTGGTGGTAAGAAAAACACACCTCCAATGGCATTCATAGGAAAAGGAGTTTGCTTTGACTCTGGGGGGTTGTCCTTAAAACCACCTAAATCTATGGAGGATATGAAATGGGACATGGGTGGTGCTGCAACGGTTACAGGCTTGCTTGAAGCNGTGGCCTTGTCAAAGCTTAAATTTAATGTGGTTGGCATATTGGGTTTAGTTGAAAATATGCCAGATGGAGATGCTCAAAGACCTGGAGATGTAGTAAAATCCGTATCAGGTCAAACGATTGAAGTGTTAAACACTGATGCAGAAGGAAGATTAGTCTTGGCAGATCTTTTGTCATGGACAGAGACAAAATACAAACCTAAATTTATGATTAATTTGGCAACTTTAACAGGTGCAATGATAGTTGCTTTAGGAAATATAAGAGCAGGGTTGTTTTCGAATGATGATAAAATTTCTAAAGCAATTTTTGAAGCTGGTGAATATACTGGCGAAAGAGTCTGGGCAATGCCTTTAGATGATGATTATGATGACTTGATAAAAACTGAAATAGCAGANATGAAAAACATTGGTGGGCCTGGTGCTGGATCGATAACAGCAGCCTGTTTTTTAAAAAGACATGTTAAAAAAACTCCATGGGCACACCTTGATATTGCAGGAGTTACATGGAAAAACAAATCTTCACCATCAATTCCTTATGGAGGAGTAGGTTGGGGAGTAAGGATGCTTTATCANTTGATAAAACAAAACTAATTTTTAAATCTATTAAAATAACTTGATTATTATACTTTTTAAGTATAACTAATTTTCTAAATTTTGGAGACTCTTTATGATCATTGAAAACACTTTATCTATAATNAAACCAGATGCTACTAAAAGAAATTTGACTGGAGCAATTAATGCTAAATTAGAACAAGCTGGTTTAAAAATAATCGCACAAAAAAGACTTCAACTTTCTAAACAAATGGCACAAAAATTCTATGAAATTCATAAAGATAGACCCTTTTACAATGACTTAGTGGATTTNATGATTTCGGGACCTGTAGTTGTTCAAGTATTAGCTGGTGAAAATGCTGTAATGTTAAATAGAGAAGTTATGGGGGCAACTAACCCCTCTGATGCAAAAGAAGGCACAATTAGAAAAGAGTTTGCAGTTAGTATAGAAGCTAACTCAGTTCATGGTTCTGATAGTCTAGANAATGCCAAAAATGAAATCTCTTTTTTCTTTTCAGGAATAGAGATAGTTGAATAAAAAGATTTATCAAACTAAAAAAATTGCCATAAGAGCAACAATCACTATTACAGCAATTGTACTATAAGTAGTGTACTTTAAAAAATTATCATAGAAGTCTTTGTGCTCTTGTGTTTCTTTGTCCAATTTTCTGTTCATTTTATTCTCCTCATGTTTAAAAATTAAAAAATAGAATTTTAAAATCCCCAACCTTCAAAATAAACGTCCTTATTTGAATTTTTTTCTTCCATAGAACCTATTAAAAAGGCATCATAGCCTACATTTTTAATATTATTTAAAACATCAATTTTATCTTTTTCATCAACAAAGATTAGTAACCCAATTCCACAATTAAATGTTTTCAGCATTTCATAGAGTGAAATATTAGCTTTTTCTTTTATCCATTGAAAAAGAGGAGGCATCTCATAATTATTCATATCGAAATTTAGAGTAAGTTTTTTATTGAATGATCTAGGAGGGTTTTCTATGAGTCCTCCACCAGTTATATGACAAACAGATTTAACTTTATTACTCTTATTAGCTGCTTGAAAGGCCTTATTATATAATAATGTGGGTTGCATTAATAAATCAGAGAAAGACTTTGTTTTATCAAAGTCTGATTTTTGAAATAAATCAATTGAGTAAGTATCTAAAATTTTTCTAATAAGCGAAAAACCATTAGAATGAATTCCACTACTAGATACGCCAATCACAGCATCTCCTTTTTTAACTGTGTTTGGATTTAGAAGTTTATCTCTTTCTACAGCACCAACACAAAACCCTGCTAAATCAAAACTATTATTTTCATAGTGTCCAGGCATTTCTGCAGTTTCTCCGCCAACNAGAGCACATCCTGATTGTTTGCAAGCCTCAGCAATACCTTTTATAACTTCAACAGCTACTTTTCGATCTAATTTACCAGTAGCATAATAGTCCATAAAAAAAAGTGGTTGAGCACCTTGGGCTAACACATCATTAGCGCACATGGCAACTAAATCTATCCCTATATTGAAGTAAGCTTGTGTTTTAATTGCCAATTGTAATTTNGTACCAACGCCGTCAGTNCTCGATATCAGCAAAGGATCTTTGAAGCCAGATTTTTTTAAATCAAATATACCACCAAACCCACCTATTTCAGCAGTCGTCCCATCAATCGANGTNGATTCAGTAATGTTNGANATTTCAGAAACAAACTTATTACCTTCGTCAATATTTACACCAGATTTACTATAAGTTATTTCAGTTTTTTTTGATTTAACAAAAGTGTTTGTCATAAAGTAAATCTTAATTAAAAGTTAAAAGGTTATAAATGTTTTTCATAAATTTTTAAAAATCATTTATTCATATATCTATGTTATAGTTACTTATCAATTAAAATATTTGGCGATCAGGCAAATGATGTTTAAAAATTTAAAATTAATTTTTTTTATTCTGATTAAGCTCNTNATTTTTACAAATTTATCTTTTGGTTNAAGTAATGATGATTGTAAAAGTTCATCATTTTATATNCAAAATATAAGTGTTGATTTAACAAAATCGTCTATCATGAAAGCAAGGACTGAGGCTGAGTTGAAGGCAAAATTAANTGGGTACAAAAGACTAATTAAAAGGCTAACTATAANTAATGAAGATATTAAAATTAATAATTCAGATATTTCTCAACTAGTTGATTATTTAAAAATAAACAAAGAAGCAAATAGTGATAAGAGATATATAGCTAACTTTGATATTTGTTTTAAAAGAATGTCTGTGATTAATTTCTTTCGTAATAAGAAAATAAANTATTCAGAAACATTTCGGGAGCCTATTTCTATTTTGCCAATTTTTAAGGGCCTCCGTGGAATGATTTTTTGGGATGAAAATGATGCTTGGTATCAAAATTGGAAACAAGAGCTNATGTTAAATGATGGTCTAGTAAANTTANAATTAGCTAAGGGAAANTTTTATTTTAATAGAAACCTCAAGGCTAATTCTCAACTCAAGTTAGATAAAAACCTTATTCAAGATTTAATCAAAAACGAGAAAACTAATTCTTTATTATTGGTTTATGGAGAGCCAGTTTTNAAAACTNATGGNAAAACTTATTTATTAACATATGCCAAATTNTATAACAAAAATGGANACTTAGAAAATACTATTTANAGAAATACAACCAAACTCACAAAAACTTATTCAGTCTTTAATATTNATGACAGTATNATAAAAAAAGAAGTTACTAATATCATAAATTCAATNCAGAAAAGTTGGAAACANGATAATTTAATAAATACTCGTGTTTATGATGAAGTTAATTTAATAATTCCTTTTAATAAAAACTCATCAACAATGTTAACTAGTGAATTATTATTTAACGATAAGATAATTAATGTTAAGTCTACAGAAGGCTTCCTTGATAAAGGATTAGTTTATATTGAAAACGAAANTATTTACTATAATAAAAAATCATCAACAAGATTTGATNAANTTACACGAAATTTATTTGGTTCCTCAAAAAAACTTTCTTACAAAGTAAATAGTGAGGTTAAGCAAAAACATATAAAAATATGGCCATTTATATTAGAAGAATTAGAGAGTTTACCATTTGTATTAGAGATGAATGTAATTTCGTTATCCAAATCAGAAGGAAAAGTTAATGTCAAGTTTATGGGAGGTAAGAAAGCATTTTTTCAAGCTGTTGGTGAAAAAAAAATTATGTTTGATAGTTTAAAATCTGGTCAATATGTTTTAGTAGATCAATAAAGAGTGGAATTATTAAATGTCGAATCTTCCAGGTTTTTATAATTATAAGGGNTTACTTGTTTTTATAGGAATTTTACTATTANTTTTTTTCTCAATTTATGTTTTTGAAGTTGTNAAATTATTCATAATAGCTTTTGTTATTGTATATATNACAAGTCCCATAAAATTATATTTNGATAAATATATCAATAAAACTTTTTCAAGTTTATTTTCCATAATTATTTTTATTTTATTTCTATTATCAATTTTTATTTTAATTGTTCCAATTATCTTAGAGCAAACTCAAAACCTAATTTTAATACTGCCTTCCTATGTAAGTAAATTTGAGAATTTTATCAGAGAAATGAATACTAAGTATTTGTTTTATGACCAGTTTAAATCATTAGATATTTCTATCTTGTTTAAACCATTATCTAATACTTTTTTGAAATCGGGTAATGAACTAATTAAGAATAGTGTCGAGTTCTTTAATAGTTTTTTTAACATAATTTTAATTTTAGTTATTAGTTTTTACATGAGCTTAGAGTTTGAAAAAATTAAATCTTTCTTTAATGATTTAGCTTCCAAATCTAATTTTAAAGACTTTAAAAAATTAACTGATGAAATAGATCTTGTTTTATCTAAATTTATTAGAGGTCAGGGCTCAATTTGTGCTATTTTAGCAATTTTATATGCAATATCATTATTCTTGGTTGGTATAAAATTTGGTATTTTATTAGGTATATTTTCAGGCCTAATATCATTTGTTCCGTATATTGGAGCGTTCTTAGGTGGTGGACTTACATTAGTTCTTGGTTTGTTCCAATTTGGAATATCAATTGAAATAGTTATCATATTATCAATATTTTTAGCAGGCCAGCTGTTAGAGAGTTATTATTTAACACCTAAATTTGTTGGAAATGCAATAAACCTTAATCCAATATGGATAATGTTTGCTCTTCTAACTGGTGCATATTTAGCTGGTTTTGTTGGTATTTTAATATCTCTGCCTATAGCTGCTATCTGTGGTGTGTTATTGAGATACTATATAGCTAAACTATTTTAGTGAATTATTTGCATGCCTTCTAAAATAAGAAAAATTAATAAGAATTCTTTAAATAAACAACTTATATTACCATTATCGTTTAAATCTCTTAAAAATAGAGANAATTTTATAATATCTAGCTCAAATGAGTCAGCTGTTAAATTAATTGAAAATTTTAATTACTGGCAAAAAAACACGATACCAGCTGCAATTATTTTTGGTCCTAAAGGATCTGGAAAAACTCATTTAAGTTCGATTTTTAGAGATAATAATAATTCTATTTACCTAGAAAGTTTGTCATCATTTAATNTGGATACNATTAAAAAGGGAANTATTTTCGTTATTGATAATTTTTNTCCTTGCAAATTTTATCCAACAGAATTAGTTATGCATTTTTTTAATAGGGTTATAANTTTTGACGGTTCTATTTTATTTCTATCACGTTTTTCTCCATANCAGATGAAATGGGATTTGGAAGATTTAAACTCAAGAATTCGTAGTATAATATCTAGTGAAATTAATGAACCTGATGATGTTTTATTATATTCTTTTATGGTTAAATACTCGAATGATAAAAAATTATTTTTGAGTGACAATCATATATTTTATATTTTGGAGAGAGTAGAACGTAGTTTTGAAAATATAATAAAAATAATAGATAAATTAGATGCTTATACTTTAGAAATAAAAGAAAGAGTAAATTATAAAATTATTAGAACTATCTTGGAAAGTTAGGATTTTTATTAAAACTTTATTTCCTTAATTTTATTATTCTCAATAGTAAAAGCTAATTTTCCATCTAATAACATCCTCACATAATTTCCAAAAACTTTGTTTCTCCATCCAATAAATATTTCATGATTTTTGTGTGGGGTATGTAATACATTTCTTAAATCTTCAGTATCTGCAATTAACTTCTGTGCTAATCCACTTTTTTCTGAGCAATACATTAGTAAGAGTTTTAATAATTCAAGACTACATTTATCAATATTATTTTTCTTATAAGTTTTATTTATGTGTGGCCATTGGTCAGAGTTATATTTACTTGATTGTTTAAGGGTCTCAATAATTTGGTAACAATCATCAATTGACAGTTTGTTAGAAATACCTCTAATTTTTTTTAATTTTTCTATTTCTCTTGGTTTCAGANTTGCAATATTAGCAAGCACGTCATCTCTAATTAATCGATTTCTCGGTATGTTTCTTTTTTTACATTCTATTTCTCTCCATGATGCAAGGTATTTCAAATAATTTAACGTTTCTCTATTTGTTTGTTTAATTTTAATCTTTTCCCATGCAGTTAAGGGATCGATAATATAAAGGTTTTTATTAGTAAGATACTTTGTTTCCTTCTGAACCCAATCTTCTCGATTTAGGTCTTTGATTAATTTCAAAATTAGAGGATAAATTTTAATTAAATGTGTGACATCTGAAATTGCGTATTCAATTTGGTTTTTTGTTAATGGTCTCTGAAGCCAATTAGTAAATTGATTTTCTTTATTGATTGAGAGATCTAAGAAATTACTAACTAATTTTTCATAGCCAACTTGATCACCTAATCCACAAAACATTGCGGCTATTTGAGTATCATAAATTGGTTTAGGAATTTCCCCTGTTAAATGAAGAAAAATTTCAATATCTTGTCTTGCAGCATGAAAAACTTTTAGAATTTTTTCGTTAGCAAGTAAATCCCAAATAGGTTGCATTTCCAAGNCAGATANGGGATCTATAGCTGCAGCAAAATTCTCACCAGCAATTTGTATTANGCATAAAGATGGGTAATAAGTATTATCTCTAATAAATTCAGTATCAACTGCTAATACTTTTTCTTTTATACATTTAATATAGAATTCATTTAATGTAATATTATCTGTAATAATAGTGTTAGATTTAACCATAGTTGTTTAACTTAAAACAAAATTCATATAAAACAACATTATTTAAATATTTATGAAAT
>NZHB01000026.1 GCA_002691185.1 SAR116 cluster bacterium | reverse complement strand
TCTACCACCCTCTCGGATTGCAAACCTTAAGCCTTCATCCATAGCAATCGGCGCAATAAGCTCAACTGTTATAGCTATATTATCTCCCGGCATTACCATCTCTGTTCCAGCCGGCAACTCAACTGCACCTGTAACATCGGTTGTTCTAAAATAAAACTGTGGGCGATAATTACTAAAAAACGGTGTATGTCTTCCACCCTCATCTTTTGTAAGGATATATGCCTCACCTTTAAACTTAGAGTAAGGTTTAATCGAACCTGGTGCAGACAATACCTGGCCACGCTCAACTTCTTCTCTTTTTGTTCCTCTTAAAAGAACACCAACATTGTCACCCGCTTCTCCAGAATCTAGAAGTTTACGGAACATTTCGACACCAGTACATGTAGTCTTAGTTGTATCCTTTATACCAACAATTTCTATTTCCTCACCAACCTTTATTACTCCGCGCTCAACACGACCTGTAACAACAGTCCCTCTTCCTGATATAGAAAAAACGTCTTCAATAGGCATTAAAAAAGGTTTATCCTTATCACGCTCAGGTTGTGGAATATAAGAATCTACTGCGGCCATTAATTCTGTAATCGAATTTACGCCTATGGCCTCATCACGGCCTTCTAAAGCTGCTAACGCACTTCCTTTTACGATAGGGATATCATCACCAGGAAAGTCATAACTACTTAGAAGCTCTCGAACTTCTAACTCTACCAATTCTAACAATTCCTCATCATCAACCTGATCTACTTTGTTCATGTACACAACTAATGATGGTACACCAACCTGACGAGCAAGCAGAATATGTTCTTTAGTTTGTGGCATAGGTCCATCAGCTGCATTCACAACTAAAATAGCGCCATCCATTTGAGCTGCACCTGTAATCATGTTCTTAACGTAGTCAGCATGACCAGGACAATCAACGTGAGCATAATGACGATTCTCTGTTTCATATTCAACATGAGCGGTAGAGATGGTTATACCTCTTTCTCTCTCTTCAGGCGCCTTATCAATTTGGTCATAGGCAGAAAAATCAGCACGACCAGCATCAGCCATAACTTTTGTAATTGCTGCAGTTAGTGTAGTCTTACCATGATCAACATGGCCAATTGTACCAATGTTTACGTGTGGTTTACTACGATCAAATTTTTCTTTAGACATCTTATGACCTTTCTTTATCTTGTTTTGTTTGTTAAGCTAATTTAGCTTTGACTTCATCAGCAACAGCTTGTGGGACCTGATCATAATGATCAAATATCATTGTATATTGAGCCCTTCCCTGACTCATTGACCTTAGATTATTTACGTACCCAAACATGTTGGCAAGAGGAACCATTGCATTTATTACTTGCACATTACCTCTACTATCCATACCACTAACTTGACCACGTCTACTGTTAAGATCACCAATAATATCACCCATATATTCTTCTGGNGTAACACACTCTACTTTCATTATAGGCTCCAGCAGAACTGGGGAAGCTTTAGCCATACCCTCTCTAAATGCCGCTCTAGCAGCAATCTCAAATGCCATAACGGATGAGTCAACGTCATGATAAGCTCCATCATGAAGATTAACCTTGAAGTCTATAGCAGGGAAACCAGCAATTATTCCAGATTCTTTAGCTTGCATAAGCCCTTTTTCTACTCCTGGTATATACTCNGACGGTATATTTCCTCCTTTAATAGAGTTAATAAACTCAAAATCTTTATCAGGGTTTGGTGAAAATATCATCTTAACTCTAGCGAATTGACCAGATCCTCCTGATTGTTTTTTGTGAGTATAATCAACTTCAAATTCCTTAGTTATAGTTTCTCTATAAGCCACTTGCGGGGCACCAATATTTGCCTCAACTTTAAATTCGCGTTTAAGTCTATCAATTAAAATATCTAGGTGAAGCTCACCCATACCTTTCATAATAGTCTGTCCTGACTCAGTATCTGTTGAGACTTGAAATGAAGGATCTTCAGCTGCTAGTCGAGCCAACCCTGCTGACATTTTTTCTTGATCATTCTTTGACTTTGGCTCCACCGCTATCTCTATAACAGGATTAGGAAAAGACATAGTTTCTAGAACAACAGGTTTAAGGTTATCACAAAGAGTATCCCCAGTTGTTGTTTCCTTCATTCCAGCAAGTGCTACTATATCCCCAGCAAAAGCTTCATCAATCTCTTCTCTATTGTTGGAATGCATCATCATCATTCTACCAACACGCTCTTTTTTTCCTTTAGTTGAATTTAATAAGGAATCACCTTTCTTAATGGTTCCTGAATAAATTCTTAAGAAGGTAAGGGATCCCACAAAAGGATCATTCATTATTTTAAAAGCAAGACCAGAAAAAGGCTCTTGGTCATTTGCTGTTCTTTCAATGTTTCTTGTTTCCGTTTTGTCACCAGGCAGAAAGCCAGTGTAGGCAGGAACATCAAGTGGATCTGGCAAATAATCTATAACTGAGTTCAACATAGTTTGAACGCCTTTATTTTTAAATGCAGAACCACAAAGAATTGGAACAAATTTCATAGCAAGCGTTCCTTTCCTGATTAGTTTCCTTAAGGAAATTTCATCAGGCTCTTCACCCTCTAGATACTTTTCCATCCACTCATCGTCCTGTTCAACAGCAAGCTCAACAAGATCAGCTCTCATAGATTTAGCTTTNTCGACCAAATCCTCTCTTATATCACGAACAGTCCATGTGGCTCCTAAATCTTCTGANTCCCAGACCCATTCTTTCATTGAAACCAAATCAACAAGTCCAGCAAAATTATTTTCAGCTCCAATAGGTAGATTAATTGGCAAAGGAGTAGCTCCTGTCCTATCCTTAACCATGTCAACACATTTAAAGAAATCAGCGCCTATTTTATCCATTTTATTAACAAANACTATTCTAGGAACCTTATATCTATCAGCTTGCCTCCAAACTGTTTCAGTTTGAGGCTCTATTCCCGCATTAGCATCTAAAACTACAACTGCACCATCCAAAACGGCAAGAGAACGCTCAACCTCAATGGTAAAATCAACGTGACCAGGTGTGTCTATTATATTAAAGCGGAACTTGGCTTCATCTTCAGAATTACCATAAGCTTTATCAAAAGTTTTTCCATCCTCAGTTCTATACCAAAAACAAGTAGTTGCAGCTGAAGTTATTGTAATTCCTCTTTCCTGCTCTTGCTCCATCCAATCCATTGTGGCATTACCATCATGAACCTCACCTATCTTATGAGATTTTCCAGTNTAATATAAAATTCTTTCAGATGTAGTAGTTTTACCTGCATCAATATGGGCTATAATGCCAAAATTTCTGTATCTATTTAAATTGTATGCTCGTGACACAATAATCTCCTAATACTTGTTTACCAACGATAATGAGAAAAGGCCTTATTAGCCTCAGCCATCTTGTGTGTGTCCTCTCTTTTTTTAACAGAAGCACCTCTGTTAGATGACGCATCAATCAATTCTCCGCCAAGCCTCTCAGTCATAGAATTTTCAGATCTATTTCTACTGCTATTAATCAACCACCTAATAGCTAAAGCAAGAGCTCTATCAGACCTAACCTCTACAGGCACTTGATAAGTTGCCCCACCAACTCTTCTTGATCTAACCTCAACTTGAGGCTGAACATTTTCTATAGCATCGTGGAATGTCTTGATAGGCTCAGAACCTATTTTTTTTTCAACAATCTCAAAAGCACCATAAACAATTTTTTCTGCAGTTGACCTCTTACCATCAAACATTAAACAAGAAGTAAATTTTGATACCACCTTATCATTGTACTTAGGGTCCGGCATAACTTCGCGTTTTACAGCTTTTCTTCTTCTAGACATTAAATNATCCTCTATTTACTTAGGCCGCTTGGCACCATATTTTGAACGTCTTTGACGTCTATCAGCAACACCTTGTGTGTCTAAAGTACCTCTAATAACATGGTATCTTACGCCAGGTAAGTCTTTCACTCTTCCTCCCCTAATCATAACAACAGAGTGTTCTTGAAGGTTATGACCTTCACCTGGTATGTAGGAAGTAACTTCAAATCCATTGGTTAACCTAATTCTTGCTACTTTTCTAAGAGCAGAGTTTGGTTTTTTTGGTGTTGTTGTATAAACGCGAGTGCAAACACCTCTTTTTTGAGGGCAAGATTGCATCGCAGGAACTTTTGTCTTGTTCACAGGTCGCTCACGGCCATGCCTTATGAGTTGGTTGATTGTAGGCATAAAATAGTCCTTTTAAACTAGAATTAATTAGCTTTTATAATTCTTAAAATTTGAAGGGTTAGCGTCTAATTAAATTACTACCAGAACCCAATTTGCGGGATTGTATTCATAACAAAATAAATGGTCAAGAATAAAATCAAATTTTATCAATTATTTTAAGTTTTCATTTAACCTTCACTATCCTCAGTATCATCAACCAGAACAGCTTCCTCTTTGGACATTTCTTCAAGAATTTCTTTATCTCTTCTAATTGCAGTCATTCTCAGTTTATTAACTACTGATCCAGTACCTGCTGGAACCAAGCGTCCAACTATCACATTCTCTTTCAAGCCTGAAAGTGGGTCTGATTTACCTGAAACCGCTGCTTCTGTTAAAACACGCGTTGTTTCTTGGAAAGATGCAGCAGAAATAAAGCTTTCAGTTTGCAAACTTGCTTTAGTNATCCCTAGAAGAACAGAGACGCCTTTTGCGGGAACACCACCATCTTTGATTATTTTTTCATTAGTTAACTTAAAGTCCAGCCTATTCACCTGCTCTCCATTAAGGTATGTTGAATCTCCATGNTCAGTAACTTCAATTTTTTGAAGCATTTGCCTAACTATAACTTCAATATGCTTATCATTGATTTTAACTCCCTGGAGCCTGTAAACATCCTGAACTTCTTTTACAAGATAATCAGCAAGCGCCTCAACACCAAGTATATTAAGAATATCATGAGGAACAGGACTTCCATCAATAATCATATCTCCCTTTCTAATAAAATCACCTTCCTGAACGGCTAGAAGCTTCCCCTTAGGAACCATATACTCNACTGCTTCTTCATCGTTATTTTGAGGCAGGACTCTAATTCTTCTCTTGGCTTTATAGTCCGCTCCGAATTCAACAACGCCATCACTTTCAGAAATTATAGCGAAATCTTTTGGCTTTCTTGCTTCAAAAAGTTCTGCAACNCTTGGCAAACCACCAGTTATATCTCTAGTTTTAGAGCTTTCTCTTGGAATACGAGCTAATACTGTACCTGCNTTTACCTTGCTTCCATTATCAACGCTCAAAATAGCATTTACAGACATGAAGTATCTGGCCTCCAGACCATTAGGTAAGGTNATAACCTCTCCATCATCATCTCTTAATGTTATTCGAGGTCTTAAGTTGGATCCACCTGATTGTTGTTTCCAGTCAATTACAACTCTGCTCCCTATTCCAGTAGAATCNTCAATTTCTTCTCTCATTGAAACTCCGTCTACTATATCTACATAATGAGCAGTNCCTTCCTTCTCAGTTATAATTGGGATTGTGTAAGGGTCCCATTCAACTAAAATCTCACCNGCCCCTACCATAGCTCCNTCTTGTTTTAATANCTTTGCNCCATANTGAAGTCTNTANCGNGCTTTTTCTCTNCCTTGATCATCTAATATTAGCATTTCAGANGATCTGGAAAGAATAANNTGACTNCCATCTTCNGTAGTNACCANNGTTGCATTGTCTANNTTAATTTTACCATCAAATGGNGCTTCAATTTTAGACTGCTCTGCGCCACGCTGAGCNGCACCTCCAATATGAAATGTTCTCATTGTTAATTGTGTCCCAGGTTCACCAATNGACTGAGCNGCAATAACNCCAACTGCTTCACCAATATTNACCGGTGTTCCTCTAGCNAAATCTCTTCCATAACATGATGCACATATTCCAGGCTGAGTCTCNCAGGTTANAGCTGATCTAACTTTAACATTATCAATTCCAGANGCTTCAATTTTTTCAACATCATCCTCTGATATNATAATACCTTTCTCTAATATAANTTCATTAGAAATATTAANAATTTGCTCAGCTGTTGTTCTACCNAAAATTCTTTCTGATAGAGGTTCAATAATGTCACCNCCTTCAATTACAGCNCGCATAACAAAACCGTTTTCNGTACCNCAGTCATCTTCTGTGACAATACAGTCTTGAGCTACATCTACCAACCTTCTNGTTAAGTAACCTGAATTTGCAGTTTTCAAAGCAGTNTCGGCCAANCCTTTTCTAGCTCCNTGAGTNGAGTTAAAATACTCTAAAACATTAAGCCCGTCTTTAAAGGAGGATTTAATTGGCGTTTCTATAATTTCACCAGATGGTTTAGCCATCAAACCTCTCATCCCAGCCAGTTGTTTAATTTGTGCTGCAGATCCCCTCGCACCAGAATGTGCCATCATCCAAACTGAATTTACAGGCTGGCCAACTTTAGTTGTTGATATATTTTTCATCATTGCATCTGCCACGTCATCTGAACATTTTGACCATACGTCTACAACTTTATTATATTTCTCACCTTGAGTTATAAAGCCATCTTGGTATTGTTGTTCAAAATCTTTAACTTGTTTTTCTGCTTTATCCATTAGATCCGATTTAGCNTGAGGTGTNTCAAGATCAGAAATNCCAAAAGATATTCCAGCTGTACAAGCNTGTTTGAAACCCATAGCCATAATTTGATCACAAAATATAACGGTGTCTTTTTGACCACAATGACGATAAACATAATCTATGACGTTAGTAACTTCCTTTTTTGTCATTAGTTTATTAATAGTATTAAAATCTACTGAATGATGCTTTGGCAATAGTGTAGATAATTTAGCTCTTCCAGGAGTAGTATCTAAAATTAGCTTAACCTTATTACCTTCTTTATTAAAAACATTTACCCTGACTTTCACTTTAGCTTGAAGATGGACTTGATTGTTGTCCAAAGCCATAATGGCTTCACTAGGAGAAGAAAATATCATACCTTCGCCTTTTTGACCTTCACTTTCCATAGATAAATAATATAAACCCAAAATAATATCCTGGGATGGAACAATTATTGGTTTCCCACTTGAAGGTGATAAAATATTATTTGTCGACATCATTAGAACTCTTGCCTCAAGTTGAGCTTCCAATGACAAAGGAACGTGCACAGCCATTTGATCTCCATCAAAGTCTGCGTTAAAGGCAGTACATACCAAAGGATGTAAATTTATAGCTTTACCCTCGATTAATACTGGTTCAAAAGCTTGTATACCAAGCCTATGGAGTGTAGGAGCCCTATTTAGCATGACTGGATGTTCTCTGATTACTTCTTCAAGTATATCCCAAACTTCAGGCCTTTCTTTTTCAACCATTCTCTTTGCAGCCTTAACCGTACTAGCTAATCCGTACAATTCCAATCTAGAATAAATGAATGGCTTAAATAATTCCAAAGCCATTTTTTTAGGAAGTCCACATTGATGAAGTTTTAACTCAGGACCTACAACAATTACTGATCTACCTGAATAATCAACTCTCTTACCAAGTAAATTTTGTCTAAATCTACCTTGTTTTCCNTTCAACATATCTGAGAGCGATTTTAGAGGTCTCTTATTAACCCCNGTTATNACNCTACCCCTTCTTCCATTGTCAAATAAAGCATCAACNGATTCTTGNAGCATNCTNTTTTCATTTCTTATGATTATATCAGGNGCTCTCAACTCAATAAGTCTTTTTAATCTATTATTTCTATTAATGACNCTNCGGTATAAATCATTTAAATCTGANGTAGCAAANCTTCCACCATCTAAAGGNACTAGAGGNCTAAGCTCAGGCGGTATAACNGGNACAACATCTAGGATCATCCACTCNGGTTTAGANCCAGANTCAATAAAAGATTCTACAAGCTTAAGCCTTTTAACTAATTTTTTTCTTTTAATNTCTGAACCAGTNTTNATAAGTTCTTCACGAANTTTNACAANTTCTTCGTTTAAATCCATATCNGTTANGATTTTTTTTATTGCTTCAGCACCNATNGAAACTTCNAANCTTTCNTNACCAAATTCATCNAGAGCANNATCATAATCTTCTTCACTTAGTAATTGNCCCTTTGACAAAGATGTTAANCCTGGCTCTGTTACNAGAAAATATTCAAAATANAAAACTCTNTCTAGATCTTTTAGNGTCATATCAACAAGCAANCCAATTCNAGATGGTAATGATTTCAAAAACCAAATATGNGCCACNGGTGAAGCAAGATCAATATGGCCCATNCTTTCTCGCCTAACTTTAGAAAGAGTAACTTCTACACCACATTTTTCACAAATNATNCCTCTATATTTCATNCGTTTATANTTNCCNCATAAACATTCATAATCCCTNACAGGACCAAAAATTTTNGCACANAANAAACCATCACGTTCNGGTTTAAATGTTCTATAATTTATNGTTTCTGGCTTTCTTATTTCTCCAAAAGACCAACTTTTAATGGCTTCAGGTGATGCTATAGAAATACTTATTTTATCAAAACCTTGAGAAACTCCAGTTTGCCCAAATGTATTCATCAATTCATTCATTAAAATTTCCAATCTTATTTAAAAATTATTTTTTAATTACTCTACTAAATCCATATTTACATTTAACCCAAGAGACTTTAGTTCTTTAATCAAGACATTAAATGACTCTGGNATACCAGCCTCAAAATCATCGTCACCTCTAATAATAGATTCATAAACTTTAGTTCTTCCTGAAACATCATCAGATTTGACAGTCANCATTTCTTGAAGAGTATAAGCAGCTCCATAAGCTTCAAGAGCCCATACCTCCATCTCTCCAAAACGTTGACCACCAAATTGTGCTTTACCACCCAGTGGCTGTTGAGTAACAAGGGAGTAAGGTCCTATAGATCTTGCATGTATTTTATCATCAACAAGATGATGTAATTTCAGCATATAGATATATCCAACNGTAACTTTNCTGTCAAAAACCTCACCTGTTCTTCCATCCGTAAGCCAAACTTGACCTGTTTCATCAAGATCAGCTAACTTTAACATTTCAGTTACACCTTTTTCACTTGCTCCATCAAAAACAGGTGT
Source organism: SAR116 cluster bacterium (assembly GCA_002691185.1). Classification (GTDB taxonomy): domain Bacteria; phylum Pseudomonadota; class Alphaproteobacteria; order Puniceispirillales; family Marisalimonadaceae; genus Marisalimonas. The sequence goes on along the minus strand of NZHB01000026.1, from coordinate 1,274 downwards.
CGCCATGGGAACACCTCTAGATAAATTTTTAGCCTGTTGGACTAGCTCATNATTAGTAAGTGATGACAGTTGNTTTTCAAATTGTTTTTCACTGTANATTTGCGAAAGNAAGTTTTTTAANTTTTTATTATCATCGTTATTTCCAATCATTTTAGAAATTTTGTTACCCAAACCTGCTGCAGCCCAACCTAAATGAGTTTCTAGAATTTGACCTACATTCATTCTGGAAGGTACTCCTAATGGATTTAAAACAACATCTACCGGGGTTCCATCTTGAAGATAAGGCATATCTTCAACTGGAATTATTCTTGAGATAACTCCTTTATTACCATGTCTACCAGCCATTTTGTCACCAGATTGTAATTTTCTTTTGACAGCAATGAAAACTTTTACCATTTTCATTACACCTGGTAATAATTCATCACCTCTTTGTAGTTTATCTACCNTATCGTTAAATCTATCTTCAAGTGATTTAATAACTCCATCAAAATGTTTTGATAATTTCTCAACATTTTTCTGAATTTTNTCGTCTTCAACTGTAATCAATCTTAAATCGTTTCTTGAAAGNTCATTAAGTATATCACTTGTTAATNNCTCACCCTTTTTTATTGTTTTAATATTCGAAGATAAAGTTTGACCAACAACATACTCCTTAAGACGACCATAATATCCTCTTTCGAGTATCTTTTTTTCGTCATCTCTGTCTTTAGCAAATTTTTCTATCTCTGCTCTTTCAATGGCCCTAGCTCTTTCGTCTTTTTCAATACCTCTTCTAGAAAATATTCTAACATCTACAATTGTACCTGAGACACCAGGAGGAACTCTTAAGGAGGAATCACGAACGTCAGAGGCTTTCTCACCGAAAATTGCTCTCAATAATTTTTCTTCTGGTGTCATTGGGCTCTCACCTTTAGGAGTAACCTTTCCAACCATAATATCACCAGGCTTTACTTCAGCACCGATATAAACCATACCAGCTTCGTCAAGATTTCTTAGTGCTTCCTCTCCAATATTTGGGATATCTCTTGTGATTTCTTCCTGTCCTAATTTCGTATCTCTAGCCATGACTTCGAATTCTTCTATATGAATTGAAGAAAAAACATCATCCTTAACAATTCTCTCAGAAATGAGAATAGAATCTTCAAAATTATACCCATTCCAAGGCATAAAAGCTACCAACACATTTTTACCTAGCGCAAGTTCACCATCTTCAGTTGCAGGACCATCTGCAATTATATCACCAATATTAACTTTATCACCAACCTGAACAAGTG
>NZHB01000025.1 GCA_002691185.1 SAR116 cluster bacterium | reverse complement strand
CAACAGCTAAAGCTAGAGCAGCAGTTCCAGTGAGAATTAAAATTAATACTTTATAATTGAATTTTTGCATTAAATTTTATTTATTCCATTAAAGATACTGTATTTTTAGGGTTAGCATATTGATCAATCCAGATTAATGATTGACCTTAATTCAAAAAATGTTTCTTATATAATAACATTATTACGAGAAAATAGATGCACAATCTTTTTACTATTATAAACGAAAATGATCACATCGTAAGAATCGAGTTAACTAATGGAAAAAAATATAACCCATTATCTTTAGACTTAATTAGGGACTTAACAAAAACCTTAAAAGAAATTTCATCACAACCTAAAGTTAAAGTCTTAATTATTTCATCTGAGGGCCCAGGATTTTCAGCGGGACATGATCTAGATGAATTAAGAAAAAATAAAAATAACAAAGAATTTTTTAAGCTTCTATTCAATGAATGTTCAAAATTGATGCAAACTATTATGAATTTGCCTCAACCTGTCATCGCAGAAGTCTCAGGTATTGCAGCTGCAGCNGGTTGTCANNTNGTTGCAAGTTGTGATTTAGCTNTTGCNTCAGAGCAGTCTTCTTTTATGACACCAGGTGTCAATATTGGTCTTTTTTGTTCTACACCTATGGTAGCTGTTTCAAGAAATATCAGTAGAAAGAAAATAATGGAAATGCTTCTGACTGGTGAAAAACTAAACTCTCAAGANGCGGTTCAATTTGGTTTGATAAATCATTCTGTCCCCCAAGAACAACTNCATAACAAAACTATGGATCTGGCAAAATTAATAGCTTCTAAACCTTCTTCTACAGTAAAAATTGGCAAAGAGGCGTTTTATAGGCAAGTTGAAATGCCGATCAATGAGGCCTATAATTATACTTCTGAAGTAATGACGGCTAATATGATGGAGTTAGATGCTCAAGAAGGTATTAACGCATTCCTTGATAAAAGGCACCCAAATTGGAATGAGTAAAAAANTTTAAACCATTTCTAGAGCACCATTTAAATCTTGAATGATGTCCTTATGACTTTCAAGACCNATTGAAAGTCTAATCATTGAATTTTTAATTCCTGATTTTTCTTTTTGTGCGTCACTTAGTTGTCTATGAGTTGTAGATGCTGGATGAATTATAAGAGATTTGGTATCACCAATATTTGCAAGATGAGAGATAAGATTACAGCTTTCTACTAATTTAACTGCNGCGTCATAGTCACCTTTNAATGAAAAAGTAAATACNGAACCAAAACCACCATTAAAATACTTTTTTGCTAATTGATGATATGAATTATTTTTAAATCCAGCCCATGAAACATAACTTACTTTTGGATGGTCATTAAGAAATTTTGCAATTATCTCAGCATTTTTCATATGTTGCTTCATTCTCAAAGGAAGAGTTTCTAATCCAATTAGTGTCAAGTATGCATTTAATGGGGCCATTGTAGTTCCTAAATCTCTCAAAGCACAGGCATGACAATAATTAATAAAGGCGTGATTACCAAAAGTTTCATAAAAGCTTATATCGTGATAAGAGGAATCTGGTTCAGTTAATTTTGAAAATTTTCTACCAGAATCCCACTTAAATTTNCCCATATCTACAACAGCGCCACCCATNGCGTTTCCATGCCCNGATAGAAATTTAGTAGTAGAGTAAATAATTAAGTCAGCNCCAAATTTTCCAGGCTGGCATATAATTGGCGTTGCCATCGTGTTATCAATTATTAGAGGGATGCCAGCATTATGCGCTATATCAGCTAAAGATGATATATCGCTTATGTTGCCNTCAGGATTAGCTAAACTTTCAGCGAATAAAGCTCTNACTTCAGGCTGTTTCACGGCTAACCTAACTGCATCCAAATCAGACACATCTACAAGTTCTGCTTCCCAAGAGAAATTTTTGAATGTTTTTGTAAACTGTGTAATTGATCCCCCATACAACTTTGAACTGGCAATTATTTTTGAACCTGGCTCCATTATAGGAAATAATGCTATTAATTGTGCAGCATGACCGGATGAGGTACAGCAAGCTCCTAAAGCGTNATCTAATGCTGATATTCTTTGTTCCAATGCTGATACCGTAGGATTAGATAAGCGAGAATAAATATTACCAGGTTCTTGTAAGTTAAACAAACTGGCCGCATGATCTGTATCGTCAAAAATGTAAGACGTTGTTTGATAAATTGGCATACTTCTAGAACCAGTTGTAGAATCTGGCCTAGTTCCTGCGTGAANAGCTAATGTCTCTAATTCATTAGATTTAAAAATGCCTCCATTTCTNGATGCCGGGGGTGGTGATAAAGTTATACTTCTTTTAGATGAGATTAAGTTGGAATTAAATCCAGCTAAACCAAGAGAACCTGATAATCTTGAATGTTCCATTTTCGTACATTTATCAAAAATGACATTTTTATTATTTTGTTTTGCTAGCTCTATAGCTTCTTCACTAATAATACCTAACTGCATCCAAATTGTTTTTGTCCCAACCTTTATAGCTTCTTTAGTTATTGAAGGACAAAATTTTGCNGGTCTAAAAATATTTACCATATCTATTTCAAAAGGAATTTCTTCTAAAGAAGAATAACAAAGTTGACCNAATATTTTTTCTCCAGCACTACTTGGATTAACTGGTATAACNTTATATCCGTGCTTTTGTAGATATTTCATAACAAAGTTAGAGGGTCTTTTCCAATTTTTACTAGCTCCAACCATAGCTATAGTCTTATTTTTTGATAATATATCTGCTATGAAAAAATCATCTTCTTTATTACTATTTAAAGTCATGAATACCCCTTTATGAATGATCTTTTAATATAATTGCTTTTTAAAGATCTAGAAAATTTTTTTTTTAACATAGTAAAATATTCTTACTTCAAATAGTATTAGAGTTGATTTTTTCATTTTTTTGAATTTTCACAAAGGTTATTTTATGAGTCAAAGATATGATTTCATTATAGTTGGTGCGGGAACAGCAGGCTGTCTTTTGGCAAATAGGTTGTCAGCTAATGGTAAATTTTCAGTCGCGCTAATAGAAGCTGGGGGAAGTGACAATTATCATTGGGTTCATATACCAGTGGGTTATCTTTACTGCATGGGGAACAAAAGAACAGACTGGTTATATAAGACAACAAAGCAAGAAGGTCTCAATGGTAGAGAATTAAACTACCCAAGAGGAAAAGTAATGGGAGGATGTTCTTCAATAAATGGAATGATTTATATGAGAGGACAGGCTGCTGACTATGATCAGTGGAGACAAATGGGTAATGATGGGTGGAGTTGGGATGACGTTCTACCATATTTTAAAAATATGGAAGATAGTTATGAAGGAGAAAATAAATTCCATGGATCTGGAGGTGAATGGAAAGTAAATCAGCAAAGGCTGTCTTGGGATGTGTTAGACCATTTTAAAGAAGCAGCTGTAGAAGCTGGAATACCAGAAATTGATGACTTTAATGAAGGGAATAATTTTGGAGTTTCATACTTTAAAGTTAATCAAAACGCAGGATTAAGATGGAATACAGTTAAAGGATTTTTAAAACCTATCAAAAATAGAAAAAATTTAACAATCTTTAGTAAATGTGAAGTCAGTAAAATTATTTTAGATAATAAAAAAACTAAAGGTGTAGAAGTTTTCAGAAATGGAAAACTAGAAGAAATATTTGTTAATAGAGAAATTGTCTTGGCTTCTGGATCTATTGGATCACCAAAAATATTAGAATTGTCAGGAATTGGCAATCCTAAAATTTTAAAAAAATTGGGAATAAAAACAGAAGTGGAAAATAAAAATATTGGTGAAAATCTTCAAGATCATCTACAGCTTAGGGTAATTTATAAGTTGGAAAACGCTAAAACCTTAAACGAAAAAGCAAATTCACTTTTGGGGAAACTTGGAATAGGTTTGGAATATGCTTTTAAAAGGTCTGGCCCAATGTCAATGGCTCCCAGTCAACTAGGCGTTTTTGCGATGTCAGATAATTCTTATGACACACCTAATCTTCAGTTTCACGTTCAGCCGTTATCGTTAGATAAATTTGGAGAGCCGCTTCATAATTTTCCTGGTTTAACTGCCAGTGTTTGTAACCTAAATCCGCAAAGTAGGGGTAATGTTCATATAGTATCTAGAAATCATAGAGATGCTCCATCTATTGATCCTAATTACTTATCTGCTGAAAAGGATAAGATTGTAGCCGTGCAATCCATAAAACTTGCAAGAAGGATTATTTCTCAGCCTGCTATGAAACAATTCAACCCACAAGAGTTTACCCCTGGTATACAATACCAATCAGAAGAGGATTTAAAAAAAGTGGCGGGAGATATAGGAACGACAATTTTTCATCCAGTTGGAACCTGTGCTATGGGTAACAGTATTTCTTCTGTAACTGATAGTAATTTAAAGGTAAGGGGGGTAGAGGGTTTAAGGGTCGCGGATGCTTCAATAATGCCTACTATTACTTCTGGTAATACAAACGCCCCTACTCTGATGATTGCTGAGAAAGCATCAGAAATGATCTTGAATTCTAATAAAATTTAATATTTATTGATTAAATGATTATGAGGTAAAAATGAATTTTGAGTATAACGANGATCAGTTAGCAATTAAGGAAATGGCGAAGAACTTTGCAGAAACTGAGCTGATGCCTTATGCCTCAGAATGGGATCAAAAAGAGATTTTTCCAGTTGAAACTCTTAAAAGAGCAGCNGATTTAGGTATGGCAGCTATTTATGTCGATGATTTGTATGGAGGCTCCGGACTTTCGAGATTACATGCTGCCATTATATTTGAAGAGCTCTCAAGAGGTTGCGTTTCTACTGCGGCCTATATTTCTATCCATAACATGGTAACTTGGATGATAGATAAACATGGATCGGATNATCTAAGAAAGAGATTTNTTCCAAAACTATCTACTATGCAAAAAATGTCCAGTTATTGTCTTACTGAACCAGGTTCAGGTTCAGATGCTGTTGCCCTAAAAACAAAAGCAACTAAAAGGGGAAATAGCCATTATTTATTAAATGGAACAAAAAGTTTTATATCTGGTGGACCTACAAGTGATGTTTTTGCTGTAATGTGTAGAACTGGNGAAGAAGGTGCAGGTGGAGTNTCTTGTTTNTTAGTNGAAAAAGGTACTAAAGGTTTAACATTNGGTAAACAAGAAAAGAAAATGGGTTGGAATAGTCAGCANACATCAATGGTCAATTTTGATANNTGTGAAATCCCAATAGATAATCTAGTAGGCAATGAAGGTGANGGNTTTAAAATAGCTATGAAAGGATTAGANGGGGGTAGNGTTAACATTGCTGCATGTTCNCTAGGTGGCGCTAGAGCAGCTTTGGANGCGTCCNTGAATTATGCAGCAGAAAGAAAACAATTTGGAAAAACACTAGATAAGTTTCAGGTAACTCAATTTAAACTAGCCGATATGGCAACTGAATTAGAGGCGTCTAGGCTAATGGTTTTAAGAGCTGCTTGCGCCTTAGACTCTCACGATAAACAGGTAACAAAGCTTTGTGCCATGGCTAAAAGATATGCTACCGATGTATGCTCAGAAATTTGTAATATGGCTCTTCAAATTCATGGTGGTTATGGATATTTAAAAGATTTCCCTCTAGAAAGGTTGGTACGAGATTTACGAGTTCACCAAATATTAGAAGGAACAAATGAAATAATGAGAGTTATTATTTCTAGATATTTGAAAAACTAAAGAGACTTAAAAAGGAAATTTTAAAAAATGCAAAATGAGGTAATGTTTATTAAGGATAATAATGTAGGTATTATTACTCTTAATAGGCCTGATAGATTAAATGCCCTAACATACTCAATGGTTGAACAAATAAGTGAAACATTAAGTCTATGGGAAACAGATAACAATATAAGCTGTGTTATTATTGAGGGGGCAGGAGACAGATCTTTTTGTGCTGGTGGAGATGTAGTTAAATTAAGAAAAGAGGTTTTAGCTGANGGAGGCCCTCCTACAGACTTATCTAGAGCATTTTTCTATGATGAATACACATTAAATTATAAAATTAGTAATTATAAAAAACCTTTTATATCCCTTATAAATGGTTACACAATGGGTGGCGGCGTTGGGGTATCAATGCATGGAAGCCATATAGTGGGTTCTGAAAAAACTTTGTTTGCGATGCCAGAAACTGCAATAGGATTATTTCCTGATGTAGGAGGAGGGTGGCTCCTTGGTCAATTAGATAGTGGAATAGGTGCTTGGTTGTCTTTAGTTGGTGCTAAGATAAAAGCTTATGATTTAATGAAATTAAAACTTATCACTCATTATGTTCCATCAAATANAATAAAATCTTTGAAGGAAGATTTAATTTCCTCCTCACCAAATACTAATGAAAAAGTTAATTCTATTATTAATCAATATTCTACAAATCCAAATTCATCAGAGAGTATACTTTTAGAAAATGATCAAATAATCAAAGATGCTTTTTCATTCGATACCGTTGAAGAAATTTTTAACAAATGCGAATTAATTTCATCTTCTGGTAATGAATTTATAAAAAGTCAATTGGATGAATTAAAACATAAGTCACCNACCTCATTAAAAATCTCATTAAGACAAATTAGATCAGCTTCAAAAATGAGTCTAAAAGATGAGCTAATAATGGAGTATAGGATGGTTCAAAAATGTGTTGAAATTGGAGATTTTTTTGAAGGTGTCAGGGCAATGTTGGTTGAAAAAGATAGAAAGCCTGCTTGGAACCCATCAAACATTAAAGATATAGATGATGATAAAGTTAATAAATTTTTTGAAAGCTTAGGCGATCAAGATCTAATTTTAACAAAATAGAGTACTTATAATTTCGGAGGAAGTTAAAATGAATAAAGTTTATATAATGTCTGCTAATAGATCAGCTATTGGGAGTTTTGGTGGAACTTTGAAAAGTTTTTGTCCAGTTGATCTTGGGACTTTAGTAGCCAAAGAGGCTATAGACAGATCAGGGTATAGTCCAGATGAAGTTGAGCATGCTGTTTTTGGTAATGTAATACATACAGAACCAAGAGATATGTATGTTAGTAGGGTTATTGCTTTACAGGCAGGCTTAGCCAAAGAATCTGCAGCATTAACAGTTAATAGATTATGTGGCTCCGGGTTGCAGGCTATTGTGAGCGCCACTCAATTGTTAATGCTTGGTGACGCATCTATTACGCTTGCGGGAGGTGTGGAAGTAATGTCAAATAGCGCACATATTATCCAGGGATTTCGTTGGGGAACGAGAATGGGTGATGGTAACGTGCATGATATGATGCTTGGTGCTCTTCATGATCCCTTTGGCCATGGACATATGGGTATAACAGCAGAGAACATATCTGATAGATATGGAATAAGTCGAAATAGCCAAGATGAGTTTGCTTTAACAAGTCAGAAAAGAGCTAGTAAAGCAATAAATGATGGTTTGTTTAAAGAGCAAATTTTACCAATCGAAATTAAGACTAGAAAAGGTGTTAATATTTTTGAAATTGATGAACACCCAAAGCCAGAAACTACTNTAGAAACATTATCAAATTTANGAACAGCTTTCAAAAAAGAGGGTGTTGTAACAGCTGGTAACGCGTCGGGCATTAATGATGGTGCAGCTGCGGTCATTCTCGCTAATGAAGAAAAAGCCAAAAAAGGCACGCCATTAGCTAGGATAGTTTCTTATGGNTTTGGAGGTGTNGAACCTGATGAAATGGGTATGGGNCCTGTGCCTGCTNCTAAAATGGCACTTAAAAAANCAGGTNTAGAAATTNCTGATTTAGATTTGGTAGAGTCTAATGAAGCGTTTGCAGCTCAAGCCTGTGCAGTCAATAAACAATTAGGACTTAATCCAGANATTGTGAATGTAAATGGTGGTGCTATTGCNTTAGGTCACCCAGTTGGAGCGACAGGTGCAATAATTATGACTAAGCTAATATATGAGTTAAGAAGACGTAAAGGTAAATACGGATTAGCTACAATGTGTATAGGTGGAGGACAAGGCATAGCAGTAATAATCGAGGCACTTTAATTTCACATGTCATATCAAAGAATTTCTATAGAAGATGCAAAAGAATTAATTAAAGATGATGATATANCTATAATTGANATANGAGATTTCAATTCATTTTCNTNTGGNCATATNCAAAATGCCATNCATATANAGGATTTGAACATNGAAAATTTCATACAAGAAAAAGATAAAAATNAACCAATTTTAATTTATTGTTATCATGGCAATTCTAGTCAGNCAGCTGCTAANTTTTTNTACCANAACGGTTTTCAGNTNGTATATAGTATGGANGAAGGTTATGAAGGATGGTTNCAATCAGATGCTAATCCATAAATTTTAATTTTAAATAACACTATAATAATTAATACGTCTAAGTTAAGAAAATTATTTAAGATGATTATACTTTAAAGATTTTTTAAAAGTTTTTTTAGAACTTTTTTGGACTTACCTCTAACTTTAGCTTTCTTAACAGCGTCAAGGTTGCTTTTATCATTTCCGACAACCACAATACCAATCATACCCATAGCTTTGTGAGGTGTGCACTGATAGAGATAGATACCAGGAACCTTAAACTCATAAGTGGCGTCTTTATTTATCTTGGATTTAAATTTTTTAATGCCCTCAGGCATAACAACAAATTCAACATTGTGACCTTTAGTTGTTGATTTCCAGATTATTTTATCGTTTACATCAACTTCTGCTAACTTAACCGAATAAAGCATTCTTTCTTTACCAAGCTTATTTAACATTTCTATTTCAACAGTTTTTGCATGTGCAAACGATGAAAATGTTAACATAAATATTAATAGTAAGAATTTATTGATCATTAAATTTTTCTCCAAAAATTTAATCTTTAGTTACCTTAATTTAACAATGATGTAAATCCCTAAACATTTAAAAATACAAAAAATATTTTTAAATTTTGCTATGAAAGTTAGTGTGGTTATTATTACTTATTTAAAATTAAATTTTATAACTGTTTCTGTGAAAATTGATGGCAAATAAAGATTGGTTTTTAGTGTTATTGCTAGGGTTGTTTTGGGGATCAAGTTTCTTCTTTGTTGAAGTTCTTTTAGAATATTTAAGCCCCTTTATAATTGTTTATCTTCGAGTATGTATTGCCTCTATTTTTTTAATTTTTTTTGTATTCATTAGGCAAATAAAATTTCAGTTAAATTTAAGAACTTTTTTTAATCTTTTTATCATGAGTTTATTAAATAATATTTTTCCCTTTTTATTCATAACTTTTGGACAACAGACAACAACAGGAGGATTGGCATCAATTTTAAATGCTAATACATCATTTGTAGCAATCATTTTAGCAGCATTATTTTTGCCAGCTGAGCGTCTGAACTTACATAGATTAATTGGAATATTAATTGGTATTTTGGGAGTTGTGATTGCTATTGGTTATAAAAATATATTTGAATTAAGAAATGATGATTTAGGAAAATATCTAATAATAATAGCAACAATATCTTATGGTTTTGCTGGTGTGTGGGGAAAGTTAAGGTTGGATAATTTGTCACCAATAATTGCTGCAACAGGTATGTTAACACTAAGTACTTTAATACTTACACCATATGCTATTTCTAATCATTTTTATGAAATATACACTTTTAATATCTATATCCTAAGTTACGCACTTGCTTTTGCGGTAATTTGTTCTGTTTTTGCTTATTTCTTATATTTCAAAATACTTGAAAGTGCGGGTGCTGGTAACTTGTTAATATGTACCATAATAATTCCACCTTCATCCATTTTTTTAAATGCTTTTTTCTTAAATCAAAGTATTACATTGAATGAATATTTAGGATTATTAATAATAATTATAGGTTTGGTTATGCTAGATGGAAGGTTGTTAAAAAAAATAATGCCCTAGTTTCATTATCTTTTGAAACTTTTACCTAGTTTTCAGCATTTGATTAGAAATCCAAGTCATAACAACTTCATTGCCATCATTTGTAACTGTATGTTGAAGTCTAACCGTACCTTTTTTTGGATTTTTAGAAGATTTTTTTGTTTCAATTACTTCAACTTTAGTTTTTAAATTATCTCCTGGATATACTGGTTTGGTCCATCTTAATTCATCAATTCCCCAAGCGCCCATACTAGTGCCATCAAAAATACCTGTCATGAATATTTGAGTAAAAGATTTACCAAGGGTCATAAATCCACTTGAAGTTAGCTGACCAAATGGGCCATCTTTAGCTTTCTCTTCATCTAGGTGAAAGAGTTGTGGATCATATTTAGACGCAAAATCTATAATTTCTTCCTTAGAAATTAGAGTAGGTTTAGTCTCGAAACTAAAACCTAATTCAAAGTCTTCGAAATATTTTGGTATTATTTTCATAAGATAATAATGTTAAATTTTTATCTAGGAGCTAATCTTACTGATCCATCAAGCCTTATAGTCTCGCCATTTAATAAAACATTAGTTAAAATACTTTCAACTAACATAGCGTATTCTAATGGTGTTCCAAGGCGCTTTGGAAAAATTGTAGTTGCGATAAGGCTTTTTTGCACCTCTTCACTCATTCCAGATAGCATTGGAGTTAAAAATAAACCAGGAGCAATTGT
>NZHB01000024.1 GCA_002691185.1 SAR116 cluster bacterium | reverse complement strand
CCATGAATAAGAACTTTTTCGTTTTTAGATAACATTCCTCTCATGAATAGGTTACTCCACACCGTGATGAATGTTTCTGGTATACATGCGGCTTCTTGCATTGAATAATTTTCTGGTATTGGCATACAATGGCCAGCGTCTACTGCCACATACTCTGCATATCCACCTCCATGGCATAGAGCGCAGACTTTGTCTCCAATATTAAATTTAATATTTGACCCATTTAGAGCTACAATAATACCTGATACTTCTAAGCCAGGTAGATCAGAGGCAGTTTCAGGAACTTTGTAATTGCCTTGCCTTTGCAATAAATCAGGTCGGTTCACACCGGAATATGAGACTTTAATTAATACCTGATTTTCTGAAAGTGTTGGAGTAAGTCTACTACATAGTCTAAGGTTTTCTGGCCCACCATATGCAGAAATTTCTACTGCTTGCATTTTCTCTGGAATTATAAAATTTTCATTATTCATAACATGCTCCTAATAAAATAAGAAATTGCCCTAATTAGGTCTTTATTAGTCAAACTATAGCCACTTATTTATGTTTTTATACAAAAAGTAAAGGAGAATAGAATGATATTTTTTATTGCATTTATTTCAATGATGGCTTTAGAAGAGCCTCATGTTAAAAATTTTTTAGTAGAAGCATCTAAATCGGGNTCAATTGAGTATGAATTTGTTAAGCCTGTNAAATGCAAATCAGGAAAATATAAAGATACNTACGTAATAGCTCAAAACGAAAGAGTGGTATTGAAGCAAAAATCAAAAGATGGGAGTGTTGGCCCTNTNTGTATTAAATAAAAGATTCTAGTTTGATTTTTCAATCATTTTTTTGACTCTAAGTCTTAAGGCTTGTAATTTTATAAAACCCTCAGCGTCATACTGATTATAATCTGCTGTTCCTTCTTCGAAAGTTACTAGACTTTCACTATACAAAGAATAAGGTGATTTTCTTCCAGTTATGATCACATTNCCTTTATATAATTTAGCTCTTACAGTTCCGGAGACATTTTTCTGGCTAATATCAATTGACGCTTGAAGCATTTCTCTTTCAGGAGAAAACCAGAACCCATTATATATCAATTCTGCATATTTGGGCATTAATTCATCTTTNAGATGCGCGGCACCTTTATCTAATGTGATAGACTCAATAGCTCTCCTCATATGAAAAAGTATTGTACCACCAGGTGTTTCATAAACACCTCTGGATTTCATACCAATAAATCTGTTTTCAACTAAATCGCTTCTACCTATTCCATTTTCTCCACCTAAAACATTCAATTTATGCAACATTGTAGCTGGAGATAATTCTTCACCGTTTAAAGAAACAGGGTCACCATTTAAAAACTCTAGTAAAATTTCAGTTGGTTTGTCAGGAGCTTCAAAAGGAGATTTAGTTCTAGAATACACAAACTCCTCTGGTTCTTTCCAGGGATCTTCAAGAACTTTACCTTCGGCTGAAATATGCAAAAGATTTGCATCCACACTAAATGGTGCTTCACCTCTTTTATCTTTTGGAACTTTAATTTGATTTTTCTCAGCATAGTCAATTAGGCTTGTTCTACTTGTGAGATTCCATTCTCGCCATGGTGCAATAACTTTTATATCTGGTTGTAAACTATAATATCCAATTTCAAATCTTACTTGATCATTACCTTTTCCTGTTGCACCGTGCGAAACGGCATCAGCTCTAGTTAAGTTAGCGATTTCAATTTGTCTTTTTGCTATTAGGGGTCTGGCAATAGATGTGCCTAATAAATAAACACCCTCATAAAGAGCATTAGCTCTAAACATTGGAAAAACAAAATCTTTGACAAACTCTTCTTTTAAATCATCAATAAATATCTCTTTCACGCCTAATGCTTTTGCTTTTTCTCTTGCAGGTTCTACCTCCTCTCCCTGACCAATATCAGCGGTGAAAGTAACAACTTCACATTGATAATTATCTCTTAACCATTTTAAAATAACTGAGGTATCTAAACCTCCAGAATAAGCCAGTACAACTTTTTTTATATCCGGGACTTCCTTTAACATTTTGTTCCTTAAATAATTAATTTGTGAAATCATATGCAAAAATTTTTTACATAATTACTCTAAATCACACTTTTTGTAAAAAAATAATTATACCATAAGATTTTAAGGATCGTAGGGGTTGTAAGTAAACTGAATTATTGTTACTTATTTATTATGCTGAAATTAAACTGTGGTCTCAAAATTGCATCTATTTATAGAATTAAAATGGGAATTATAATGAAAATCATTAGATTACTATTTCTATCAACAGTTTTAATCCTAGGTAATTTTATTTCTAAAATTTCATTTGCAGAAACAAACTTGCTCGGATCAGAAAAAAATTGGAGAGCCTACTCTACAAAAAAAGGTAAGTCTAAAACATGTTTTATCACTTCTGAACCAATTAAAACAGAAGGTAAATTCAATAAAGACAATAGAGGTAAACCCTATGTTTTTGTCACAAACATTAAGGGTGGAAGTACACATGAGGTATCTATAAAGGCTGGGTTTAACTTCAAACGTAATAAAGACGTTATTTTTGATGTAGATGGAAAAAAAACCAATTTGTTTCCTGTAGATGATAGAGCATGGTCAGAAAGTTCAAAAATAGATAGATTTCTTGTTCAATCAATGAGAAAAGGAAAATTATTAAAAGTAACTGGCACATCTACTCCTGGAAATAAGATTGTTGACACTTATTCACTTTTAGGTTTTACGAAAGCCCTGCGACTTATTGATAAAAGTTGTTCTTAATCAACTTTTTTTAAGAAAGCATTAATAATATGTCTTCGTTCAAACAAAATTTACTAGATTTTAGTTTTGAAGAACTACAGGACTTTTGTATTTCTAATGAACTTCCAAAATTTAGAGCTACTCAGATCTGGAGATGGATCTACTGTTTTGGAACCCAAGCTTTTGAAGATATGAAAAATATTTCAAAATCTGATAAAGAATTTTTGAATGAAATTTCTTACATCTCAAGATTAAGTGTTTCTGAAATGCATAAAAGTAAAGACGGCACAATTAAATGGCTAATTAAGCTGAATGATAATTCTGAAATAGAAACAGTTTATATACCGCAAGATGACAGAGGAACTGTTTGCTTATCTAGTCAAGTTGGTTGCACTTTAAATTGCTCATTTTGTCATACTGGTACACAGGCATTAGTAAGAAACTTAACTGCTGGTGAAATAGTTGGGCAATTAATGCTGGTTATGGATCATTTAAAAGACTGGCCATCTGGTAAAAATGGTAGAAAAGTTACGAATATTGTTATGATGGGCATGGGTGAGCCTTTACTAAATTATGACGAAGTCAGTAAATCCATAAAAATAATGATGTCAGATGATGGAATATCTATTTCTAGAAGACGAATAACTTTGTCAACATCTGGTATAATTCCATTTATTAATAAAGCAGGTGCTGATTTGGGAGTAAACTTAGCTATCTCTCTTCATGCAGTTAATGATGAATTAAGAAATAAATTAGTTCCAATCAATAAAAAATATAATTTAGAAGAATTAATAAATGCCTGTAGAAATTATCCTAAATTATCAAATTCAAGAAGAATTACATGGGAATATGTAATGTTAAAAGACATTAATGACTCAGAGGATGATGCAAAAAACTTAGTTAAATTAATCTCTGGCATACCATCNAAAATTAATCTAATTCCATTTAATCCTTGGCCAGGTTCATTGTTTGAAACTTCTACGAATAGAAAAATAGATAATTTTGCCAAAATAATTATGGATGCAGGTTTTGCATCACCAATCAGAAAGCCGCGAGGCCAAGACATTTATGCAGCTTGTGGTCAACTAAAATCTGAAACAGAAAAAATAAGAAAATCACAAATAAATAAGCTTGTCCCCTTACACACCGTCTAAATAAATTTCAATATTAAATTTTTATGAAACTATTGCTTTAGACGGTATTAGCTATTACATTAATATCAATAATNAATTTCAAAAGGAAAATATGTAAATGAATAACAATCGTTTCATGTCAAGTTCAAATGCTCAAGCTACCCAAATAGATTTGGGTCTTAGATCATATATGCTTGGTGTTTACAACCATATGACAACAGCTCTGGCATTAACAGGCTTCATGGCTATGGGATTAAACTTTCTTGCTATTTCTAATGGTGCNTTAACACCCATTGGCGAATTATTTTTCTTAAGCCCTCTTAAGTGGGTAGTTATGTTAGCTCCACTAGGAATGGTTTTTTATATCTCAGCAAGAATAAATAGTATATCAGCTGAAAAGGCTAGAAGCTTATTTTATGTATACGCTGGTCTAATGGGACTTTCATTGTCGTCCTTATTGTTAGTATATACGGGNGCTTCTGTAGTTAGAGCCTTTTTTGTAACTG
The DNA here is from genome assembly GCA_002691185.1 of SAR116 cluster bacterium. Classification (GTDB taxonomy): domain Bacteria; phylum Pseudomonadota; class Alphaproteobacteria; order Puniceispirillales; family Marisalimonadaceae; genus Marisalimonas. The sequence continues at coordinate 3,265 of NZHB01000024.1, read as the reverse complement.
CTGCCGCTTTTGCTGCGCTATCTTTATATGGTTATACTACAAAAAAATCCCTTTCTGGTTTAGGTTCATTTTTAATGATGGGTGTTTTTGGACTTATTATAGCCCAAATAGTTAACATCTTTATGGCATCAACACAGTTAGATTTTATGATCTCTATAATTGGTGTTTTAATTTTTGCAGGATTAACTGCTTATGACACTCAAAAAATTAAAAACATGTACCTAGCTGGTGATAATGATGAAACCGCTGGGAAAAAATCAGTAATGGGTGCTTTAACTCTTTATCTTGACTTCATCCTAATGTTTCAATTCTTACTCGCATTTTTAGGAAATCGTGAATAATTCTTGAAATATTTAAATTATAAAAAGCCATCTTTGATGGCTTTTTTATTTTTCGGAAATAATTTTTTTTATCGCTTGATTAATTTTTTTTGAGTTAGGTTTGGTAGTGCTTGCATACCACGATACTAATTTGCCATTTTTATCAATTAAATATTTATAAAAATTCCATTTTGGAAAAGCTAAGAATCCAGCTTCATTTTTAANCCATTTAAAAAAAGGATGNCCTTCATCACCTTTAATTTTAGTGATTTCTGTCAGTAAAAATGTTACCCCAAAGTTAGTAGAACAAAATTCTTTTACTTCTTGNTTAGAAGATAATTCCTGGTTTCCAAAATCGTTTGAAGGTATTCCCAATACAATAAGCTCATCTTTTTTGTATTGATTATAAAGTTCTTCTATATCTTTATATTGATTTGTAAACCCACATAAAGATGCTGTGTTAATTACAAAAATTGGTTTGCCTTTAAAATCAATTAGTTTTATTTCATTACCATCAATNGATTTAAACTTAAATTTATGAGCATCAATATTAGCACTTGAATTATAAGACATGAAAGCTCCTAGTATTACGAATACAAAAATAAAAAATTTATTCATTTTCATGAAATCCAAACCTGATTAAAAATATCTTCTATCAGTTTTTTCCCCTTAGATTGGATTGCTAAGTTTCTAAAATATCCTGTGATTTTTTGTGAACTCAACGCTTTACCAACTATTTTAGATTTTTGATTAATAATTTCTCTTTGTTTTGACCTATTTTGAATAAAAGATTCTACCATCTCATTAAAATTATTATTATTTTCTAGAAAATCTTTTAAGAAAATAGCATCTTCTAAAATTTGGTTACCTCCTTGAGCTAAATGTGGAAGCGTAGGGAAAGCTGCTTCTCCAAATAAAAAAACACCTTTTTTAAAGATTGAAGTTATCTCATTTGTATTATTGCCAACTAAAGATATTTGCCAATTCAACTTATTAGGAATTAAATAGTTTAATAACTCACTATCAAATATTGGAGGTGAAACATTATTATCTGTAGGGACAAAAATATAATTAGTTGCTTTTTTATTTTTAATAATTGTTGGATATATAACAAAATATCCTTGTGAGTGAAGAAGGATCTGAAGAGTTTTTTTGGCTAGGTTATAAGAACTAGTATCTAATGAAATAGCTCTAAAAATTTTTTTTAAATTTGTTTGTTTATTTGATCCAACAACAAATTTTCGTGACGCTCCCTGTGTCCCATCCGCTCCAATTACAAAATCAGTTTCAAAAATTCTTTTTTTTGTATCCAAAAGCTCTATTTTATTATCACTATCTATGATGTGATTTATTAAAGAAGAATATATTTTAACATCTTTATTAGACAATACCTGTTGTTTCAAAATATTTACAAGATTTTCTCTACTAATGGAGCCATACACTTCATCATTATTCGTAAGATCATAATTAGATAACAATTCTAATATTTCTTCAGAATTTATTTTTTTAATATGAATTGCATTAAAAGCTTCAAATACTGGCTTTATGTCTTCTTTATCAACTATTTGAGTTAAAGCTTTCCATCCATTAGGAGAAATTTGTTGTGAACCAAAGTGTAAATTTTCACCTTCAAAAACGTTAACAGAAAATTTTTTCTTTATAAAAATTGAGGCAATTAACCAAGCTGAAAAACCGCCTCCAATAATAGATATACTCTTCATCATCTAAAATTCAATTTCCGTAAAATGAACTCAAAGTGAACTTTTTACTTATAACTTTGATTAATTCTTTAAACTTATATTATATATCTTGGACTATAACAAAATATAATGCTAATTATCATTAATTAATGTTTCTCAAATTTTAAATTAATAGATAATTTACTTGAAAATTTTTAAAAAATACTAATCATACATTTCATTTTTATTATGCTTGGAAAGATTGATGAATACTAAATTACACCAACAACTTCAAAAAATAGGTATACAGAATGTAAAAGAAATTTTCTATAACCCTAGTTATGATTTTCTGTATGAACAAGAAAATTCCTCAGATCTAGTAGGATTTGAAAGAGTGCAAAATACTGAATTTGGAGCTGTTAATGTCATGACTGGTATTTTCACAGGCCGGTCTCCCAAAGATAAATATATATTAAAAGATGAAACTACAAAAAGCAGTTTATGGTGGACTTCTGATTCTTCCAAAAATGATAACAAACCCATTAATAAAGAGGTTTGGGATAATCTTAATGGTATTGTAACTAAACAACTCTCTAATAAAAAACTATATGTCATTGATGCATTTTGTGGCGCTAATAAAGATAATTGTTTGAAAGTAAGATTTGTAATGGAAGTGGCTTGGCAGGCTCATTTTGTTAAAAATATGTTTATTAGACCTTCAGAAGAGGAATTAAAAGATTTCGTTCCAGATTTTCATGTTTTAAATGGTTCAAAATCTAATAATGAAAATTTCAAAAATGATGGATTAAATTCAGAAACATTTATAGCCTTTAATCTAACTGATAAAATTCAAATTATTGGAGGTAGTTGGTACGGCGGAGAAATGAAAAAAGGAATGTTCTCTGTCATGAATTATCTTCTACCTCCAAAAAATATAGCATCAATGCATTGTTCCGCTAATAAAGGACAAGACGGATCCGTTGCCTTATTTTTTGGTTTATCAGGTACAGGTAAAACAACTCTTTCTACTGACCCCAAAAGGGAACTTATTGGCGATGATGAGCACGGATGGGATGAGGATGGCGTGTTCAACTTTGAAGGTGGTTGTTATGCAAAGACCATAGATTTAGACAAAGAAAAAGAGCCAGATATATTTAAAGCTATTAGAAGAGATGCTCTCCTAGAAAACGTAACAGTTAATGAAAATGGTAAAGTTGATTATAGTGATACTTCCGTTACTCAAAACACAAGAGTGTCATATCCAAT
>NZHB01000023.1 GCA_002691185.1 SAR116 cluster bacterium | reverse complement strand
CTCAGTTTTACCTATGTTTACTCTTATATCTACTAATCCAGGTGCCATTATTAGCCCAGTACAATCATAAAAAGTTATTGGATTTTGTTGTAATAGATTTCTATCATTAAAATTTTTAGTGATTTCTATTATTTTATTATCTTTAATTATAACATCAAAAACATCATTAAGATTGGTTTCTGGATTTAATATTTTTATTGATTTAAATACTGAGTAAGNCATTTAGTTTTTCAAATTTGAGTTTTTGTATAGTTCAATGCTTCAATAATAGACATTCTGACTGCGACTCCCATTTCAACCTGAGTTTTAATAAGGCTTCTATTAGCATCATCTGCCAATACTGAAGCAATTTCAACACCTCTATTCATTGGACCAGGATGCATTATAACAGCATTTGAGTTCGCTAAAGAAAGTTTTGNTTCATCNAGGCCAAAAAACTTGAAATATTCTCTTTCAGAAGGATTTTCGGTGCCAGACATTCTTTCATTTTGTAAACGCAAAAGCATTACAACGTCTGNGTTTTTTATTCCTTCTTGCATATTGTAATAGCATTTGACGCCAAGATTTTCTAAANCGAATGGCATCAATGTAGGAGGAGCTACACATCTAACTTCCGCACCCATTGTTGTNAGTAAGTGTATGTTAGAACGAGCAACCCTGCTATTAGCAATATCTCCACATATACTNATTTTTAAACCTTCTAAGTGTCCTAATCTTCTTTTAATAGTTAATGCATCTAGCAATGCTTGNGTTGGATGTTCATGTCTTCCATCTCCTGCATTNATAATGCTNCAATCTAAATAATTGGCAAATAGAATTGGGGCTCCACTATGTGGNTGACGTACAATTAAAAGGTCGGGTCTCATTGCATTCAATGTGCTTGCTGTATCAAGTAAGCTTTCCCCCTTTTTTATTGAAGAGTTAATTAGAGATATATTAAGAACTTCAGCACCAAGTCTTCTTGCTGCTAATTCAAAGGAAACTCTTGTTCTGGTAGAATTTTCAAAAAACACATTTAGTACGACATACCCGTTGAGGAACTTTGTGTCACTATGTTTATCTANGTTAGCGAAAAAATTAGCTCTTTCAATTAAATTTTGGATCTCTTTTTTATCCATTCCNTCNATTGATAAAAGGTGATGAGAGCTAAGTTTAACGGGAGATGNTGATNTTTTTTCTTGATTTGAGTTTAATAAATCATTCATAAAAATAGATTACTACATTCTTTTTTGTANTCCGTCTAGTGCTGTTTGCAATATCCAGCTTGCTGCTAAATAGTCCTTCCTCAATTTTCTTTTTTTTCTAGACAAATCCTCATTTATCATNGGNCTTTCTACAGCCATTGTTGATAGTCTTTCATCCTGAAGTAAAACTGGCAAATCAACAATGCTTAATAAACTTATTATAAAATCTCTAACAGAATCACATCTAGGCCCTACACTTCCATCCATGTTAAGTGGCCATCCCATAACTANACCTGTTATTTGATATTGATCNAATATTGATATTAGTTGTTTTATGTCAGAATTTAACTTATTTCTTTTAATGGTAGAAACAGCAGTTGCTATCGTCCAATCNGAATTACTTACAGCAATCCCAAGAGTTTTTGTTCCGTGATCTATACCTAAAAGTCTTTTTTTGGGCAAAATATTCAACAAAAATTCATCAGGCTTGAAGATAGGCATAATTGATGCTAACAGACTTCCATATTAATTTAAAATATATCATTGTAATGAAGGAATAAAAATGTCCAACAAAAAATCGATTGTTGATATTCCAACTGTAAACAAAATAGCTAGACTAGCTCGTCTAGAAATACCTGAAAAAAATAAACAAAATCTTACCAACGATTTAAATAATATATTAGAATTTGTTGCGCAATTAAACGAAGTAGATACCTCTAATGTTGAGCCTTTAGCATCAGTTACAGGACATAAATTACCTTTAAGGAGCGATGAGGTCACAGATGGTAATATTGAAGAACTAGTTCTAAAAAATGCTCCNGAGAGTTCTAGTGGTTTTTTTGTAGTTCCAAAGGTTATTGAATAATGTCTAATTTACTTGATTTTGATCTATCTAGCGCTAGCAAAGCCCTCAAAAATAAAGAAATTTCATCTTTTGAACTGACTAATGCTTATCTTGATGCAATTGAAAGTACCTCTAATTTAGGGGCATATTTAGATATACAAAAAGATTATGCGTTGCAAATGGCTAAAAAATCAGATGAAAAAATTAGTCAAGGGATGGCTGGTCCTCTTGAAGGTATTCCTATTGCAGTTAAAGATATGTTTTGTACTAAGGATATCAAAACCACTGCATCATCAAAAATTTTAGAAAATTTTTATCCAACTTATGAAAGTACAGTAACGCAAAATTTATGGAATGACGGAGCTGTAATGTTGGGTAAATTATCATGTGATGAATTTGCTATGGGATCTAGTAATGAGACTGCAGCGAAGGGAAATGTTATAAACCCGTGGTCTAAAACTAATCCAATTTCCCCTGGTGGGTCATCTGGAGGTTCTGCCGCTGCAGTTGCTGCTAGATCAGCTTTAGCAGCAACTGGAACAGATACAGGTGGCTCAATAAGACAGCCTGCAGCCTTTTGCGGCATTACAGGTTTTAAACCTACNTACGGTAGATGTTCTAGATGGGGAATTGTAGCTTTTTCTTCTTCATTAGATCAAGCTGGACCTCTNACAAGAACCGTTAGTGATGCNGCAATTATGCTCAACTCGATGGCGGGTTATGACAATAAAGACTCAACTTCAGCTAATATAGAAATGCCTGATCTAACATCTTTCTTAGATAAGAGTATAAAGGGAAAAAAAATTGGTATTCCAAAAGAATATACACAAGATGGAATTTCTGAAGACATAGTTAAATTTTACGACATATCGATTGAGTTTTTGAAGGATAGTGGTGCAGAAATTATCCCAGTTTCACTGCCACATACAAAGTATGCACTACCAGTTTATTATATTATAGCACCCGCAGAAGCATCAAGTAACTTAGCCAGGTATGATGGTGTAAGATATGGAATTAGGAATGAAGCCGAAAACTTAGATGAAATGTACGAGTTAACTCGNGGGAATGGTTTTGGTGAAGAGGTACAAAGAAGAATAATGATTGGGACATATGTCTTATCCTCAGGATATTATGATGCATATTATTTAAAGGCACAAAAAGTAAGAAGGTTAATCAAAGAAGATTTTGATAAAACCTTCGAAAATGTTGACTTTCTTTTGACACCATCGACCCCTTCAACAGCATTTGAGCTAGGGCAAAAGCAAGATCCTATTAAAATGTACTTAAATGATATTTTTACTGTTCCAGCAAGTTTGGCAGGTTTGCCAGGTATATCTATACCAGTAGGATTGGATCAAGCAGGGCTTCCAGTTGGTATTCAATTAATTGCAAACTCTTTTGATGAACCGAATTTAATAAGTGTTGCTCATACATTAGAAAAAAGTGCTAATTTTAATGTAATAGCTCAAGGAGCTGCAAGATGACTGAAATATTAGATTTAAGACCAGGACAGATTAAAGGTAATACTGGTGTTTGGGAAATGGTNATTGGACTTGAGATACANGCACAAATTTCTAGTAAATCTAAATTGTTTTCGGGTGCCTCTGCCTCTTTTGGATCTGATGCAAACACAAGCGTGTCTTTAGTTGATGCTGCNATGCCAGGTATGCTTCCTGTTATAAACAAATTTTGTGTAGAGCAAGCNATTAAAACTGGTTTAGCTTTNAANGCAAAAATCAATAATGTTTCAGTTTTTGATAGAAAAAACTATTTNTATGCTGATTTACCNCAAGGCTATCAAATTAGTCAATTNACNAAGCCTATAGTTGGTGAGGGNGAAATTGTAATTGATTTAGATNATGGTGATCAGACTACAATTGGAATTGAACGTCTTCATCTTGAACAAGATGCTGGAAAGTCATTGCACGATCAACATCCTAGTAAATCTTTTATTGACTTAAACAGAACTGGTGTAGCTTTAATGGAGATTGTGTCTAAGCCTGATATTAGGTCTCCTCAGGAAGCAGGAGCGTATGTTAAAAAAATTAGATCTATTCTACGTTATATAGGTGCTTGTGATGGTAANATGGAAGAGGGATCTCTCAGAGCTGATTGTAATGTATCCGTTAGAAAGAAAGGTGAAGAGTTTGGAACTAGATGTGAGATTAAAAATTTAAACTCTATTCGTTTCATTATACAAGCCATTCAATCAGAAGCTGAAAGGCAAGTANATATNATAGAGTCAGGTGGNATAATTAAACAAGAGACAAGACTTTTTGATACATCTACAGGAGAAACAAGATCGATGAGAAGTAAAGAGGATGCTCATGATTANAGGTATTTCCCGGATCCAGATCTACTNCCACTNGAATTTTCAGATACATGGGTAAGTGAAATTAAAGAAACACTTCCAGAATTGCCAGATTCGTTAAGAAAAACTCTAGTTAATGATTATGGTATCACAGCCTATGATGCATCAATTCTAGTTGAAGAAAAAGAATTTGTTGAATTCTACCTAGAGGCAGCCAAGGGTGTTGATGGTAAATTGACTGCTAATTGGATGATTACAGAACTATTTGGGGCACTAAAAAAAGAAAATTTAACTATATCTAATAGCCCTATCACCCCTCAAAATTTAGGAGAATTAATTTCTTTGATTTCAAAAGGCGTCATATCAGGAAAAATTGCAAAGGATGTATTTGCTGAAATGATGGTTACTAAAAAATCACCCCAAGATATTGTTAAAGATAAAGGATTAGAACAAGTATCAGATGATAAAGAGATAATGAAATTAATAGATANAGTTATTTCAGAAAACCAAGATAAAGTTAAAGAGTACCTAGATGGCAAAGATAAACTTCTTGGATTTTTTGTTGGTCAGGTAATGAAATTGTCTCAAGGCAAGGCAAACCCTAGTTTAGTAAACAAATTACTTAAAGAAAATTTAAAGTGATAACATTACTTCTTTTTTAATTCCCAATTTGCTAGAAATATTGCAAATATGATAGAAATAAAACCAATTCCTAATCTAAAAGTAANAGCTTCGTTTAGTATAAAATATCCTAGTAAAATGGCTGATAGTGGNTTGAAACCAAGAGANATAGCGGCTTGTGTTGGTGNNATTAGTTGTAAAGCTTTTCCCCANCAAAACATCATTAAAACNCCTCCAGGAATAACTAACATGAAAAAGGCAATGATTTCATTTTGATCAAATGTGTAAGAAGTTTGAAGACTTGATCCCCAAACTATTGTTATCAAGAAGTTAATTAAACTACCTATAAATATTACAAAAATCATTACTCGAATATTTCCATATTTTTTTAAATATTTTCCTGAAAATACGGTAAAACAGGATGCAGCTATAACTCCTATCATCATTAAAAAATCACCTTTTAATGTTTCATTGAAGTTATTATCAACTCTCTCTGACATACAAAAAGTGACGCCAGTTATTGCAATAAGTACTGCCAAAGATTTGTTTAATGTAATTTTTTCAATTTTAAAAAAAAATGCAATTATTATCGTACAAAGTGGCATAGTTGCGTAAAGTAAGCCAGCCCTTGATGCAGTTGTNTGTTCAAGCCCCAATGCCATAAAATTTGGGAAAAGTGAAATCATCGNCAAGCCAAGAAGACACATTGGTAATAAGTCTGCTACATCAAATTTTTTTTTAAAAAAAGTAGTTATTGATAATAAAAAAAGTATTAATCCTGTTAGACCATAACGTAAAAAACTTAACGTAAATGGATCTATGTTTTCAACTAACAGTCTTGTAAATACAAATGTAGANCCTCCNAGTGTCGCNGAAAGCGANGCTAAGAATGTTCCTAGAATNAAGTTTTTAAAAAATATTTTATCTTTATTCATGAAAAGTTATCTATTAGATTATCTGGAGGACCAATTGGCAATCATATCTATTACAACNTTTATTCAACAAAGATAACAATATTATGAAAAAAAATAAATTGGGTAGAACAAACTTAGAAATTTCTGAAATTACTCTNGGTGGTGGTTGGGTTGGTGGGCTGTTTATTGATGCAGAATATAAAGTCATGGAAAATGCAATTGAACTTGCGCTAGATAGGGGAATAAATTGGATAGATACTGCCGAGAGTTATAGCGAGGGAGTNTCAGAAAAAAATATCGGTATGTTATTAGATTGCCTAAANCCNAATGAAAAAATATACGTTTCTNCAAAAGCAAGNCTNGATCCACAAAGTTCAGAAACATTTGAATCTCAGATAGATAGAAAGTTAGATAATAGTCTAAAAAGANTAAAGTTAGACCAGTTAAACTTATATCAGTTACATAATAAAATTACTCTTGAAAAGGGCTCTGAGACACTAANTGAAAAAGAAGTATTAGAAGCAAATGGTCTTGCCGAGATAATGCTNAAGCTAAAAGAAGATCAAAGAGTTCAAAATATTGGAATAACTGCTTTAGGTGATACTAATTCAATTAAGAATGTTTTAGAAACAGGCTACTTTGATACTGCTCAGGTCTATTACAATCTTCTTAATCCTTCAGTAGAGTTTGAAGAAGCAGATGCTTGGAATGATCATGATTTTTCAGGATTGATATCAGTTTGTAATAAACACAAAATGGGTGTTCTTGGTATTAGGGTTTTTGCTGCGGGTTTNTTGGCTACAGATATTAGGCATGGTCGAGAGATACCAGTGACAAATGTCATAAACATTGANGAAGAAGAAAGAAGAGCTCATAAGCTATCAGAGTTAGTAGGAGAAAATTATGGTAATAGGGCTCAATATGCTCTTAGGTATGGTTTGTCCAGCAAAAATATTNACTCTATTGTAATAGGTATGGCAACTTTAGAACATTTGAAAAACTCAATCGAAGCTGTTGAAATGGGACCACTTCCAGNTAGTCTTTTAAAAGACNTATCAGAATTACAGAAATCTAACTTTTTATAATCTTATAGGTGAAATGATGAAAATACTGGTTGTAGGAATAGGTGGAATTGGAGGTTTTTTTGGAGGNTTTTTACATGAGAGTGGTGCAGATGTAACTTTTTTAGTAAGNCCTAAAAGAAAAAAANTAGTTTNAGAAAATGGACTTAAAATAATTAGTTCNCTAGGAAANATTCATANACAGCCAAACTTAATTTTAGCAGATGNACTTAANCCTATATATGATGTTGTATTAATATCATGTAAAACTTTNGACCTAAAACAAGCTTTAAATGANCTTAGTGCAGTTAANGGTAAAGGAATAATAATACCTTTTTTGAATGGAATTAAACATTTTCAAATGTTAGATAAAACTTTTGGTGCAGAGAATGTAATGGGAGGTCTTGCTATAATAAGTTCTACTCTTCATCAGGATGGATCAATAGAACATTTTGGAAACTTGAGGCAAAACATAACTTTTGGGAACAGAGATAATAAAAAGAATAATATTTTACTACCTTTTTATGAAATTTGTAAAAAATCAAAATTCGATGTTACTTTAAGCGAGCAGATTAATTTAGATTTATGGAAGAAGTGGGTTTTTATATCAACGGTAGCTGGAGCGACAACATTATTTGGCTGTAGTTTAGGAGATATAGTCAAAAATGATTTTGGTGAGAAAATTTTATCTGATTTATACGAGGAATGTAGGTTAATAGCTGAATCATATTGTTATATAATTGAAGATAAAGAAGCAAATGATATTGTTAAAAGTATTACAACCCCGGGTTCA
>NZHB01000022.1 GCA_002691185.1 SAR116 cluster bacterium | reverse complement strand
GTAAGATATGGTACAATGAAAGATAATGTAATTTCTCTTGAAGTGGTAATGCCAAATGGAGAAATTATAAAAACGGCTAATAGAGCAAGGAAAAGTTCTGCAGGCTATGACTTAACTCGTTTGATAGTTGGTTCTGAAGGAACTTTAGGTGTAATTACTGAAATAACGCTTAAATTATATGGTATTCCTGAAGAAATAGGTGCTGGCAGATGTACTTTCCCCACAGTAAAAGACGCAACGGATGCTGTTATTATGACGATACAAGCAGGTATACCAGTTGCTAGAATAGAGTTGCTAGATGTCGCGCAAGTTAAAGCAGTAAATAATTACTCTAATTTAAATTTACCTGAGTCGCCTTTATTGTTGTTGGAATTCCATGGGAGTAAATCCTCCGTTGAAGAGCAATCTGAATTATTTAACGAAATATCCAAAGATTTTGGAGGAGATAATTTTGAATGGAGTTCAAGCATCGAAGAGAGAAACAGACTGTGGAAAGCTAGGCATGATGTTTATTATGCCGTTAAGGCTAATAGGCCTGAAGCTGAGTACATAGCTACTGATGTTTGTGTTCCTATTTCCAGACTTTCAGAATGTATAATGGAAACTATTGAAGATATGGAAACTCATAAACTATATGGTCCTATTGTTGGGCATGTTGGAGATGGTAATTTTCATGTTCAACTTATGGTTGATCCTAAAATTAAAGAAGAAGTTGATACAGCAAATGCTTTCCTTGAAAGATTAGCTCATAGAGCTATTAATATGGATGGTACTTGTACTGGTGAGCATGGAGTAGGTCAGGGGAAAAAACAATATTTGATAGATGAATTGGGCCCTGCAGTAGATTTTATGAAATTAATAAAACAAGAGATTGATCCTAAAGGTATTATGAATCCTGGTAAAATCTTACAGTAAATAGGAATAGGTCAACAAATATGGATGGAAATCTTTCTTCCTGGTCTACTAAAGACTACGATAAAAATAGTATAGCGTTATGTGTTCAAGAAATAAAAGATGAGTTTGGACAACAATTCTCTAATAGCAAAAGTATATTAGAACAACATACACACACGATGACAATCCATGAGTCAGAATTACCGGACGGAGTTGTATTCGCGGAATCTAAGGAAGATGTCCAGAAAGTTGTCAAAATCTGCCAAAAATATAAATGTCCTATTATTCCTTTTGGAGTAGGTTCATCTTTTGAAGGTCATCTTAATGCTCCTTTTGGCGGCATATCCATTGATATGAATAATATGAATAAAATCATTAAAGTTTATCCAGAAGATCTTTTAGTCGTTGTTCAGCCTGGCGTAACTAGAGAGCAACTTAATACACATTTAAGAGATACTGGATTATTTTTTCCTATTGATCCAGGTGCAAATGCCTCCATTGGAGGTATGGCTGCTACTAGGGCTTCTGGAACAAATGCTGTAAGATATGGTACCATGAAAGACAATGTGATTGCGTTGGAAGTTGTAACTCCTAGTGGTCAAATAATTAAAACAGCTAATAAAGCAAGAAAAAGTTCTGCAGGTTACGACTTAACTCGTTTAATAGTTGGCTCTGAGGGAACTTTAGGAATTGTTACAGAAATTACTCTAAAATTATATGGCATCCCAGAAGTCATAGCAGGTGGAAGAGTCAGTTTTCCCTCCGTGAAAGATGCAACAGATACAGTTATTACAACAATTCAGGCTGGAATACCTGTTGCTAGAATTGAATTTATGGATATAGCTCAAGTAAAGGCGGTTAATAATTATTCCAAAACTAATCTACCAGAAGCACCTCTTTTGCTAGTAGAGTTTCATGGAAGTGTATCATCGGTTAAAGAACAGTCAGAGTTATTTGGAGAAATATCATCCGATTTTGGTGGTGTTGATTTTGAATGGACCTCTAATAATGAAGATAGAAATAAACTCTGGAAAGCACGTCATGATGCATATTGGTCATGTAGAGCTGTGANACCAGAGGCTTCTCTTTATTCAACTGATGTATGCGTGCCTATTTCAAAACTATCAGATTGTATAACTGAAACTATTGAGGATTTAGAAAATAATAATCTAATTGGACCCATAGTTAGTCACGCAGGTGATGGAAATTTTCATGTTGCTTTGCTCATAGACAAAAATAATAAAGATGAGTTAGATAAGCTAGAGAATTTCCTTGTAAGAATATCCGAGCGGGCAATAAGAATGGATGGCACTTGTACTGGTGAGCATGGCGTAGGCCAAGGTAAAAGAAAATATATGTTAAAAGAATTAGGCAATGCTGTTGAAATTATGAAGCAAGTTAAAAATGCCTTTGATCCTGATAAAATNATGAACCCNGGCAANNTGTTTTTNTAANATTGCTATTTTATAAATAATGATTTAACTACTTCTANTCAATTAATCTTCATTAATCATAATTATTAAGGAATATGTTTAGAATTCAATGGTTACTTATGTAATTATAAGTTTTTTAATGATGGTTACNCCTGGTCCGGGTGTATTATCTTTAGCAGGTGTAGGTGCTGGTTTCGGCTGGAGAGTTGGAATTATGTACTTGATAGGTTTGTTTTTAGGGACAAACGGTGTCGCACTATTAGTTGTACTNGGTTTTAAGCAATTTCTGTTTGAAATTGATGGAGTTGAGTTAACTTTNTTATTTTTATCGTTATCTTACTTATCATTTTTATCATGGAGAATAGCTACTTCAGATAATAAAACTGGTTTTAAACAAAGTTTTAAATCACCAAAGTTATATGAAGGGGTGTTTCTACAATTCGTAAACCCTAAGGCTTATGTCGTTCAAGGACACTTATTTATTGTTTTGTCCTTAGGTATTTTGCCCTATAATTTAGAAATCATTACTAAATTTATCATTGTAAATTCTATATGGATCCCAATTCATTTTCTTTGGTTATGGTTAGGAATAAGTTTAAAAAAATGGTCTTTGGCCTCTAATAAACAAATATGGGTTAATAGAAGTATGGGGCTTGCTCTTTTTGCTGTTGTAATTTTATCAGGGATAATGGAACTAAATTCGAACATATAATTGATTAATTATTAATCACATAGTGTTTTTAGGAAAATAAAGTGTATAAAAATTAAACACTTTCAATGATATCTAGCTCACAATTGATAATTNTAATCTTCTTATCTAAAAGATTCGTTATTNTATTTNTAGTTCAATAAACTCCCCCCGTTAATTGACCTAACGAAACTAATTATTCCTCCCTAATATTAGTTTTATTCNAGGTGCAGAGGATCTCCTTAAAAATCCTCACCATCAATANGTTGCTCTACCTCCTGAAATATCGAANACACCTGCAGTAGTAAAACTATTTTCCTTACTTGCAAGATAAGCAATTAAAGAAGCTATTTCTTCTACTGTAACAAATCTATTTCTTGGAATTTTAGAAATCATATAATCAATGAACTCTTGTGATACTTGATCTAAAATTCTTGTTTTGGCCGTGGCTGGAGTAATACAATTAACCGCTATATCTTGATTTGCTGTTTCTTTTCCTAATGATTTAGTTAATCCAATTACGGCTGCTTTGGAAGCTGAATATGCAGGAGCATTTGGGTTACCTTCTTTACCTGCTATAGATGCAATATTAATAATTCTTCCATACCCTTTTTCACGCATTTTTTTTACTACATATTTGTTACAGTAAAAAACACCGTTAACATTTACATCAAAAACCCTAGTCCATTCATCAACTGGATAATCCCAAGTTGAAAAAGTTGGACCTGCTATACCAGCACTACATACCAGGATATCAATTTTATTAATTAGATTTATTGTTTTTTCAGTAGCTTCCCCAACTGCTTTATTATCAGTTTGGTCGACTTTCAAAAAATCACATTTTAATTTTTTAGCAGCTTCTGATCCTAATTGCTCGTCAATATCCCAAATCATAACTTTGCAACCATCACTAATTAATCTTTGAGCAGTAGCCAACCCAATACCTTGAGCGCCCCCAGTTATAACCGCAGTTTGTCCATCAAAATTAGCCATAAATTCTCCCCATTTTTCTTTAAAATAATAGATTTATAAAAATTAAATAATCATAGATATTCTTAATTATATTTTATATGTTTAATTAATTCATTACTAGAAAAAACAATTCCTAAGGAACAGTTTTATGGACATTATGCACATAATTATTATTGGAATTCTTTCTTGCATTGCAATGGATTTTTGGCAAAGACTACTAAAGTTAATGATTAATGTAAGCCCGTCTGATTGGTCAGTTGTTGGAAGGTGGTTTATATTGTCAATAACTAAAGGAAAAGTATATAATCCAAATATAGACAACGAGTCTCCTTTAAAAAACGAATTATTAATAGGCTGGATTGTTCATTATTCTGTAGCAATTTTGTACTCACTAGTTTTTTTTATATTGTATAAATATGAAGTATTAAATGCCTCTTATGTTGATGGAATTATCTTCGGGTTAATTAGTGTTGTAGTTCCATGGTTTTTCTTTATGCCCATTCTCGGAAAGGGTTTTTTAGCCTCAAAAACTCCAGCCCCCTTTATGGCTTGCTCTCTAGCAGTTGGAAGTCATGTTGTAATTGGTTTGGCTATAGGTTTATGTTTTCAAATTTTTGGATATTAATAGTTTTATGGATTTTTGAAAAATGTCAGAGAATAAATTAAGAGAAAATATATGTCAGTTTGCTACTTCTTTATTTGATAGAGGAATAACACACGGCTCAACAGGTAACATTTCAGTCAGATTAAATGATTATGAAATTTTAGTAACACCTTCGGGATCTTCTTTTGGAAGATTAGATCCGAATGATATAGTAAAAATTTCAAAATCTGGAGAATTTTCTGGAGCCTTACCTCCCACTAAAGAATTACCACTTCATCAGGCATTTTATGAGACACGGGGATTAAAGTCGGGTGCAGTAGTTCATTTACATTCAACTCATTCAGTCGCCTTGTCAATGTTACCAGAAATTGATGAAGACAATGTACTTCCATCATATACGCCTTACTCAATAATGCTTTTAGGAAAAGTAAAGTTACTCCCATTTTTTGTACCAGGGGACCCAGCTATGGGAGATGCAATTAGAGGATTGGCAGGAAAAAGATCTGCAGTTTTATTAGCCAATCATGGTCCAGTTGTATCAGGTAAAGATCTTGAAGCATCAGTGAATGCTATAGAAGAATTAGAGGCCACAGCAAAACTATCACTTATTTTAAAAGGGATGAATGTTAGAAGTTTGAACGATAATGAAATATCATCTGTCATTAATAAATTTAACGTAGATTGGGAATAAAAAATGTATAAATTTTCTGCTAATTTAGGTTTGCTCTGGAATGAGTTATCTCAGATTGATGCTATTTATAAAGCAAAAGAAAGTGGGTTTGATGCAGTAGAATTTCAGTTCCCATATCAATATGAAGCAAAAGAAATAAAAAAAACGCTTGATGAAGTAAAATTACCAGTAATGGGTATAAACACTATAAAAGGAAATATTGAAAAAGGGGATAATGGTTTATTAGCTGTCCCTTCTAGAGTATCTGAAGCAAGGGAAGCTATTGTCCAAGCCTTTGAATATGCGAAGGTAATTGATGCAAAAAATATTCATGCTATGGCTGGTGTTACCGATTTATCAAATAAGTCACTAATTACCTTTGTTGATAATCTTAACTTTGCTAGAGAATTGGTTNAAGGAAGTGGGATAGATTTAGTAATTGAACCGTTAAATCTTAAAGATAACCCTGGTTATTTTTTAACAAAAGTTGAACAAGCTAAAGAAATTTGTGATTTGGTTGGTTCAGACACATTAAAAATAATGTTTGATTTTTATCATGTACAAATAAATCAAGGAAATGTTTTACAGAGATTTAAAGACCACTTGGGGTCTATAGGCCATGTTCAAATAGCTTCTGTTCAGGATAGAGGAGAACCTGACAGGGGAGAACTAGATTTTAGTTTTGTCATACCCGAGATAATTAAAATGGGTTATAACAAAATTATTGGAGCCGAATATAAACCAAGAATGACAACCGACGCTGGCCTAGGTTGGATGAAAATAATCAAGAGTAATTGAAAGGTAAATTTATGAAAGTTATAAGAGAGTATGGTCCTAATAACATAAAAAATTCATCACTTTGTTTTGGTACAATGCAGTTTGGAGATGGTGCTAGTGAAAGAGACAGTCAGGAAATGTATGAAGCATGCAGGGGGAATGGCATAAATTTTTTTGATACCGCTTATGTGTATACAGGAGGTAAATCAGAAATAATCCTTGGAGATTTAATAAAAAATGAAAGAGAGAAAATAATTTTAATTACAAAAGCTGGGTCTGTTGGAGGTTCTAGTGGTAAAAATATAAGATCACAGTTAGAGGAGAGTTTAAAAAGACTGAAGCAAGATTATGTAGATATTTTTTTCTTACATCACTGGGATGATAATATCCCCTTAGAAGAGACATTTGATACACTTCAAGAATTAAAAGAAGAGAAAAAGTTTTATCAACTTGGCGTGTCTAATTTTTCTTCTTGGCAAGTAATGAAAGCTGAGATGTTAGCTAAAAATCATNGTTACCCTTCNGTGGATATTCTTCAACCTATGTATAACTTAGTAAAGAGGCAGGCTGAGGTTGAAATATTACCTATGGCAAAATCTGAAAATATTGGCGTTATTAGCTATAGCCCATTAGGTGGNGGGCTTCTGACAGGTAAATACTCAGTTGATAATTCTACAACTAAGAATAGTTCTGGCAGGTTACATGACAATGCTAAGTACAAAAAAAGGTATGGTCAAAATTGGATGTACGACGCCGCCATTTCGTTACAAGATTTAGCTAAGGAATTAAATTATAATCCTATTTCCTTGGCGGTCGCTTGGGTGAATTATCATGAAGCAATCACTGCACCAATTATAAGTGCTAGAAATTTGAAACAACTTATACCTTCATTAGAATCAGAAAAAATATCTCTAGATGATGAGACCTACAAACTAATTTCAAATATTAGTCCAACTCCGCCTCCTGCTACTGACAGATTAGAAGAAGCTTAATTTAAAAGGATGATAATATGGATACAGTTTTAGACAAAGTTTGGGAAGTTTACGCTCTTAAATATGCAGAAAGATCAGATAGGACTAGGGGCGAGAGCTTTATCTTTGACGATCACTCTAGCCAAGCTCACACGATTGATTATTTTGTTTGGCTATTAAAGTCAGAAGATGACGTTGTCATAGTTGATACTGGTTATGATTATGACGAAGCAAAAAGAAGAAACAGACCCATTCAAAGGTCACCTGCAGAAGCTCTTAAAGCAATTAATGTAGATGCTAAAGACATCACAGATGTTATTGTTACACATCTTCATTATGATCATGCAGGTGGTTTGATGGAATTCCCTAATGCTAAGTTCCATCTGCAAGAAACAGAAATGGCTTATGCCACTGGACCATGCATGTGTCACGAAACTATAAAAATGCCCTTTACTGGAGAGCATATATGTCAAATGGTCAAAAATCTATATTCAGGTAGAGTTATTTTTTATAATGGTTTAGGNGCAATCAAGCCTGGTATTACAACCCATTTAATTGGTGGGCATTCAAGAGGTTTGCAATCAGTTAGGGTNAAAACAAATAATGGTTACATGTGTCTTGCTTCAGACGCTACTCATTTNTATGAAAACTTCTTGAGCGGAAAACCNTTTCCAATNGTTGTAGATTTAGAGGACATGTTGAACGGTTTTAAAATAATTAAAAGTCTAGCTTCAGACATTAATCTAGTCATCCCGGGGCATGATCCTCTTGTAAAAGATTATTTTCCAAAAGAGGGATCTTCTGGTTTTATTTGGCGTTTAGATACAGGGCCTATCAAACCAATAAAGATTTAAAATCTTTTTCCATCTGTTTTCTGTAATTAATAGTTTCGTCTTTGATGTTAAAATCAACATCATCCCAATTAATTATTTGATCCTCATTAATATTTTTATTTAATTTAATATNATGAGCTAAACCAATTGGAAGTGCTCCAATAGATAAGGAAGTTTTAGACGGTATTAATTTACCCCATNCCGTTGAACCTCCTTCACCATCAAGTACTTCACCTTTTTGCAGGTTTCTTTTTGCAGTAGCTACTACATCCCCAGCAAAAGTTTTTGTTTGTCCCGTGGGTTGGTTAAGTAAAGCGGCAGAAAACACAGATATATTAAGCTCCATTCCAATTAAATGGAAAGGTTTGTACATAGCTGAATATTCACCACTTTCATCTGTGTTCATTCCATACTGTTTAAAACATGAGGCTGCGTAATCATTCGGAGCTTGAAGAACTGCGTAAACACCCCATCTAAGGTCTTTGAATACAGGTCTACCATCTCTTTCAAGCGAAGATACAACTTCTACTTGTCCATTGTGAGTTAATATACCACCTGACTGTTTAGGTTTTAGAATAGAGGCGAGATCATCCATTCCACATGGAGGAAAGAGCAATCCATTTTCTGGTACACTAAGTTCACATGCATTCGCTATAGCAGCCATTTCTAGGCTAGATTTAGTACCGTCCAAAAAAGAATTAAACATTTTGGAGTTCATACCAGCTTTTTGCGCTTCTTCATTAGAAATACCGTAATAGTTCCAAACAGTATCTGGCGTAGATTTATGATATTCAGGTAAATATTTTGTACCTTTACCGGCACTCGAAACATAGAAGCCAATTGATCTTGCCCAATCAATAATTTCTGCCGTGAGAGCTGGTTGATCACCGTAAGCCATAGAATAAACAACGCCAGCTGATTTAGCCTCTTGAGTTAGTAACCCACCAGCTAATACATCAGCCTCAACATTTACCATTATTATATGTTTCCCATATTTAAAAGAGTGTCTGGCATGCTCTATACCTGCTGAGGGAAGGCCAGTTGCTTCAATCACAACTTCTATTTCAGATAACTCAATAACTTCTTTCCCAGATTCAAAAAATTTTGTAGATGAGATTAGTTCGTCATTCCAACCAACTGCCTTGCAAGCGTTCTTTGCCTTGTCTGGAAACAAATCTGCTATTGCAACAACATTAATGCCAGGTGTTGTTGGTACTTGACTTAAAAACATTGACCCAAATTTTCCGGCTCCAATTAACGCAACTTTTACAGGGTTATTTTTTAACAACCTTTCAGACAATAAATTTTGAATATACATTGTTTGACCTTTAAATTGAGTATAAATTTTTAATTTTTTCTAAATCTTTGAGCGTAAATTTAAGTTCTCTACAAATATAATTCTCTAGAGACGAGTATCTATTATTAATTTCATTAATAGCTGATACTAAGTAAGATTTTTTAACTTTTGCCAATGTATCTAACATCACATTTGTAACTAAAGAATCATTTTGATTTGAAGATGTTGTTTGTTCAGCTGTTGCAGCCATGGTTGTTAATAATTGATTAGATAAAAGATAGTTTTTATAAATTTCATCTATTGAGTTATTAAATAATTTTTGAATGATATAACTTGCTATTCCAGTTCTATCTTTGCCTGCAGAACAATGATAAATCACTGGTTTGCCATTAGATTTTAGCAATATTTTTATAAACTCTTTCCACACCTCTTTGTGATTATTAATATATAGCTTATAACTTTCCTCCATTACCTTTTCGTAAGTTTTTGGTATGTCNCCCCCTATATTTTTTTGATTAACCATTCTACTTAATGTACTAGCCGATATTGGGAGATTTAAATATACTCTATTTAATTTTGATGAGAGATTGTCTGGAGCTTTTTTTATTTCTTTGGGGTCTCTAAAATCCACAATAGCATTTGGGTTTAAATCTTCTAATCTTATTATATCATTATCATTAAGTGTACTTAATTTTGCACACCTAAAAAGAACATTTCTTTTCATTTTAGAGCCAATAGAAGCGTCTCTAAAATTTGAAACTGAGTTTATCAAAAACAATTTATATTTATCCGTTTAAAAGAGCTAATTATCACTCTGCTGCTGTTAAACTTTGACTAATAAGTTCGTCCAAACAATTATCGTTAAGTTTTGAAATTGGTGTGAAATCACGATGAGCAATCCACTCATCTCTATTAAACTTTTGAATATGATTATCCACATGGCATAATGATAGATAAACTATGCTACGTCCAAAAGGAGATATATTTGGTGGACTTGCATGTACGAGTAAGGACGAAAACATTAACATGCTACCAGCTGGGCCGGTTGGTGCAACGCATCCTCCTCTTTCTGCTAGTTCCAAAACTTTTTCATTGTCTAATGTCCATAATGGGTAACTAGTAGTTTCTAAATCATGTCCTGCGTCTATAACGCCTGTTTTATGACTTCCTGGAATGAATAGTAATGGGCCATTAGCAGCAGTTACATCATCAAGAAAAACGGCTATATTCATTGCTCTTGGTTCTGGCATGCCGTCATCTCTTTTCCATGTCCCATAGTCNTGNTGCCACTGCCAAACTGCGCCGTCGAAGGCAGCTTTAGCATTTAATTTGAATTGGTGCATGTAGANATCACCATCTAATACTTGAGAAACAGGTTCTATTAATCTTGGGTGAGCGCCTAATCTTCTGAAAGCTTCGTTATATTTATGAGCAGNAAAAGCTGTTCTTGCTACGCCGCTACTCTCTTTCCAAACCTCTTTTCTATCCTCGGAATAAACTTTTTCAGCTTCTTGTTTTAACAAAGCGGCTTCATCAGAGTTGAACATTTCTGGAAAAAATAGGTAACCATCCTCGTCAAATTTTTTTAAATCTTCTTTACTTAAAATCATATTAACCTCTNNTTTAATATATTTATATAGTAATAAGATTTCTAAAATTTGTAACTAATTATTTGAAAATTTTTTGATTAAAGTGTTAAATCTCTCTTTTAAGATTTTATTAATNAACAGGAGATTAAGTTGTCATTAATNCCNCCTTTAGATAAGCTTAAAATTCCAGTGATTGGATCTCCACTTTTTATTATTTCTAACCCTGATTTGGTGATAGCTCAGTGTAAGGCTGGTATTGTCGGTTCTTTCCCTTGTTTAAATGCAAGAGAAGAAGAAGGTGAACCAAATATGTTAAATATATGGTTAAAAAAAATTAATGAAGAGTTAGATAGATATAATCAACAAAATCCAGATAATCCGGCAGCGCCTTATGCTGTGAATCATATTGTTCATAAGTCTAATGTTAGGTTAGAAAAAGATATCGATATATGCGCTAAGTGGAATGCTCCAATATGGATAACTTCACTGGGTGCAAGGCCTGAGGTTAATGAGGTTGCCCATCAAGCCAAAGGGATAGTTTTGCATGATATTATTAATAATTTTTTTGCAAAAAAAGCTATAGATAAAGGAGCAGATGGTTTGGTTGCTGTTGCTTCTGGAGCTGGAGGACATGCAGGAACTTTGTCTCCATTTGCCTTGATACAAGAAATAAGAGAGTGGTTTAATGGTCCGCTCTTATTATCAGGTTCCATTGCAAATGGTGGAGCTGTTTTGGCAGCTCAGGCAATGGGTGCTGATTTGGCTTATATTGGATCAGCTTTTATTGCTACAAATGAAGCAAATGCAGATAATGCTTATAAGCAAATGATTACTGAATCAAATGCAGATGATATTGTTTATACTAACTTATTTACTGGTGTTCATGGTAATTATTTAAAAGGATCAATCAAGGCCCAAGGTTTGGACCCAGATAATCTCGAGGTTAGTGACTCAAGTAAGATGAATTTTAGCTCAGGTGCTTCAAAGCCAAAAAGTTGGAAGGATATTTGGGGGTCGGGTCAAGGTATTTCGGTTGTAAAAAATATCTTACCTGCAGAAGAATTGGTTAAGAAAATTCATAATGAATATATTGAAGCAAAAAATAAAATAAGTAGAGGGTAGAAATGTCAGTAGTAGAACTCAAAATTATTGAAGAAATTGCACTTATAGAAATTTCAAATCCACCAGTTAATGCAATAAGTGCCGCTGTGAGAATTGGACTTTTTGATACTGTAGAAAAACTCTCTTCTAATGAAAAAATTAAAGCGATTGTTATTGCAGCTCCAGAGAGAACCTTCCTTGCAGGGGCAGATATAAAAGAGTTTGGAAAAAAAGTAGACGCCCCAATTTTAGGAAACATTTGCGATAAAATTGAAAATCTTAATAAAATAGTTGTCGCATCATTGCATGGAACTCCGCTTGGTGGTGGGTTAGAAGTTGCAATGTCAGCACATTACAGAATCGCAGCTCCAAACACCAAAGTTGGATTGCCCGAAGTTTTGCTTGGAATTCTACCTGGTGCTGGAGGAACACAAAGACTTCCACGATTATGTGGAGTTGATATGGCTTTAGATATGATGCTTACTGGCAAACACGTTCCAGCTAAAGAAGCTTTGTCTGCAGGCATTATAGATGAGATTGCTGATAATAATAATACTATAGATAATGGTATTGAATATGCTAAGAAATTAATTAATGATGGGTTTAAACCAAGACCAACTTCTCAGTTACAAAATAAAATTAGTGACCCAAAAGAAATAAGTGAANTAATTCTAAAATTTAAAGATACAGCATCAAAAAAATACAAAAATTTGTTTTCTCCTCATGCTATCATAAAATCTGTAGAAGAGGGCATTAAATTAGATTTTGCAGAGGCTATTTCAAATGAAAGAAAATTATTTGAAGAGTGTATTCAAAGTCCACAAAGACAGGGTTTAATACATTCCTTTTTTGCAGAAAGAGCTAATACAAAAATACCAGAGTTAAAAGACGGCACACCGATTGAACTTAAAAAAATTGGTATAATTGGTGGTGGTACCATGGGGACTGGAATTTCTATGGCTGCTATGAATGCAGGATTTGATGTAATTATGGTTGAACAAAATGATGAGGCTATTCAAAAAGCCAAAGCAAAAATTAATTCCACTTACGATAGAAGCGTTAATTTGAATAGAATTTCAACTGAACAAAAACAAAAAATTATGGATCTCTTCTCTGCAACGACTGATTTTTCTGATCTTAAAGATAGGGACTTAATAATAGAGGCTGTATTTGAAAATATGGATGTTAAAAAAGAAGTCTTTATGAAATTAAATCAGATTTGTAGTAAAGAATGTATTTTAGCTTCAAATACTAGCTACTTAAACGTTAATGAGATTGCCTCAGTTGTAGACGATCCAACTAGGGTTATTGGTTTACATTTCTTCTCTCCAGCTAACATTATGAAACTTTTAGAAGTTGTGGTAGCAGAAAAAACATCTAAAGATACTGCCGCTACTGCATTCAACTTAGCAAAAAAAATGAAAAAGGTACCCGTAAGATCAGGAGTATGTGATGGTTTTATAGGTAATAGAATTCTTTCAAAATACTTAATTGGGACTTATCACATGGTTGAAGATGGAGCAAGCCCCTTCCATGTTGATAAAGTAATAAGAGAATTTGGGTGTGCTATGGGAATTTTCCAGGTAATTGATTTGGCTGGTGGTGATATTGGGTGGGCAACAAGAAAAAGAAAAGCACCATTCAGACATAAGGATGACAGATATGTAGAAATTCCTGATAGAGTATGCGAAAGAGGTTGGTTTGGTCAAAAAACCTCAAAAGGATATTATTTATACGGTGAAGATGTTCCTTTTCTAACTCCTAATCCAGAAATAGAAATAATTTGTGAACAGGAAAGAGAAAGAGTTGGAATAACCCCTAAAAAATTTGATGATACGGAAATATTAGATAAATATATTGCTGCTATGGTGTATGAGGGAACTAAAATTTTAAGCGAAAAAATAGCGTTAAAACCATCAGATATCGATGTTGTTTTTACCAATGGCTATGGATTTCCTAAATGGAGGGGTGGTCCAATGAAATATGCGGATATGATTGGATTAGATAAGATTTTGAAAAATATTCAAAAATATTCAGAAGAAAACCCAAGGTTTTGGGCTCCTCCGAAATTACTAGAAGATTTAGTTAAACAAAACAAAAATTTTGATAGTTTAAATTAAAATCTTATTTTGAATATTTATAAAGTAGGGTCGGGATTAACTCGAACAACTAANTTGCCNAAGTTTTTACCATTTAATAATCCTATAAAAGCNTTTGGAGCATTTTCTAAGCCATCAACAAAATCTTCTTTATATTTAATTTTGCCTTCTTTAATCCATTTTGANAGGNCCAAAATTGACTNTTCTCTTTGGTCATAATGATTAAAAACTATAAAACCNTTAATCATCATTCTTTTTGTNAGTATTTGNCTAAAAAGTAATGGTAACCTGTCTTGTTCTCCTCCTTTTAAACTCGTGGCATTGTATAAACTAATAAGNCCACANACTGGNATTCTTGCATAATCATTTAAAAGAGGTAANACAGTNTCAAANGTTATACCACCAACATTCTCCCAATAAATNTCAATNCCNTCAGGGCAAGCAAATTTAAGTTTTTCTTTAAANTCAGGGTCTTTATAATTCACACAATCATCGAAACCAAGCTCTTTCTTGGTGAACTCACACTTNTCATCTGTGCCTGCTACNCCNACAACTCTACATCCATAAATTTTNCCAATTTGTCCAACAGTTGAGCCTACAGCCCCACTNGCTGCTGANACAACTAATGTTTCTCCTTTTTGGGGTTTGGCAAAGTTATGCANACCAACATATGCTGTGGTTCCAGGCATTCCTAAAACACCTATAGAAGTGGAAAGAGGTGCCATGTCAGGGTCAATTATCCTTAGTTTTGTTTCATCAACAGTGGGGTTATCTTGCCATCCTGTCCTGCCTTCTACAAAATCACCAACTTTAAAGAATTTTGATTTACTCTCTATTACTTGACTTAAAGCACCTGCTTCCATTACTTCTCCAATTTCAACAGGCTTTGCATAGCTTTTGGCATCGTTCATTCTACCTCGCATATAAGGATCTAATGACATATAAATTGTTTTTAAAAGGACCTCACCATCTTTAGGTGTTCTTGTTTCTTCTTTTACTGTTTTAAAATTACCTAAATTAGGTTCACCATGTGGGCGTTCATTTAGCAATATTTTGGTATTCATATTAGTATCTCCGTTGTTGTAGGTAATTTTAATTCTGTTCTTTATATTTGAAAAAGTAATATTTAAATGTCAAGGCTGAAACAAGAGATCCTAAACCCAAGCATAGAAATGATATAAACCAAGCCAGATGACTGGTTTGCCCTCCAAAATTGTCTAAGACAAAACCTACCACCGGTCCGCCTATTGCACCACCCAAAAAGCCTACCATTGAATGAAGTGCTAATCTTACACCCCTATCATGTGCTTCTCCATTGACAACTGTTCCGGTTGTTAAAGAACCTGAGTCTAATGTAATTAGAGCATTATAAATGAAAAGCATCAAAAGAGCCATCCAAAAACTCAGCCAAAAAGAAATCGCAGTTAGAATTGATCCAAAGAAGCATAACATACCCATGTTTGAAACTACTTTAGCTCTATCTTTTCCAATGCAATATTTAGCTCCATATATAGAAGTAAAAATTCCTATTAAGCCCATTAATCCAATACTATTGGCAATAAAAGCATCACTAGCAGAGACATTAAAGTGACTAGAAAGAAAAATCATACAGGGAAAAGTCCAACTTCTAAATCCAAATAACTCGTAGGTATGACCTCCATACCCAAGAATAAAAGGAGACGCTTTTTTGTTTCTAAAAGTTTTGAGAACTGAAATAAGCACTATTATGATGCCTTGGTAAGGTTTTGGCTGTCGCTTTTCAATTTCTTTTCCTGAAAATAATAATAATGGAAAAGCACTAACAAACAGAATAAAAGAAGCTAATAGAAAAGAGTTTTCCCAATTAATATTATAATTCTTTAAAATT
Source organism: SAR116 cluster bacterium (assembly GCA_002691185.1). Taxonomy (GTDB): domain Bacteria; phylum Pseudomonadota; class Alphaproteobacteria; order Puniceispirillales; family Marisalimonadaceae; genus Marisalimonas. Next base: position 804 of record NZHB01000022.1, on the reverse strand, counting down.
CCAAATAAAGAAAAAGAAAGTGCAACACCTAACCCGAAAAAAGCAGTATAAACTGCGACAAACTTTTCTCTTGCATCTTTATTAAGTCTAGAGTTGAGAATTTGTAAGCCAGGCATATAAGTTCCAGCAAGTCCAACACCAACTAATGACCAAAAAACTGATGCGTTTACAGCGTTAGAAGCAAAAACAGAAAAAAGCAATAAGCCTATGGATCCTATAATACAAGAAATAGAATATAGTTTTCTAGCATCATAAGTATCTGTTAAGCTGACTAAAAATGGTGTAGCAACAACATATCCAATATAAAATGAGCCGCTTATCCAACCAGCTTCACTGTTAGATAAATTCCACTGTGATTGAAGATCAATAAGATATATTGGCCAAATGGCAAAACCAATCATGGAAAGCGTTTGTATAAAGCAAGTTAGAATTAAAATTCTTGGCATTTATTTCAAATTTTTAACTAATTATTATGTTTCATTTAACAAGTTTATTATTTAATGTACATTAAATAAATTTTTAAACACCATGACACATAAAGGTCAGATAATGACAACACTGAATGAAATAATGTCTCCAAAGTCTATAGCCATTGTTGGTGCCTCTGATAATAAGGGTAGGATTGGTGGTCGTCCTTTGGCTCATATGATCGAACAAAAATTTTCAGGTGGTATTTTCCCAATTAATCCTAATAGAGATACGGTACAAGGCATAAAAGCTTACCCAAGTTTACTAGACGTAAAAGAAGACCTCGATTTCATTTTAGTTGCAGTCCCATCAAATATTGTTGTTTCTGTTATTGAA
>NZHB01000021.1 GCA_002691185.1 SAR116 cluster bacterium | reverse complement strand
GTTCTACAGGAAGATCAACGGGGCCCCACTTAGATTGGAGAGTTAATTGGTTTGATCAACGCTTAGATCCATTATTGTTATTAGAAACTAAATAAACTCAAATTATTGGCCTAACTATTTGTCTAAAATCCTTGACAGATTGTTATGGAAAGCTATATTCCCAGAACAATTATCTCTATGTTATGAATCTATAACTTATTGTATAGTTGTTATAATTAAATTTTCGGAATAATAAAATGTATGCAGTAGTTAAAACCGGCGGAAAACAGTATCGTGTTGAAAAGAATGATGTTGTTTTAGTTGAAAAGCTTAAGGCTAATGATGGTGACCAAGTTGTTCTTGGTAATGTATTAATGTTAGGTGAAGGTAAAAAAGTTACTGTTGGGAACCCTCTAATTAATGACGCAGCCGTAATGGCCCAAGTTGTTAGACAAACACGAGGGCCCAAGATTACTATGATTTACAAAAGAAGAAGAAAAAACAGTCGTAGGAAACAAGGTCATAAACAAGACTTAACCCTCTTAAAAATCATTGATATTGCAGAAACTGGTGGTCTTAAACTTACTCCAAAAAAAGCTGTAGCCAAGTCAAAAGAATCAAAAACTAAAGTTGAGGGCAAAGCCAAAGCAACCGATACTAATGTAAAAGTTGAAAAAAAGTCTAAATCAACTACTAAAACNAAAGNTGATAGCAANACTGGNACANACAANAAAACTAAGAAATCAACTACTAAAGATAAGTAAAGGATTTATAGATGGCACANAAAAAAGCAGGNGGTAGNTCNAGGAATGGAAGAGATTCAGCTGGAAGAAGNCTNGGCGTNAAAAANTTTGGTAGTGANGCTGTAATTCCTGGAAANATAATNATNAGACAAAGAGGNACNAAGTATCATCCTGGCTTAAACGTTGGCATGGGTAAAGATCATACNATTTTCTCTTTAGTTGAAGGNCANGTTAAGTTTAAAGAGCAAAAAAATAANATGTTTGTGTCTGTNGANCCAGCAAAACAGGCNGCTGAATAANNNTTCCANNATNANNTACAGTNTATNTAAAATTAATTTTTATATATCTGAAAANTCTTTCCATATTTATTAGTATATAATAGATTTTTATTATGAAATTTTTGGATCAAGCCAAAATATATATTGCCAGTGGTCACGGTGGACCAGGGTCTATTTCTTTTAGAAGAGAGGCACATGTGCCTTTTGGAGGACCNGACGGAGGCAATGGTGGCCGCGGTGGTGACATAATTGCAGAATGTACAGATGGCTTAAACACACTTATCGATTTTCGTTACCAACAACATTTTAAAGCGAGACCAGGCGAAGGGGGTAAAGGTAGAGATAGAAGCGGAATAAGTGGTAAAGATTTAATTCTTCGCTTACCTCTTGGAACTCAAATTTTAGATGAAACCAACAATTTTATCCTTGCAGACATGACANAAATTGGGCAAAAAGTTACACTTGCCAAAGGAGGAGAAGGCGGTAAAGGTAATGCTTTTTTCAAAACATCCACAAATCAGGCTCCTAGAAAATCTCAACCAGGTGGCCCTTTAGAAGAAAAGTGGGTCTGGTTACGGTTAAAGCTTATCGCAGACATTGGGTTAGTTGGACTACCAAATGCTGGTAAAAGTACCCTTCTTTCCAGAATTACATCTGCAAAACCTAAGATAGCAGACTACCCTTTTACAACATTGCATCCTAACTTAGGCGTTGTTAACCAAGATAATAAGGAATTTGTAGTAGCTGATATTCCAGGTTTAATTAAAGGGGCTCACGAAGGGCACGGATTGGGACATAGATTTTTAGGACATGTTGAGCGCTGCAAAGGGCTAATTCATCTAATCGATATTACTAGCAAAGACATAATTAATGATTATTCAACGATAATTAATGAAATAAAAGCCTACGACGAAAGTTTATCTACGAAGAAACAAATCATTGTTTTAAATAAAATCGATGCAGTGGATAAAACCACAATTGATTTAGCTAAGAAAAAACTTAAAAATCTTAATATAAAAAAAGTTATTTGTATATCTGCTGTCTCGGGAGAGAATATCACAAATTTAATAAGAGAAGCTCAAGATCTTATTGTCGCAATTTCAGAAACAGAGGATAACCGTAATCAACTGCAAAATGTTTCATGGTCTCCATAAATTATAAAAATGAAAAAAAATAATCTAATTCAAACATCAAAGAGAATAATAATAAAGATTGGCTCTGCTCTTTTAATTGATAAAGAAAAGGGAACGCTTAGAAAGAAATGGTTAGAAACACTGGCTATAGATATTTTTAATTTGATCAGATTAAACAAAGAGGTAATCATTGTTTCCTCTGGTTCTATTGCCCTAGGAAAAAAACAATTAAGTCTAAAAAACAATCTAACACTTGATGAAAAACAAGCAGCAGCAGCTACTGGACAAATAAGTTTAGCCCACGCTTGGAAAGAAGTTATGCTAGAACATGGCTTGAATGTAGCTCAAATCTTACTAGCTCCTGACGATACAGAAACCAGACGAAAACATTTAAACGCTAGGGCAACTTTAATAAAACTTCTTGAACTTGGGGTTATACCTGTAATCAATGAAAACGATACGGTTTCTACTGAAGAAATAAAATTTGGTGACAATGATAGATTAGCAGCACGTGTTGCACAAATGTGCAGTGCAGACCTTCTTATATTACTATCAGACATTAATGGCCTATATTCTTCTGATCCTAATAAGAATAAAAATGCCACTCTCATTGAAGAAGTTACAGAAATTTCAACTGAAATAGAATCTATGGCAGGACCAGCAAATAGTAAGATTTCATCAGGTGGCATGGTAACAAAAATTGAAGCCGCTAAAATATCAATGAACGCAGGATGTCATATGATTATTTGTGATGGACGATTAGATAATCCACTATTAAAATTAGAAGAAAATGAAAAGACTTTTAGTTGGTTTAAGGCCAAAGATCATCCTTTAAACTTAAGAAAACAGTGGATATCTGGCGCTCTACACGCAAAAGGCAAAATCATAATAGATAATGGAGCAACCCAGGCTATAAAAAAAGGGTTTTCTATTTTACCCGCTGGTATTGTGAAAACTGAGGGTCATTATGAGAAGGGTGATTTAATTAAAATTATAGATCAAAATGAAACCTTTGTAGGTACTGGCTTGACTCACTTTAATAATTCAGAGGTTGAATTAATTAAAGGATCAAAAAGTGAAAATATTGAAAAAATTCTAGGATATAGAGGTAANGATGAAGTAGTACATAGAGATGATTTNGTGCTTGAGAAAAAATAAGAGAACAGTTTATGAGTTACAATAACCAAGAGTACATAAGAAGAATTAATCAGAAGTCAAAAAAAGCCTTCAAAGTTATCTCAGTTAGTGATGCTAAAAAAAGAAATTTAGCCATATTAAATACCGCAAAATTTATCGAAAAGAATAAATTAGCAATATTGGATGCTAATAAAATTGATTTAGATAATGCAAAAGAGAAAAAGGTGTCGAGTGCTTTTGTGGATAGACTTTTTCTAAATGATAAAAGAATACAAGATATTATTGANGGCTTAAAACAAATTGCTGAAATAGATGATCCTCTTGGTGTTGANATTTCAAGATGGAAAAGACCAAATGGTTTAGATATATCTCGAGTTTCAGTTCCGCTTGGAGTTATTGGTATTATATATGAATCCAGACCAAACGTGACCATAGATGCTGGCAGTTTATGTATAAAATCAGGTAATTCGGTTATTCTCAGGGGAGGATCTGATTCGATTCACTCATCTATAATACTTGCTAAATGTCTTCAAGATGGTTTGAAAGAAGCTGGTTTACCTTCAGAAGCTGTTCAGGTGATAGAAAACACAGATAGGGAATTGGTAACGGCAATGTTAAGATCTACAGGTGAAATTGACGTTATAATCCCAAGGGGAGGAAAGTCATTAGTTGAAAAAGTACAAACGGAAGCGAGAGTTCCAGTATTTGCACATCTTGAAGGTATCTGTCATTTATACGTAGATAAAGATGCAGATTTTAATAAAGCAATTAAAATAATTGTTAATTCTAAAATGAGAAGAACTGGTATATGTGGCGCCTTAGAAACCTTATTAATTGATAGAAAAATTAGTGAAAAATTTGCTCCAATTATTATCAATAAATTAATTGAGGAAGGTTGTCATATTAAGGGGGACAGCNACATAAAAAAAATTTTTAATTCCATTGAACTAGCAACTGAAATTGACTGGAAAACCGAATATCTTGATGCCATTCTTTCTGTGAAGGTAGTTGATGGAATTACAGGTGCTATTAATCATATAAATAAATATTCTTCTAGCCATACTGATTCTATAATTACAGAGAATAAAGTTACTGCTGAAACTTTTTTATCTAATGTTGATAGTGCTATAGTAATGCATAATGCATCAACTCAATTTGCAGATGGTGGAGAGTTTGGTATGGGTGCCGAAATTGGCATTTCTACTGGAAGAATACACGCACGTGGACCTGTAGGCGCAGCTCAATTAACTAGCTTTAAATACATGGTTAGAGGGAACGATCAAATACGTGATTAATAATTTCAAAGCTTCTTTTAAAAATAATATTCCCAAATGTTACTCGTTTAATAGAAATAGAAAAGTTGGTATTCTTGGCGGATCATTCAACCCTGCTCATGAAGGNCATCTTCATATTAGTGACACTGCAAAAAAAAATCTTGGCTTAGATGAAATTTGGTGGCTTGTCGCTCCTCAAAACAGGCTCAAATCCACCCTCGAAATGGAGTGTTTTGACAAAAGATTAGCTTATGCTAGGCTATTAACACATAAATTTTCATATATAAAAGTACTGGATTTGGAAGAAAAAAATAAACTTTATGCCTCTTATGAAACTGTTTGTTTTTTAAATAGTAAGTCAAGAAAAGCTAAATTTGTTTGGTTAATGGGTAGCGATATATTAGATAATTTTAATAAATGGCTCTATCCAACATCAATCGCTCAAGGAGTTTATGTTGCGGTAATTTCTAGGCCAGGATTTTTAAGCTCATTTATAAATACTCAAAAAACGAGACACCTTGGGAAAAGACTTAAAACATCAAAAAGTAAAATTATATTTAATTATAATAAACCTATCTGGGTTTTTATTAAAAATAAATTATTAGCAGTCTCATCAACAGAAATACGTAAAATTAATAACTTAACTATAATGGAATAATATTAAATGAAAAAACCAAAAACTTTATCCTCTAAACAATTATTAGAGTTTACCTTGAAATCTTTAGAAAATGATAAAGGCATTGATATCGTCAGCATAGACCTTGTTGGAAGGAGTAGTATTGCAGATTATATGATAGTAGCTAGTGGCAATACTGTTAGACAAGTTACTGCTATGGCAAATAATTTAATAAAGAAGTATAAAGAAGCAGGTATCAAAACACCTTCACCTGAGGGAATGTCAAATGGTGATTGGGTGTTAATTGATGCAAACGATATTTTGGTTCATATTTTTCGTCCTGAAGTAAGAGATTTTTATAGTTTAGAAAAAATGTGGGAAAAAAGTGTTGAGGAAATTACTTCTGATATAATTAAAAATTAAAAATGAAATATATTATTTCAGCAATTGGTAAAACAAAAAGTCAACAAGAAGATGTAATCACTTTTAAATATTTAAAAAGAATTAAAAATATTGAGATTAAACAATATGAGGTAAAACTCAATAATAAGCAAAAAAAGATAGAAGAAGAAGGGCTAAAATTAATAAGCTCAACACCCTCAAATGGGAAACTCGTCTTATTAGATGAGCAAGGTGAAAATCTAACTAGTCCTGAATTAGCCGAAATGGTACTTAATTGGAAAAATGACAATACTGCGTTTATAAACTTTGCAATTGGTGGAGCATTTGGAAATGGTGATCAAATAAAAAAGAGTGCGGATAAAATTATTGCATTTGGAAAACTAACTTGGCCACATCAAATGGTAAAGATGATGATTGCTGAACAAATATATAGGATAGAAACTATTATTCAGGGTCATCCCTATCACAAATAGTTAAGATTGAAGGTTAATTTATGAATAAGACACAAAATAATCCCATAGTCTTATGTATAATGGATGGTTGGGGACTAGACAAAAAATCAGAATTTAATGCAGTAGAACTTGCTCAAACACCTAATTTTGATTTTCTATCTAAAAATTATCCTTGCTCAACCTTGGATGCTTCCGGTGAAGCTGTTGGCTTACCCAAAGGCCAAGTTGGAAATTCAGAAGTNGGTCACATGAACCTAGGATCAGGTAGAGTTGTTCTTCAAACTTTACCAAAAATAAATAGAGCATTTTTAGATGATCAGATAAAAATAAATAAAAAGTTTCAAAAATTTTTATCAAATCATAACAAAGATAAAACAATCCATTTACTTGGATTATGTAGTGATGGCGGTGTCCATTCGCATTACAATCATATCATTGGAATGGCAAAATTATTACATGAAAAAAATTTAAAAACAGTATTACACATTTTTTCAGATGGAAGAGATAGCTCCCCAAAACAATTAGGTCATTTGATCAAAGAATTTGAATCCCAACTTCCAAAATCAATNAAGATAGTAACCCTAGTTGGAAGATATTTTGCCATGGACCGGGATAATAGATGGGATAGAGTTAAAAAATCTTTTGATCTAATCGCGTATGGTAAATATACAAGAAAAGAAGTTGATATAAGCACTGCTATTCGGAAAGCCTATGAAAGTAAAGAAACTGATGAGTTTATTTCACCTACAGTCATAGGTGATTACAAAGGAATATCGGAAGGCGACAGCCTCATGATGATTAACTTCAGAGCTGATAGGGTAAGAGAATTACTCATGCCATTTATAAACCCTGGTTTTGATAAATTTTCAAAAACTGTTAATACACCAGTTTTGACAAATAATTTGGGAATGACAGAATATTCAACGGAAATTTCAAAATTCATGGATAGCATTTTTACAAGTGAAGAAATTCAGAACACACTTGGAGAAATTATTTCTAAGGCAAATCTCAAACAACTTAGGTTGGCAGAAACAGAGAAATATCCTCACGTTACTTTTTTTTTTAATGGAGGTAAAGAAACAGTCTATCCTGGAGAAACAAGAATAATGGTTCCATCTCCAAAGGTAGCCACTTATGACTTGAAACCTGAAATGTCTGCTGACCAAGTAGAATTTGAATTAATAAAGGCTCTTAAAAGTAAAAAATATGATCTTATTATTGCTAACTTTGCAAACCCTGACATGGTTGGTCACACGGGTGATTTGAAAGCTACAATAAAAGCAGTTGAGACTGTTGATAAGTGTGTAGGTAATATAAAAGGAGTTATAGATAGCCTTAATGGGATTATGTTACTTACTGCTGACCATGGNAATAGTGAGACCATGCTCGACACNGAAACTAAAATGCCACACACATCACATACTTGTAATAAAGTTCCTCTTATCCTTATATCACCAAATAGTAATTTAAAATTAAAAAATGGAAAACTTGCTGATATTGGTCCAACAATACTAGAACTTATGTCTATAAAATTGCCTAGTTCTATGAATGGTGTATCATTATTAAAAAGATAATTTTTATATAGTGACTACTTTAATTATCTTCTATAATTATTTTTAAACAGAAAATTACTAGATTTAGGATTTTATTTAAATGCTTAAAATTANATTAAATAAAAATCATAGCTTTTTTATAGCTTTGTTATTTTTTTTAAGTTTTCTTTATGTTTCTTTAAATAGTGTAAGTGCCCAAAATAATCGTCAAGAAACATACAAACAGCTAAATTTATTTGGTGATGTTTTTCAAAGAGTTCAAGAACAATATGTAGAAGAGATTACAGATAAAGAATTAATAGAATCAGCCATTTCNGGNATGCTTCAATCTTTAGANCCTCANTCTTCATATTTAAGCCCTGAGTCATATAAAGATATGCAAGTNAAAACAAAGGGAACCTTTGGGGGNTTAGGTATAGAAATTACNATGGANNGGGGCTTTGTAAAAGTCGTNTCTCCTATTGATGANACACCTGCAGCNAATGCCGGNATACAACCTGGNGATTTAATTNTAGGNATTAANGGGGAATCAATCAAAGGTCTTNCAATTAACGAAGCAGTATCTAGACTGAGAGGACCTGTTAAAAGCAAAATTACAATAACAGTTGTCCGTGGGCAAAAGGATCCTTTTGACGTTGAAATCATAAGAGATGTTATAAAAATAAGATCCGTTAAACATGAGATTATAAATAATATCGGCTATGTCAGGCTAACAACCTTTTCAAACACTACGACTACAGGAATGGAAAAATCTATTAATGAAATTAAAAAAGAATTAGGGGATAAATTTCAAGGTCTGATACTTGATTTAAGAAATAATCCTGGAGGACTTTTAGATCAATCAATTTCTGTTACTGACACGTTTCTTAATCAAGGAGCAATTGTGTCTACCCAAGGTAGAAAAGCAGATGATACTTCAAGAGTCTTTGCTAAGAAAGGTGACATTATAAACGGCAAACCTCTTATAGTTTTAATTAATAGCGGCTCAGCGTCTGCTAGTGAAATAGTTGCCGGTGCTCTGAAGGACCATGCTAGAGCAATAATAGTTGGAACTAGAAGTTTTGGTAAAGGTTCTGTTCAGTCAATAATACCACTTCCAGGTAATGGGGCAATGCGCCTAACAACAGCTAGATATTACACACCGAGTGGAGTTTCAATTCAAGCAAAAGGAATAGAGCCAGACATTAAAGTAGAGGCAGGTATAACTGAATTAAAAAAAGAAGAATTGGAAAGAGGACGTGAAGAAAATCTTAGAGGTGCATTAGATAAAAAGGATAGTACAACAAAAACAAAAGACAATAAAAAATCTGAGATCACTCCTTCCGAAAAGCTTTTACAAGATAACCAAATTTCAAGAGCAGTTGATCTAATTAAAGGTATTAATCTGTTTAGTAATAAGNTCAAAAAGACCTCAACTGCATTTATAAATCAATCTGTTNACATCAACGAAAACGATACTGTCAGAAATCNATAATGCCAATTACAAAAATNCCACTTTTAGAAAGACCTTATAGNTCATGTNTAGGTCTTATGGTTTTTAACAAATCAGGTCAGGTATTTTGTGGTCAACGTCTTGATAATAAAGCTGAAGCATGGCAACTCCCACAAGGTGGGATTGATAATGGAGAACTTCCACTTGAAGCTGGCTTTAGAGAATTAAAGGAAGAAACTAGTATTGTTAATGTTGAATTCGTCAGTGAATATCCAGAATGGATATATTATGACATACCACTACCACTGGCAGACAAACTTTGGGAGGGTAAATATAGAGGTCAAAAACAAAGATGGCTTTTATTTCATTTTTTAGGAGATGATAAGGAAATTAATATTAATACAAAACATCCGGAATTTAAAAATTGGATATGGCTCAATCCTGAACATTTACCTAAAAAAGCTATCTTTTTTAAGAAAGATGTTTATGAAAAAATAAATAAGATATTTATTCCTATCTTAAATAATTTTAATGCAACACATACATAAAAATAATGAGAAAANATAATTTTAAATCCGAAATTCTAATTAANAAAGTTAATAAGATATTAAAAAAAATTCAAAATGATCCNANGANGTTTGAATATATTTTTACACAACTTTTCGAGAAAGATTTTAACGAACAATTGGATAAAATTAATACAGTTAAGGAAGGTAAACTAAAAGGACTAATAATATCTGTAAAAGATTTATTTGATGTCAAAGGATATAANACTAAAGGAGGAACGAAATTTATAAACGATAAAGATGCTCAAAAAGATGCAAAATGCATTTCTTTGATTCGAAATGCTGGAGGCTTACTTCTAGGTCATACTAATATGACAGANTTAGCNTACTCTGGCTTGGGTATAAATCCTCATTATGGAACACCCTCTAATCCAATTTTTAAAAACGCAGTTCCTGGTGGCTCAACCTCGGGAGGTGCCGTATCAATAGCTCTTGGAGTTTCAGACATTACAATTGGAACAGATACTGGTGGATCTACCAGAATACCCGCAGCATTTACTGGTATAACTGGTTTTAAACCAACCCAAGATAGTATCTCAAGAAAAGGNGCGCTTGTTTTNTCAACAAGTTTGGATAGCGTTGGGTTAATGGCAAAAGACGTAAANCATTGTAAATTAGGTTTTGAAACAATGCGGAACNAAACCACTCTNCAACCTTATGATNCANATATAAATAATATAAAAATAATTGTCCCTAAAAATTTTGGTTTTGAAAATATAGATGCAAAAGTCGAAGAGGGATTTGAGGCAGCAAAGAATAAAATAATTGAAAGTGGCTTTGATATCTTAGAAAGTGATATCCCTCTTTTGGACAAATATCAAAAAGTTCCTTTATGGCAATTTGCAGCAGTAGAATCTCAAGCTGAATATTTTGAAGCATTTACTAGTAAAAAAAATTTAATAGATCCAAATGTTTCCAGACGTATGGATAGAGCCAATCAAGTTACAGCAGTAGAATATGTTAAACTTTGTGAAGAGAGAAAAAAATTAATAGATCAATTTAATAATTTTTTGGGGAATAATTTTTTACTATTACCAACAGTTTCCATTATACCTCCCCTAATTAAAGATTGTGAAAATGAGGAATTCTACGATAAGGTAAATTTTATCTCACTTAAGAATACGACACTTGCTAATTACATGAATGGATGCAGTCTATCTTTGCCATATACTAAAGATGATATGCCAATAGGTATTATGTTAAATGCATCTAACAATCATGATGACAGGCTATTAAAAATAGGTTCTAAGATAGAAAAAATATTACCTAAGTAAATTAATTAATATTTTCAATTACAGCAGATATGAATGAAGAGTTTTTAAGAGCTAAACTAGATACATTGGGATCAGGATCTTTTTCTTGAGATTTATAGTCTGAAAGTTTTTCTTCTAAAATTTGCTTATTTGCTTTATCTAGTTTTTCTGCTCTTTCTGCCAGTATAATAACAGAATTCTCATTNATTTCTACAATGCCNCCATCAATCATTACNCTAGAAGAAATTTTATTATCATGGAAAATATCCACAATNCCNCTATGAAGGGTNGACATNATTTTAGAATGCCTNGGCANNGCACCAATTTGNCCGTCAGCNCCTGGNACGACAACCATTTCTACNNGTTCAGAAACAATNACCATTGAAGGGGTTACTATTTCTAAATTAGTTGTTTCTGACATCTAAACCTCTNGATAACAAATTANAGTTTTAAGCAGCATCTTTGGCTAATTTTTTAGATTTTGCTATCGCTTCATCAATTGTACCAACCATATAAAANGCAGCTTCAGGTAGATCNTCATATTCACCATCTGCTATAGCTTTAAAACCTTTGATTGTCTCNTCNAATGGAACCAAAACACCAGGTGAACCNGTGAAAACTTCAGCTACNTGNAATGGTTGAGATAANAATCTTTGTATNTTTCTAGCTCTATTNACAACTAATTTATCTTCTTCTGATAGNTCGTCCATTCCTAATATTGCTATNATATCTTGAAGAGATTTATATTGCTGAAGAACNTCTTGNACNTGTCTAGCAACATTATAATGTTCTTCACCAACAATTCTTGGNTCTAACATTCTNGAAGTAGAATCAAGNGGGTCAACAGCAGGATAAATACCAATTTCTGCAATTTGTCTAGATAAAACAGTTGTTGCNTCCAAGTGAGCAAAAGAAGTTGCAGGNGCTGGATCTGTNAAGTCNTCAGCNGGAACATANATNGCTTGNACAGANGTAATAGAACCTTTAGTTGTTGTTGTAATTCTTTCCTGTAAGGCTCCCATGTCAGTTGCNANAGTAGGTTGATAACCCACAGCAGANGGAATTCTNCCCAANAGCGCAGANACCTCTGANCCAGCCTGTGTAAANCTAAATATATTATCCACAAAGAAAAGAACGTCTTGACCTTCTTGNTCTCTAAAGTACTCAGCNAGTGTTAAACCTGTTANAGCAACNCTNGCTCTNGCTCCAGGAGGCTCNTTCATTTGTCCATATACTAATGCNGCTTTAGANCCTGGGCCATCNGGNACAATAACNCCTGATTCAACCATCTCATGAAAAAGGTCGTTACCCTCTCGTGTTCTTTCACCAACTCCNGCGAATACNGAGTAACCNCCATGTGCCTTAGCAACNTTATTAATCAGCTCCATAATTAGAACTGTTTTACCNACACCTGCACCACCAAANAGNCCAATTTTACCNCCNTTGGCGTAAGGAGCTAANAGATCAACTACTTTTATGCCTGTAACTAATATATCNGCAGAAGTNGATTGNTCTACGTANTCAGGAGCATCTCTATGAATNGGAAGAGTTGTTTTAGANTTGACTGGNTTACCATCATCAACTGGATCACCAACAACATTNAATATTCTACCAAGAGTTTCTGGACCNACAGGNACTGTTATAGGAGCACCAGTTTGTACTACCTCCATNCCTCTTACNAAACCATCAGTACTATCCATAGCAATAGTTCTGACCTCGTTTTCACCAAGGTGTTGAGCAACCTCTAAAATTAGTTTNTGNCCNCCATTATCAACCTCTAAAGCGTCTAAAATTANTGGTAAATCNGANTCAAATTCAACATCAACAACCGCTCCAATCACTTGTGATATTTTTCCGTTNTNTTTGCCAGATGNTTTTTTGGCCATAATTTTCTCCATTTATTTAAAGATCAATTTATTATAGTGCTTCAGCACCAGATATAATTTCTATTAGTTCCTTNGTAATAACTGCTTGTCTNGTTCTATTNTATTGAAGNGTAAGATTATCAATCATNTCACCNGCATTNCTNGTAGCATTNTCCATAGCTGTCATCCTAGCNGCCAACTCNCTTGCAGTNCTTTCCATTTGNGAGCTAAACAATTGAGTAGCTAANTTACGNGGCANTAAATCATTTAAAATNTCTTCTTCACTGGGNTCAAATTCGTATATAGAANTTGAGNCAACTTCATNAGTTTCANTCTNTTGTATNTCAGCTGGTATNAGTGANTTAAATGTNACTTCTTGTGTAATNGCTGAAACAAATTTATTAAAAATTACCTTACAAACTCCAAACTCATTATTTTCAAANAGTGNAATAATTTTTTTTGCAATAATCTCAGCATCTGTATANTTTGGTTTNGCCGAATTACCATCAATTCTCTCTACAAAAAGATGACCAAATTCTCTNTTAAGAGCNTCAGCAGACTTTTTNCCAACCATCAATAATTTTACTTTGNTTCCATCTTCTTCTAATTTTTTTATTTCAGCTCTTACAGCTCTNGTTATNGAACCGTTAAAGCCACCACANAAACCNCTNTCAGCAGAAAATACTACAATAAGATGNGTTTTATTNTCANNCTTCCCAGTNAGAAGATCGATTGTGTTTCCAGATGTTTTAGATGCTATTTTTGTTACAACTTTATCCATCAATGATGTGTANGGCCTNGATGCTANGGCTTGTTCTTGAGCTTTTCTTAATTTAGCAGCTGCAACCATCTTCATAGCAGATGTAATTTTCTGAGTGGATTTAACTGATCCAATTCTATTTTTTAGGTCTTTTAAAGAAGGCATTTAACCTATTTCCCCACGAAATTATTAATCAATTAAGAGTAATTTTTTACCAATTGATCTAATACATCTTTAAGAGCTTTATCAGTATCATCCGAAATTGACTTATCTTTTCGAATTGAGTCTAAAACTTTTGAGCCCTTTGAATTTAATTTTTGTAATAAAGCTTTTTCAAACTCACCAATTTTTGATGTAGGAATTTTGTCAAGGTAACCCTTAACACCGGCAAAAATTACAGCAACTTGTTCTTCAACTTCCATTGGAGAATATTGAGCTTGTTTAAGTAACTCTGTTAATCTTTCACCTCTAGACAAAAGCTGTCTAGTAGAAGCATCCATATCCGATGCAAACTGAGCAAAAGCAGCCATTTCTCTGTATTGAGCAAGGTCTAGTTTGATAGTACCAGCTACCTGTTTCATAGCTTTAATTTGTGCGGCAGAGCCAACCCTCGAAACTGACAAACCAACATTAACGGCGGGTCTGATTCCTTTATAAAACAATTCTGTTTCTAAAAAGATTTGACCGTCTGTTATTGAAATAACATTTGTTGGGATAAACGCGGATACGTCACCACCTTGGGTTTCAATTATAGGCAAAGCTGTAAGCGAACCAGATCCATTATCTCCATTTAATTTAGCGGCTCTTTCTAATAAACGAGAATGTAAATAAAAAACATCTCCAGGATAAGCTTCTCTTCCTGGAGGTCTTCTTAGAAGCAAAGACATCTGTCTATAGGCTACTGCTTGTTTTGATAAGTCATCATAAACAACAACAGCGTGCATACCATTATCCCTAAAAAATTCTCCCATCGCCGCTGCTGAATATGGAGCTAAAAATTGCATAGGAGCTGGGTCAGATGCTGTTGCGGCAACAACAATTGAATATTCTAATGCGCCTCTTTCTTCCAAGGTTTTAACAATCTGAGCTACTGTGGATCTTTTTTGTCCAACAGCAACATATATGCAGAAAAGTTTTTTTGTATCGTCGTTTCCTGCTTTATCATTTGTTCCCTTTTGGTTTAGGAAGGTATCAATAGCAATTGCTGTTTTACCAGTCTGTCTATCCCCAATGATAAGCTCTCTTTGCCCTCTACCAACTGGAATTAAGGAATCAATAGCTTTCAAACCAGTTTGCATTGGTTCACTTACAGATTCACGAGGCATAATACCCGGAGCTTTTGTCTCCACCCTTGATCTTTTAACGTTTTTTAGAGGACCCTTTCCATCGATTGGATTTCCTAAAGCGTCTACAACTCTTCCTAACAATCCCTTACCAATTGGAACATCTACAATAGACCCTGTTCTCTTAACTGTGTCACCTTCTTTAATAGTCTTATCACTTCCAAAAATAACTACACCAACATTATCCCTTTCAAGGTTCAAAGCCATTCCTGCAATGCCACCAGGAAATTCTACCATTTCACCAGCTTGGATTTGATCAAGACCGTAAACACGAGCAATTCCATCACCAACTGATAGGACTTTTCCAACTTCAGAAATTTCGGCATCTACTCCAAAATTTTCAATTTGATCTTTTAATATAGTTGATATTTCTGCTGCACGAATATCCATTAATTTATACCTCTCATGGCTATTTCAAGTCTATTTAGTTTAGTTTTTATTGAATTATCAATCATTTTAGATCCTATTTTAACTATAAGACCTCCAATCAAAGTCTCATCAACATTGTTAGATAAAACGATTTTTTTAACACCAGTAGCTTTTGATATTGCTGATTTAACCTCATCTTGTTGAGACTTATCTAGTGCAAAAGATGATGTAACCTCTGCTTTTACTTCGCCGTTTATTCGAGAAATCTCTGAT
>NZHB01000020.1 GCA_002691185.1 SAR116 cluster bacterium | reverse complement strand
AATGTTCGGGGCGTAGCGCAGCCTGGTAGCGCATCTGGTTTGGGACCAGAGGGTCGGGAGTTCGAATCTCTCCGCCCCGACCAACTTAAGTTCCTGATATAAATCATAATTTTCAGTTCTTTTTTCCTTAACTTTGAAAGTGATCACCGTATTCATTATAGAATCCGTATGTTAAGTTATAGCGTCAACACTTAGGTGAAAAAATGATAAGTGTTTTGAATTAAAATTGTTATTATTTGAAACAGAAATTAATTTCGTTTAATATTTTATTTATATTTTTTTAAATAAGGTAAATAGCATGCTTTATGATGAATATGGGAATTCTCTTGGAACATCATCATCTGAGGCACGTGACGCTTATAATCTAGGTGTTAGTCGGTTCCTTGGAGCAGAACTAGGAGTTTCAGACTCATTTCAAGCTGCTATTAATGCAGACAAGGGCTTTGCTCTTGCCTACATAGGTCTTGCTCGTAATATGCAATTACTTGCGCAACCAGATGGCGTGAAGTCTAATTTATTAGAAGCTCATAATTTATCATTTGGCTTAAGTGCCCGAGAGCGTTCACATATAAACGTATCTACTCTACTTTTAGAAGGTAATGCACCTGCGGCTCGTGCTGCTGTATATGAACATATTAAGGAGTGGCCTACGGATGTTATGATTGCTCAGATGTGCACAAGCGTCTTTGGATTGATTGGTTTTTCAGGACTGGCGGGTCGAGAAGCCGAACAACTTGCTTTTATTGTACGTTTAACTCCTCATTATGGTGATAACTGGTGGTTTCGAACTCAATTAGCCTTCGCTCAGTTAGAAGTTGGCCAGCTTGCATCGTCTTTGGCTAATATAGAACTTGCAATGTCAGCAAATCCAAATAGTGCACACACAGCTCATATTAGAGCACATCTTTATTATGAAAATATGGAAGATAAAGAAGGCTTAAGGTATTTGTCAGACTGGAGTAAGACTTATGATCCATTGGCAACACTTTACAATCATATTTATTGGCATATTGGACTTTGGTCATTGGAAACTGGTGATATAGATCGGATGTGGCAAGTATTAGACACTAATATTTCGCCAGAAACAAGTAAAGGGCCACCTTTAAACGTTTTGACTGATGCTGCATCACTGTTATTCCGTGCGGAACTCGCGGGTTTGAATGTACCAGTTGAGCGTTGGAAAAAACTTAGTGCTTATGCTCTTTCGCGCTTTCCTTCTCCTGGTTTAGGTTTTGCAGACCTTCATGCCGCAATTGCGCATGCACGTACTGGCGATAGAGAGGCACTTGACATTATAATTGAGAACAAGACTGGACCAGTGAGTGACTTAACTAAGTCACTTGCAATTGGTTACAGGGAGATGGAAGATAAAAACTGGGGTTTAGCTGCCGAACATTTCTGCAATGCAATGTATGATCATGCAAGGGTAGGTGGTTCTAAAGCACAAAGGGATCTCATTGACTACTCTTTAGCTGCTTGTCTTATACGTGATAATAGGCGTCAGGAAGCACGAACAATTTTGTCTTTAACTAGACCACGTGCAATGACTAATGAAGTATTAGCTGGTCTTTAGTTTTCTAAGGCTTTTGAATTAACAAACTAAGCCATTATTGGTTCTAGATCTCCAACTAAAGTAACTCTATGCATTATTCTTTTGATATTGTTGTTATCAAATGGTTCTACTGAGTGCATAGTGCAACGATTATCCCACATAACTATATCATGATTATTCCAGGAATGTTTATATACATAATGGGGCTGTGTTGCATGATCAATTAATTGATCAAGAAGCTCTCTTCCTTTTTTATTATCATAGTCTTTTATATTGACCATTGTGTGTGGTGACAAAAAAAGACTTGGTTTTTTTGTTGAAGGATGTCTCCTAACAAGAGGATGAACAACTGGATCTAGTTTATCATAATGACCCTTGTTTTTCCTTTTGCTCAATTCATTTGATAAGCTAATTATATAGTCATGATCATGTATAACTTTTAGATTTTTTATTTTATTTTTTAAAGACTGATCTAAGTCTTCATAGGCTTTGTACATGTTTGCAAAAAGAGTGTTTCCTCCTTCGTTCGTAGTAGAAATTCCATGAAGAATAGAACCATTACTTGGTATTTTTCGAAATGAACTATCAGTATGCCAAAGCCAAGATTGTTTTAGATATTGCCATGAGGTTTCCTTGTTAGGAATAATATCACCATTTTCGTCAACATTAGAAACTCTATAAATTTCAGGATTTTTTGATGATCTATGAGATAAAGAAGGGTGAACTTCTAGATCACCAAACCTCTTTCCAAATTTTATGTGATCTTCATCTGAAATATTTTGATTAGGGAATATAATAACTAAATGTTCTAGCCATAATTTTTTGATTTTTTGAAAACTACTATCATCTAAATTTGAAAGATCAATACCCTCAATTGAAACACCAATATTTTCATGTATTTTTTTTACAATCATATTAAAATATTTTTTATACTATTTCTAAACAATCTCTTATTTTAATTAAAAGTTTGATAATTTCAATATTCTTTAGATTAATTAAAAAAGTAAATAATCATGCAGTTTTAATTAAAAATGCTACTTTTTTTTCAAACTCAACATTATAAATTTTGCTAAAATCATTCCAATTAACATATTAACAATAAAAAGAATTGTTCCTTTACTACCAGCTGAAATTGATACGAATGCAGGACCTGGACAAAATCCTCCAAGACCCCATCCAATTCCAAATATTCCAGCACCTGTAAGCAAATGAAGATCAAGATTTATTTTTTTTGGAATTAGAAAAGAGTCTTCAAAAAGTGGTNTTTGGCGTTTCTGAACTAACCAGAAACCTGGCATTGTTATTAAAATAGCTCCACCCATTACTAATGCTAAACTTGGATCCCAGGTACCAAAAAGATCTAAAAAGTTTTGGACTTTTGCAGGATTGGTCATTCCTGACATAATCAAACCAATCCCAAATATCAAACCTGTAAAGACTGTNACTAAATTACGCATAATTTAAATTCCTTAAAAATGTCNNAGAAGAAGAACTGTTAGGAAAGATGTCATCATAAAAGTACCAGTTGCTGTTATAGATCTTGTNGATAAACGTGAAATTCCACAGACACCATGACCACTTGTACAACCATTTCCTAGCACAGCTCCGAAACCAACTAANAAGCCTGCCATACTGAGAATTAAATAATTTTCAGATATAAATTGAACCGGCATTGATCCATTAATAAAATACCATAATGGNATAGATAAAATAAGACCTGTAAGAAAAAGTAACCCTTGGGNAAAATCAGGTTTATGAATGGAAGGGGGAAGTAATCTAGAAATGATTCCACTTATACCTGCAATACGGCCATTAGTAATTAACAGTATAACTGCTGACAAACCTATTAGCATACCTCCTATTAAAGAGCTTAATGGTGTNAATTCAGTTTCCATTNAAAGTTTCCNTATCAATNATTAAAATTTTATTAAATATATTCNCATAACTTATGATATATTTTNNTTTTTAAACTTAAACNGGNATTTAACATGGACTTTGCAAAAATAAACGATATTTCTATTCATTTTAATTACNTAAAACATGATGAAAATAAACCAACTATAGTTTTTTCTAATTCNTTNGGTACNGATTTTCGTATTTGGCAAAAATGTGTGGATGATCTTGTTAAAGATTTTAGTATACTTTTGTATGATAAGAGAGGACATGGTCTGTCTGGCTTAGGTAAAACACCTTATGTAATTGAAAATCATGTGAATGATCTAATTGCATTGATGGATAAACTTGAAATTNNAAGTGCCTTATTAGTTGGTCTTTCTGTAGGAGGTTTGATAGTTCAGGGTGTTTATCACTCAAGACCTGACCTAGTATGTGGATTAGTTTTATGCGATACTGCAGCTAAAATTGGAAATGAGACTATGTGGAATGATCGTATTGAAATTGCACGCAAGGGTGGACTTGAGGCACTTGTTGAAGCAAATATGCAACGGTGGTTTTCTCCTAATTTTCACAAAAATAATCAAATTCAATTAANAGGTTATGAAGCGATGTTTACGCGCACGCCTCTNGAAGGTTACATAGGAACTGGNACTGCAATTCGTGATNCAGACTTTACNACTAAAGCATCATCAATCTCTGTTNCCACAACATGTGTCGTTGGCGAATATGATGGGGCTACAAACCCAGAACTTGTTGAAGGTACNGCTAAATTAATTCCTGGCTCTAAATTTGAAATTATCAAAAACGCTGGTCATATACCTTGTGTAGAACAGCCAGATGAGATTGTTAGGATTATAAGAGATATTATATAACCTTATTATTTCANTTCCAGATAGGTTCTCTTTTTTCTAGAAATGCCTTTANACCTTCTTGAGCATCAGGAGTTGTTGCTGAATTACAAAAATCTTCAACTGCATTTGCAACTCCTCTTCTGTAATCTAAATCATTTGTTCTCATAAATGCTGCTCTTCCTAATTTTAAAGCTGTTGGGGATTTATGTGATAAATTTGTAGCCAAACTGTTTATTTCATCTGTAAATTTTTCTTCTGAAGTTACTTTACTTATTAAACCTAAGGAAAAAGCTTCATNTGTNTAAAATGTTCTTCCACTGAAAAGTAATTCAAATGCTCTNTATCTNCCNANTATTTTAGGNAGATGATTAAAATGTATAGCCGGAAGNAGGCCTAAATTTATTTCAGGGTATCCAAACGATGACTTCTCCGAGGCTATAATCATGTCGCATGAAATTGCCAGTGTCATTCCTCCACCTCTAGCCGCTCCATTAATGGCAGCTATTGTTGGTTTGCCCATGTTATATTGGATGTCCCATAAATCTATATAAAGTCTATTTAAAAATTCTCTTATCTCTAGTCCTGATTTTCCAATTATTATATTTAAGTCAAGACCTGCGCAGAATATGTTTGGAATGTCACTTTTAATAATTACAACTTTAGCATTCTTATCTTGAGAAGCTAATTTTAACTGACTTAAAATTTCGTTAAGAAAATCCAAGCTAAAGGCATTAGAGGGTCCCCTTGCGAGTATTATTTCAGCAATATTATTAGTAACATTATAATATAAATGTTTTTTCATATATTTTGAATTCTACTAGGCAAAATCATTTCATTAATAAATATAAATCTTAAATTTCAGATATAAATTTATATCCATTACCCATTTTGTCTAAATAACCGAATTTTGGTTCCAACATATGCCCACCTGAACATATNATTTTATCAGTACAAACCATATCAAAAACTTTTTTTCTAGATTTTAATCCATTTTCNAGATCAATATCAAANAGAACTGAAATATTAGGGTCAGCAAACTGTAGGTTTGGAGCATGAAGCACGTCACCCATTTGAACAAAGCTTTTATTTTCATCATCCACTCTAAACCCCGAGTGACCTGGTGTATGTCCTGGCAAAGCTACAGGGTAAACGCCAGAAATAATTTCTTGATTAGNCTTTAGGGTTTGAACTCGATCACTATAGGCTTTAATAACTGACTTATTCAAATCAGCAAAATTTTTACCATTTATCTCAACATCTTCAAAATCATCTTTACTCCAAAAATTTAATTCTTCTTCTAATACTTTTACTACAGCATTAGGAAACATTGCCTTACCATCTTTATCTATGGCGCCCGCAACGTGGTCTGGATGTAAATGAGTAAAAAATATGTCAGTTATATCTTCTGGTTTAACATTTGCCTTNGCAATTTCATCATGAACAAATCCACAACTTGGACCAAAAAGGTCTCTNCAACCAGCATCTACTAAAAGANTTTTATCANCCTTNAATATTAAGTAAGCNTTNACGTTATTAAGCGTTAATTTATTATTCTCGTCTGATATTTTGGTAGATGTATCATCATCTACGTTGAGTAGAATTTCTTTAGGAAGANATAATTCACCATCTCTTAATGCTACAATTCTAGTTGATCCTANAATTANCTCTTGTAAATCTGACNTAAAGTAACTCCAAAAATTTTATTATTNTTTAATATGTTTTTTTGTTCAATACGNAATTTTGTTTATTTTTCTAAAAATTCTGTTTTGAATTCTGATAATTGTAACACCTCATTTATAGGTTTATCTTCCCTTAGCCTTTTTATACGTGGAAATCTAAGTGCAACACCTGATTTATGACGATTACTTTCATTTATTGAATCAAAAGCAATTTCAATAACAAACGTTTTCTCAACTTCTCTTACAGGGCCAAATTTTTTTATAGTGTTATTTCGAACAAATTTATCTAATTTTTTTAATTCTTCGTCTGTAAAACCAAAATAAGCTTTACCTATCGGAGTAACTTGATTGTTATCCCATAATCCGAATGTGAAATCCGAATAATATGAACTTCTTTTTCCATGCCCGCGGATTGCATACATTAAAATAGCATCAACAGTTTTGGGGTCCTTTTTCCACTTAAACCAATGACCTTTGGGACGACCTGAAAGATAAGGGCTGTCAATGCATTTAATCATTAAACCTTCATGTTGGTCATCAATAATGTCATTTGTTTTGATTTCTTTTAAATTTTGCCAGTCTTTAAATTTGATAACTTTTGATAAATCAAAAAAATTATTTTTATTTTTTNNATACCAATTCTCTAATTTCAAGCGTCTTTCATTCCAAGAAGCTTCCCTAAGGTCNTAATTNTCAAGAAATAAAATATCGTACAATTTAATGAATGCAGGAAATTCTTTTAGATGTTTCGGACTAACATTTTTCCTATTAAGTCTTTGTTGTAATGAGTTGAANGTCATTGGAATATAACTTTCTCCTACCAATAATTCACCATCGACAACAAGCATGTGTTTTTGATCAATANGTATTTCAGGAAAAGATCTAGTAATATCATCACCAGTTCGTGAAAAAATTTTGACTGTGTTTTTATTAATTATTATTTGAACCCTAATGCCATCCCATTTCCATTCAGCTATAAATTTCTCTGGCTTTAAATTTTGAAAATCATTTTCATTTATAGGATTAGCAAGCATCATAGGATTGAAAGTGCTATTTAAATCTATTTGTGGAATTGGACCTTTANCACAAAGCCATTCGAATAAATTGGTATAAGGTGGTTTAATGCCGTGCCAAATTTTTTCAATATCATTTAAATCTTTATTACTAAATTTAGCTAGAGCAATTTTTGTTAATCTTGATGAAACACCTATTCTTAAACCACCACTAATTAATTTAATTATTCCCCATCTTTCTGTTTCATTTGCNATTGAAAGAAGAGTTTCAATAGTTTTATCTAAATCATTTTTTTTTAACTTATTTAGATTATTAATTATTTCCGTAATATTANCTAGCTTTCCATCTTGTTTATGTGGCCAAATGAGTGAGATAGTTTCGGCAAGATCTCCAACATAATCATATGATAGTGCAAACAATTCAGGATCAATCTTTTTACACACAATTTCCTTTATCTTCGAAATAGATATATTTCTTAATTCTAAGTTTCCAGTAAGAACTGCTAAAGCAAATCCTCTATCAGGATCGGGAGTATTTTGAAAATAATTAGATAATATATCTATTTTTCTGTTTCTCGATGGTGTTAATAAAAGTTTGTTAATGAGATCACTAAATTTTTTCATAATTCGGTCTCGTCATCTCTTCCAGACAAAGACAAGGCTAAAGCTTTGATTTTATTTTTTGTACACCAATGTACAATTGCATCTTCCCTGCCATGAGTTACATAAACATTTTCTGCTTCTGTATATTTTATGTAATCAGTTAATTCATTCCAGTCAGCATGGTCAGAAATAATAAGTGGAAGTTCAACTAGACTTTGTTTTGCTCTCTGTTTTATAGACATCCAACCTGAAGCTTGACTAATTATTGGATCATCAAATTTTCTAGACCAAACATTTTTAATGGCAGATGGAGGAGCTAAGATAAGTTCTCCATCATAATTTTTTTTAATGGTATTATTAACTTTTGAAACTTTGCCTAAAAAAATTTCATTCTTTTGGTAGTAGTTGCATAATTTTTCTAAAGATCCATGAATAAATATTTCTTTGTCATAACCTTGTTGTCTTAATAAACTCAGAACTCTCTGTGCTTTTCCTAATGCATAGACGCCAATTATATGTGGCCTTTCTGGAAATAATTGAAGTGAGTTTAAAAGTTTATTAATTTCTAAATTTTCATTTGGATGCTGAAAGATNGGA
This sequence comes from SAR116 cluster bacterium, assembly GCA_002691185.1. Lineage (GTDB taxonomy): Bacteria > Pseudomonadota > Alphaproteobacteria > Puniceispirillales > Marisalimonadaceae > Marisalimonas. Next base: position 22,008 of record NZHB01000020.1, on the reverse strand, counting down.
AGNCCAAAAGTTGCTTCAGTTACTAATGAANNACATTTNACAGGTTNAAANTGNGTNCAAGTTTTNTCNTTTGANATTTTATAATCACCTGTAAAATTTATTTTTTCTCCNTTGAATTCNGCNAATACTTGAACNCTACCTAANATATGNCCTGCNGGATAAAATGTTATAGAAACATCATCAATATTGAGTTTTTGATTTAATTTTAGNTCTTGAAAATTTTCAGCACAATTTTCACCATATCGTATTTTCATGATTTCAATTGTTTCTTTTGTTGCTAAGACATTCTTGTGACCAGGCTTTGCATGATCCGCATGACCATGAGTTATTATTGCATTTTCAACTGGCTTATAGGGATCAATATGTGTATTTATAGGAATTATATGTAAATTTTTATNAATCCATTTCATANACATATTATATAATAATGCNNAATAAATTAAAGCTTCAACCTATAGAAAACTGGTTAAAAAAAAATAATTGGCATTTTTATGATCANCANCTTGAAACTNTATCAAAATCTTTACAAGGTTATGATGTCCTTCTTGTTGCTCCAACTGGGGGTGGAAAGACATTAGCTGGATTCCTCCCTTCATTGGAAGATTTGATAAATAAAAAGAACCCTNAAAATCAATTACATACTCTTTATATTTCTCCTCTTAAAGCTTTGACTGTTGATGTTCATAGAAACCTTTCAGCTCCCATAAGCGATCAAAAATTAGATATAAAAGTTGAAACNAGAACTGGAGATACGTCTAGTTATAAAAAGGTACGCCAAAAACAAGAGCCACCTCATATGTTAATGACAACNCCTGAATCTTTGGCATTGTTATTAGCTTCTCCAGATGCCAATGATTATTTCAAGTTTCTAAAATTCTTAATTATCGATGAAATTCATAGTTTAGTAAATTCTAAAAGAGGTGATTTACTATCTTTAAATCTCTCTAGATTAGATACTATTGTTCCTACTTATAGAAAGGTGGGGTTATCAGCCACTGTAAAGAATACAAATTCAGTTTTAAGTTTTTTGTCAAAAAATAAGAAATCTATAACATTAAATGTAGAAGAAAAATCTTTTCCTAATATCGAAATTTTAAAAACAGATAACAGGGTACCTTGGTCTGGTCATNTGGCTGGTTATGCAATAAAGGAGATTTATAAAAAAATACAAAACTCAACGATGAGCATAGTATTTGTAAATACAAGGGCACAAGCTGAATTAATTTTTAATAAACTTTGGCATGAGAATGAAATAAATTTAAAAATTGCTGTTCATCATGGAAGTTTAGAAAAAGAAATTAGAAGAAAAGTTGAAAACATGATGTCACTTGGTCAATTGGACTGTGTGGTTGCAACAAGTTCNTTAGACTTAGGGATTGATTGGGGAAATGTTAATTTAGTCATTCAAATTGGATCTCCTAAGGGAATTGCCAGATTTTTACAACGTATTGGNAGAAGCAATCACAGGCTAAATGAATCATCAAAAGCCATACTAGTACCATCAAATAGATTTGAATATCTGGAATGCGTTTCAGCCATATCTTCAATAAAAGAAAAAATTTTAGATGAAACTAAAGAAAAAGANGGGAGCTTAGATGTTTTAGCTCAACATATTTTAGGNGTTGCCTGTAGCAAACCTTTTGAGGTTAATNAGCTGTTTNNTGAAATAAAAAATTCTTGGCCATATAGAAATTTACAAATGGGAAAATTTCTTGAGGTTTTAGAATTTGTAAAAAATGGAGGGTACTCTCTCAAAAATTATGATCAATATTCAAAGATTGGTCTTAACAAACAAAACCTATACNCAATTAAAAATAAAAACATAAGGAATAAATATAGGTTAAATGTAGGTACTATAGTTGAATCTTATATGCTTAAAGTTAAGCTTGGCAACAGAACCTTAGGCCAAGTTGAAGAGTGGTTTATAGAGGGTTTAAACCAAGGTGACACTTTTCTGTTTGGAGGNAGGGTTCTTGAATATCAATATTTATCAAATAACAATGTTATAGTAAGAACAACTAAAGATCAGCAGCCTAAAATTCCTTCATACGCAGGAGGTAGATTGCCTTTAAGTTCAGAACTTTCATTTCAAGTGCGTTCATTAATTAGCAAAGAAAAAAATTGGAAGAACCTTCCATCTCAAATAAGTGAATGGCTCAAGCTACAACTAAAATTTTCAAATATACCTAGTCCTGAGGAACTTCTGGTAGAAATATTTCCTCGAAAGATTAAGAATAAAAAAAGATATTTTCTAATTTGTTATTCATTTGAAGGAAGAAATGCCAATCAAACATTAGGTTTTTTAATATCTAAAAGAATGCAAAGAATGGGTTATAAACCAATTGGATTTGTTGCAACTGAATATGCATTAGCGATTTGGTCAATGAACATGGTTGAAGATATTAATATTCTTCTGAGTGATGATATAATGCTAGATGATTTGTATGAATGGTTAGAAGAAACTCCACTTTTGAAGAAGAACTTTAGAGATGCAGCGATAATATCGGGTTTAATTGAAAGAATAATTCCCGGGCAAAAAAAGACTGGTAAGCAGATAATGTTTAACTCAGATCTTATTTTTGATGTTCTAAAAAAACACGAACCTAATCACTTACTATTACAAGTCGCCAGGCAAGATTCTTACAGAGGTTTAATTGATTTAGACAGGTTAAGTGAATTTTTAAAAAGAATAAAAAAAAATATTATTCTTAAAAAACTTAATCAAATTTCACCTCTTGCCATTCCACTTATTTTAGAAATTAACAGACAAACTATAGATAAATCCGAAGTAAATGAATATTTCCTTCAAGAATTAGAACAGCAAATGACTAGGGAAGTAGGTCTGAATTGAAATCTTTTAAATTTAAAGATCATGAATTTCAAATTAGTTTAGACGGTATATTATTTTGGATAGAAAAAAAAATTGCTATCATATCTGATTTACATCTTGAAAAAGGTTCTAGCTATGCATCAACCGGGCAATTAATACCTCCATATGATAGCTTGGAAACACTTAATAATTTAATTAAAAATTTAGAAAAAAATAAAGTTTCAAAATTAATTTTTCTTGGTGATACTTTTCATGATGACCAAGCTTCAGAAAGAATGTCTCNTGAAACAGCTCTTTTATTTAAGAGATTAATTAAAACATATAAGGTCATTTTTATTCGTGGTAATCATGATAATCAATTAAGTATAGATGGTGTTGTTTGTTGTGAAAAATATGTTTTAGACGGTATTCATTTCATTCATGAAGCATCGAAAGAAAATATTAGTCAAGTTTCAGGTCATTTTCATCCGGTAGCATCATTAAAAGTCAATTCAAAAAAAATTACAGCTAAATGTTTGGTTCATTCTGAAAATTTAATAATTCTACCCTCTTATGGACACTATACAGGAGGATTAAACATAGCTAAATCTCCTCTAAGAGAATTTATAGATGTAAACTCAACTATCTATCTTTTATCTAACAAATCAGTCTTTAAACTTCCTGTAAGTAAAATAAAATTACTCTAATATCTAAGTGGCATATTTCTTGCTTCGTCTAATATATGACATTTAATGGAGTTAAATATGTATGGTATTAAAGTTTGGTTATCTGAAGATACTAAGGATTGGTACTTATTGAGAGATATGGATGATGGTGTTGTACATGTTTGGGACAATAAAGAAGATGTTATTAATATTCAAAAAAATCTCAAATGTAAAAAATCTGCAATTACTAAAATCATGTCAAATGCAATATTAGATAGAGCAAATTACAAACGCAAACAGCTAGAACATTTAAAATATTTTCTTAAATAAAAATTGGTAAAACTATTATTTTCAGTTTAGATAATTAATATTAATTAGGATTATGATGGTTTGTATTTTTTAAGAAAAAATATATATGGCATTTTTATTGTCAGTCTAGTTGTATTTATGTCGACTTATATTAGTAAAGCCTTATCGGCTAATAATTTACTAATTTCTTCTGCTTTTTTGTGTGTTTTTATTGGCCTTTTGTTAGGTAATATATTCTCCTTTCAGGAAAAAATAGCACCATTTATTGATTTTAGTCTAAAAAAATTGTTAAGAGTTGGCATTGCTTTTTTAGGGTTAAGCTTAAGTTTAAGTGAACTTTTAAGTTATGGCTCAACAGCTATTTTACTAGTAATTATTAACATAGTTATTGCATTTTTAATTATAACTTTTCTTTGTAAGTTATTTAAAATTCCAAGTAAATTAGGGTATTTAATCACAATGGGTACTTGTATTTGTGGTGTTACTGCGGTAATAGCCACATCCTCAATTATTAAATCAGATAAGAACGAAACTAGTTATGCTGTAGGTATCGTAACATTATTTGGAATTATTGCTGTTTTTGCATACCCATATTTAGCTAATCATTTTTTTCATGCATCATCGGATTTAGCTGGAATTTTTCTTGGTACAGCAATACATGATACTGCTCAAGTAAGTGCTGCTGGCGTTATATATTCTGAATTGTTTAATAGTGAAGAGGCGCTCAACTCTGCAATGACGACTAAACTTCTTAGAAATTCATTTCTAGTTGTTCTTATTCCCTTAATAGCNTTCCTTTATAACAAAGATGAAAATATAAATGTAAAAAAATCAGTTAAGGATTTTTTTCCTTTTTTTGTTTTAGCGTTTATTATTTTAGCTATCTTAAGAACTATTGGGGATTACATTTTAATTGATAATAACATAGTTATTTATTGGAAAGAGTTTTTGGCTTTAACAAAACAACTTTCAGTTTATTTAATTTTATTTGCAATGGTAGCTCTTGGTTTGCAAACTAATATTAAAAGTATGTTTTCATTAGGGATAAAACCTCTGCTTATAGGTTTTGTTGCCTCTACTTCAGTTGGTGTTTTAAGTGTTTGGTATTTACTTTTTTTTGTTCCTATGATGATTAATTAATAAGAAATCAATCTTAATTTTTTAATTATAAATGTAAAACCAATTGGAACGACTAAGGTTAACAAACATACAATTATCATAAGGATTCCGAGTTCAGAATAGTCAGCAGGTATTTTAATATCCCCTAGATTTGTTTTTACTTCTCGGGTAATGACATATATTTGATTTAAATATTTAGTCCCTAAATTACTTGCAGACAAAGCCAGGTTAGTAAAACTAGCTAATACAGCAAAAAANGTAGCTTTTAAATGATTTGGAGCAGATTGAGCTATCCATGCAAGAATAGGTATCATAGAAACTTGTCCCAAAGGACTTTCAAGCGCAGTATTGAAAATGGCAATAAATCGAGCATCAATAAGGCCATTAGTAATTTTTGAAGTGAATTCATGAAAGCCATAAAACATTGCAATAGAAGGTAATATAAAAAATGAACCAGCTATGGAAAGTATTACTATTAACTTTGTCATAGAAGATTTTTCCATTAAAGGCCTTAGGACAAAAATCCCAATGATAGTTAGNAAAGAAGCGATTAGACCAAGTAGTGATAGAAACTCTTGATCGAANCCTAACACATCAATTTCGAACCAGCTTCCTCCTTGACCAACACCTGGCATCGCTCTGAACGCNAAAATAATAATTGCTGTTCCAAGNAACATTNTTTTTGCTTTTAAATCTAACTCATTNGATAATTTAAAAAGTAAAGTTAATATNATTGCAAAAGAGCCAATAAANACNATCTCTTGAGAAAACTCNATATTCGAAGTGCCAATTGCTAAAGTAAAAATAACAAATANTATTGANCCAATTATAATTAGCATATTTGGATTAGTGACTTCAGGAACATTAAATATCATTGTAGATGCTTTTGAAGGACTAATACCATTGGCAACAAGAAGATTATATTTATTTTTTTGGTTTATATAAGCTAAAAAAATACCTGTGATAGATATAATTGGAACAATTAAAGAGTATAAGTANATATTACCATAGGCCTTTACTTTTTCTAATTCAGTCATTTCTGAAGAGTCTGCAAAAACAATTAGATTAAGCATTGAAACTAGTAATGTTCCGAAAATAATAGAGACTCTTCCNAGTAATTGCATAGAAACATTCATAGACTTTAATTCATTAAAATTAATCTCGTTTCCATTTCCATCAATTTTAGGAACAGCCTCCACAGTCATTGCATCTGCTACAACATCCTGTAAAACAAATCCAATTGGTGCTAGCAAAGTCGAAATAACAAACCATGTTTCTGCATTTAAAATGGTAAGCATTTGAACTTTGTATTGGATTAACCCAAACATAATTAAACTACTTGTAGCCATGACAATAGCTCCAAGTAAAACTAGCAATGATTTGAATTTCCATAATATATCGACTAGGTGTCCTAATGGCATCTTTAACACCCAGGGGAGACCTGCCCAAAAACCTAATCCAGCTAAAAATACTGCAGATAAATCTAAGTACTCTTTTACAAAGAAAACGCCTACTATATTTGTAATGCCAGAAACGCCAGCCGCCAAATAAATCAATAATGGAGGTATAAAAGAAAATTTAAATGTACCAAAAATTTTATAAAAAACATTCATTTCATTTTTTTAGGATTAGTAATGTTAGTTTAGAGTAATAAAAAAAGTCTTTGAATCTCAGTACTTAGAAATTAGTTTGATTTTTTTTTATTTAATTCTTCTTGAAGCTGAGACATTTGTTTTTTTAGAATCTCAATTTCTTCTTTCTGACTCAAAGTTGATTTTTCGTTTTCCTCATCATTGTTCAAAGGGTTGAATAAATCATTCATAAATTTATATTGCTTTGATTGCCAATCTTTTACAACTTCACTAGTTGTTTCATCTAAAAACGGATTGATATCTTTTGTATTTAAATGTTTCAGGAACTCGCTTTGTTGATTTTTATAAAACTCAAAACTCTTAGCAACCATATCTGGCATAATTTTTTGAGTTGCGTCACTGTAACTCTTAATTATATCAGTTAACATATTTTCTGGAAAAACGTTACCTTCTTTGTTTTCAATGTCTGATATGATTTGAAGAAGGTATTGCTTAGTAAGATCTTCTTGAGTTTGTTTATCAATAATTTTGATATTTTTTCCCTCTTTAATAAGAGAATAAACTTCTTCAAGAGTAATATATTCACTAGAATGAGTGTTGTATAAACGTCTACTTGAATAACGGGTAATTAAAATATGATCTTCAGACAATGATTTACAACTTTCAAATAATTAAGACTAATGAAGGCTTTCATTACCTTCACTAGTCNATTATTATAAATTATTCTGAAGTTGTCACAACTGTTTTATTAGCTGTTTTTTTTGCAGTTTTAGTCATCTCTTCATTCATTTCTTTACCAGCAGTCATGTAAAGATCAATTGTGTCTAATTGAGCTTTTTTTGTAATTTCAGCGAATTCAGCTAANTGCTTAGGTGAAGATTGTGTTTGTTGAGTGATGAAGTCATTAACGACTTTAGAATAGTCACTAGGATTTTTTTGTGTCTTAGTTAGATTTTCTAAAGCATTAAGAGTTTCTTTGGACCACTCCTGGCTTAATTCTGCATTTTTCTTAAATGTATCCAGGGCTATTTTTGATAATTTNGAGTTAAACTCTAAAACACTGTCTACGGAATTTGTTGAAAAGAAAGGGTTTTGAGAGGTAAACTTCTCCATATTTTTATTAAATTCGTCAAAAGTAAACATGAAATATCTCCATAAATAAAGTTTATAAAGTATATATATGCCGCAATGCAGAAAAGTCAATAGAAAAATGCTGCGACTGCAAATTATTTATTTTTTTTCTTCACATAACTTCCTGGAGCTGCCTCTATTTCTACAATATCAATAGTTTTGTTTAAAATTATTTCTCCAAGATATTCTTTTTTCCATTCATACCATTCGTTCCACCAAGAACCACTTTTGTTAANAGATTCATTAAACCATTCATCGGCACTATTATATTTTTTGTTATTAACCCAATATCCATATTTATTTGAACTTTCTGGATTAATTATACCAGCGATATGTCCACTACCTGCCAAAATGAACATTTTTTTACCTGTNGTTTTACTCAAGCCATTAAAAGATGATTGCCAAGGAGCAATGTGATCATTAAAGGTTCCAATAGCTGCAATGGGTTGTGAAATTTGCTCAAGCTTGATATTTTCACCNAATATTTCTAGAAGTCCTTTTGCGAANAAGTTATGTTTATAAAATTNNTCAAGGTACTCGAGCGCCATTTTACCTGGTAAATTTGTAGGATCACTATTCCAGTATAATAAATCAAAGGGAGGTGGTTTTTTTCCTAACAAATATGATTTTACTGCTGGTCCATAAATAAGGTCGTTTGATCTAAGAAAGCTAAAAGTTTGAGATAAAAAATCACCATCTAAATAACCTTTTTCTTGTACTTGTTTTTTAATATTTGCTAAATATTCATCTGAAACGAATATTGACAAGTCTCCAGGATCCTCAAAGTCTGTNAGAGTTGTAAAAAAAGAAGCTGATTTAACATAATTTAATTTTTTAATATTAAGGTAACTTAAGCCAGAAGCTAGAAGTGTGCCGCCAATACAATAACCTATAGTATTTATCATATCCACTGAGTAAAATTTTCTCGTTTGGTTAATGGCATCAAATAATCCATCCTTTAANTAATCCTCATAACCTATATGAGAATGATCACTATCTGGATTAACCCAAGACATTAAAAATACTGGTATTCCTTTTTTTAGCAAAAACTGTATGAAACTATTTTCTGGTTTTAAATCNAGTATATAAAATTTATTAATCCAAGGGGGGATAATCAGAATTGGTATTTCATGGGTCTCTTGATGTTTTGGTTTATAATAAATTAATTGATAAAGTTTGTTTTGNTAAATAACTGACCCTTCAGAATTAGCAATATTATTTCCAATTTCGAAAGCCGTTTCGTCAGTTAGTGAAACGTTAAATTCTCCNTCATTTTTTTCTAAATCCTCTACTAAGTTTTCTAACCCATCTACCAAAGACTTTCCTTTAGTATCCATAGCTTCTTTTAGAGCGTCTGGATTTGTCATCAGAAAATTTGTGGGAGAAAAAAATTCAAGCATTTGTTTTGTAAAAAATGTAATTTGTCTTTGTTCATGATGGTTAAGACCGTCTATACCGGTTATCGTTTCTTGAATAATGTCTGACGAGGTCAAGTATTGTTGTTTTATCATTTTGAAATAAGGGTTTTCTTCCCAAACCTCACTTTTAAAGCGTCTGTCGCTTTTTGTACTGGATGACATTTCTTGTTTAAGAAAATATTTTTGAACATCAGACCATGTTTCAAGAGATGATTTATAATATTTGATTTGATTTTCTATTAATTTAGATGGGTTAGAGAGTATTTCTGAAAAATATTTTGCAGCAGCTTTATAGTAAAGATCTTGATTTGGAGGCGTGACCTGTTGTTTTTTTGACTTAGTAGCAATTATGTATACTAATCTCTTTGTTAATATATCTACTTTTTCTAAATTATTTTTTAGTTCATCAAAACCAGGAATTTCATTGCTATTTTCTTCATTACTCAATTTGATTGCCTTAATTTTTTTTTCGACATAATGTTATTTTATATTAGCTCGTTAATTTTTCAAAGGAGAAATAATGTTATCGCCATCTCAATCATACGACCTTTTTGAAATTAACAAAAACTATTATCAGTGGTTTGCCTCCACAACTAAAACTTTTTGGACTAATCCTATCTTTGGGTTATTACCTTCTCCAATTCCGTCTGCTTTTGCAGCATGGGGAAGGGTGACTGAACATTCACTTTCTAGAATCTCTATTAAACCAGATTGGAATATTTCTTCATATATTTCAGGAGATTCCGAATATCATGTAAATGAAAAAATAATTTTAAACTTTCCGTTTTGTAATCTCATAAAATTTGAAAGTACAAATTCTAAACCAGAAAAACAAAAGGTTTTAATTATAGCCCCTATGTCAGGTCATTATGCTACCTTAGTAAGGAAAACGGTCATTTCTTTACTACCTGATTGTGAAGTTTATGTAACTGATTGGAAAAATGCTCGAGATATACCTTTTTCAAAAGGTAAATTTGATATTGAAGATTTTACTAAATATTTGATTGAGTTTTTTAAAGAGCTCAGTCCAAAATTACATATATTAGCTGTATGTCAACCAGCCCCTTTAGCATTGGCAGCTACAGCGTTTCTTGCAAAAGAAAAAAAATATTTACCTTCATCTTTAACACTGATTGGAGGGCCGATTGACCCGAACGCAAATCCAACATCAGTTACCGATTTTGGAAATAAAATACAAATGGATAAACTTAAAAATCTTATGACTATGTCTGTAGGCGTTAATTACAAAGGGGTGGGTAGAATGGTATATCCAGGCATTATACAGATAATGTCTTTTTTATCAATGAACCTTACTAGTCATCAAAAAGCTTTTAATGAGCAAATCATCAAGGAGATTAATGGCGAAACTTCAGAATTTGATAGACATAACTCTTTCTATGATGAGTATTTAGCTGTTATGGATATGACTGCAGAGTTTTATTTGTCAACTGTTGACCGTATTTTTAAAAAAAGAGAGATAGCCCAGAATCAATTTACCCTTGATGGCCATATTTTAGATTTAAATAATATTAAAAATGTTCCAACTTTTGTAATTGAAGGTAAGAATGATGATATATCAGCCCCTGGACAATGTTTAGCAGCTTTGCATATATTAAAAAATCTTCCAGAAAAATTAAAGTTNAATTATCTTCATCATAATGCTGGTCATTATGGTATTTTTAGCGGTAAGGCATGGCGTAAAGATATTAGACCTCAGTTCATAGACTTCATAAATAAATTTTAGCCTCATTTTTGTTCAAATAAAATAAATGATGCCTAAAATGATTAAATATTAATCATTTTTAACTGTCATTAATTAATCACAAGTAACACTTGTATCATTTTGTAAAATGATGTATTCACCNCCTTAATTATTTTTTGGAGTTAATTGTGGACGATATAAATTTATCTAATTTAAATGCTATTCAAAAAGACGAAGTTATTTTCTCGGACGACAAAGTTGCCCTTGTATCTGGTGGCACTAGAGGAATAGGAAGAGGTATTTGTGAAATCTTAAAGCGAGCTGGTGCAACAGTTATTGCCGGATATGCATCTGATGAAGAACAGGCTAAAAAGTTTTCAAGAGAAACTAATATAGAAGCTATTAAGTGGGATGTTTCTAATTTCAATCAATGTGAAAAGGTGGTTAAACATATTATTGAAGAATATGGTACAATATCAATTTTAGTAAATAACGCTGGTATTACTAGAGATACAACAATCAAAAAAATGACTGTCGAGCAATGGCAGGAAGTAATTAATGTAAACCTCAACTCTGTTTTCAATATGACCAAGGTATCTTGGGACGAAATGCTAAAAAATAAATTCGGTAGAATTATCAATATTTCATCTGTGAATGGTCAAGCCGGTCAATATGGTCAAGTAAATTATTGTGCTGCAAAAGCAGGCATTATAGGTATGACTAAAGCTATTGCTCAAGAAGGTGCTAGATACAATATCACTGCTAACACAGTTGCCCCTGGTTATGTTGATACTGAAATGGTTGCTGCTGTTCCTCAAAATGTATTAGATAAAATAATAAGTACAATTCCTGTAGGGAGATTAGGTCATCCAGAAGAAATAGCTAGAGCTGTCGCTTTTCTAGCACGAGAAGACTCACAGTTTGTTACAGGCTCTACCATTTCAATTAATGGTGGTCATCATATGTATTAATTATTGTATTATAATTAATATTTATTTTATNTATTGTATTAATNGTTAGCTTAATATTAGTTTGTGAAACAAACTTAGTTGTTTACTCACCAATTGCAATNCCTTCTCGTCTATGATCNGAACCACCATATAAGTTTTTATCTATATGTATTATATTTAGTCCTGATGAAAAATTTCTTAATTTTACTTCGAAATTCATCTTCTTTAATGATTTTTGAAGTTTAACNAGGTGTGTATCCTTTTCTATATAATAGGTTCCAAATTTATTTATAGCNTGTGCTGTTGAGGCTGCTCTTTGTGCATCCTGTTTCCAGTCNATTAANGAAATNATAGCATTCACCACATACCCAATTATATTACTNCCTCCTGGACTTCCTAATATATAAATTGGTTTTTTATCCTTNAAAATAATAGTAGGTGCCATAGATGACCTTGGCCTTTTCCCTGGCTCAATACTATTAGCTATTCTCTTATTATTTTTATATGTTTTAAAAGAAAAATCTGTGAGTTCATTATTTAATAAAAACCCACCTTCAGTCATCAACCTTGAGCCAAACCCGTTTTCAATTGTGGTTGTCATAGACAAAGCATTTCCATACATGTCTACTATAGAAATATGAGAGGTTGAAGGTAATTCTATTGAAATATCATCAGTAAAATTTTGAGATAATTTATCTTCAAAATTACCAGGTTTTATATCTTCAATCTTTTTGATGCTATTTAATTTTTTAGCTCTGTTCCGAAGGTAAGTTTTATTAGTTAACTCTCGTATAGGAACATTTATAAAATCACCGTCTGCTATGTAAATTGATCTATCAGCAAACGCCAATCTTGATGCATCTCCTATAATTTTCCATGTCTCAGGATTGTAAGGACCAAGTTTTGAAATATTAAAATTTTCTATCATTCCTAATATTTGATTAACAGTTATTGCACCAGAAGAAGGTGGACCCATTCCGCATACTTCATATTTTCTATAAATGATACAAGAGGGTTCTCTTTCTATAATACTATAACTTAGAAGGTCTTTTTGATCTAAAACACCTGGATTAATTTTTGCATTCTGTACAGTATTTATTATATCATCCCCAATGGCGCCTTGATAAAAAGGTTTTGAACCATTTTTTGCTAGCTCTTTCAGTGNTTTGGCATAATTTTTATTCTTTAAAATNATNCCAGATTTAAGAGGTTCGTTGTTAGGTAAAAAATAATTTTTAGTTCTATTAAATTTGCTAAGGGATTTTTGATTTTTTTGTATAGATGAACTTAATTTTTTAGAAACTACGAAACCTTTGTCAGCTAATTCTATTGCATCTTCAAAAAGAATTGACCATTTNATTTTACCCCATTTTTTATGAGCATTTTCTAGTAAAGCAGGGGTACCTGGAGNCCCGACTGATTTACCACCCACAACTGCATCAAAAAATTTAATAGCTTTTCCGTTAGAATCTTGAAACATCTTTTCGTCAACATTTAATGGTGCAGTCTCTCTTCCATCTAAAGTTGTGATTTTATTAGTTGAATTATTGAAATAGACTAAAAAGGCTCCTCCGCCAAGACCAGAAGATTCTGGTTCTACCAATCCTAAAACTAATTGCGCAGATATCATGGCATCAACTGCGGTTCCCCCTTTGCTTAAAATTTTTGCAGCTACTTTTGAAGCTTGTTGATTNGCTGTCACAACCATCCATTTACNAGCTATTATTGGTTTACCCTCATTTTTTAATTTCANAAATTTATCTGTATAAATATTAAAAATTTCAGGTTTTATTTTGTCAGCTTGTTGTANGGCAAAAGCGTTGTTGATGAATATAAATAAAAAAAAGCTTAGAANNTTTATTTTAAATATTTTTATATATTTTATATGATACATAATTGATTAATATAGCACTCTTAATAATTAAGCTTGTATTTATAAAGGACCAGGTTTGTCAACGGCTCTTTCAAACCATTCTAATATTTGAACTCCATCCCAACAAATGACTCCAGGTTTGGATAAAATTTCTTCAAAGGTTTGTCTTACGTATTTTATTCTATGTGGTGATCCTGACAAATAAGGATGCATAGCTAAAGCCATTANCTTAATATTCTCTTCACTTTCTTCATAAATAGTTTCAAAATAATCTAGTGATCTTTTTTTATAAACATNTGATTCATGATGCTGTATCGCCATCAATACAATATCATGTATTTCATAGTTATACGGGAGTGCGGCAATAGGGTTTGTTTTAGTTTTNACCCATACAGGTTGATCATCAAGAACCCAGTCTCCAATATATTCAATACCATTCGAGGCTAAGTGATCAATGGTATTGAAGGTCTGTGTAAGTCCAGGTCCAAACCAACCCTTGGGTCTATATCCACAGAAATTACTAATAACATCCATTGTTTTTGCAATACTACCNGCCTCATCATCTAGTTTATGCATAGGAATTTGTTCATAAGCATGAGCATTAAANTCCCAATTATTTTCTAGGCAAGCTTCNGCNACNCGAGGGTANTCTAAGCAAGTTCTNGCATTCAAAGTTACTGTAGGTTTAATTTTCAACTCTTCTAACATTTTCTTTATACGCCAGAAACCAACCCTCATACCGTATTCGTGCCAACTCCAATTTGGAAAGTCAGGTAGAAGAGGGGAGCCTTGAGGAGGTGTGATTATCATTCTTGCCATAGGTCTNACTATGTCCCAAACTTCTAATGCAAGAATTGGCCAAATAATTANTCTTGCATTGTTNGGGAGTTTGAGTTTTTCTCTATCGATTATTGCTGAATAAGGCAGTCTATCGTTAGGATGAATTTTATCGTTAGGGTGAATTTTATCCAATTTATACTCCTATATATNATTAGACNTGCATTCTAACTTCATTTGAAAAAGGNCCAAGAACGGGTACTGTGCCTTCAACTGTNCCNCTGATCATAGCTCTNCTATATTTTGCATAGTCATAAGGAATNACNCTATGTAAAAGTACTCTATTGTCCCACATNATAAGATCTTCTTTTTCCCAATAATGTTTATAACAAAACTTTTCCTGACTTATATATTCTACTAACCATGAATGAAGTTTNTTNCCTTCTTCNANGCTCATTCCTCCAATCTCCAAGCTAGTATTTGACGTGAAATAAAGAGATTTTTTAAAATTTCTATCTGGGTGCACTCTTATAACTGGGTGTGTTACAGGAGGAAAATTTGATTTTTCATCATATGTCAATTCTGGTAAACCTGGTTCAAGCCTTCTGATGTCATTATATGAGTGAACTTGATGAAGTGGCTCTAATAACACTTTTTTATCTTCTGGTAATTGTTCATAAGCCATAAGCATATTAGAAAATTCTGTTTGGCCTCCACTTGCTTCACTAGGGAGAGTTTCTTGACCATATAAAATTGAAAATGATGCTGGAAAATATCTATAGGAACTATCGGTATGCCATCGCGAATTATTTTTCTGAAGTATAACTCTCTGATCATCAGGTGATAAATGTTCTCCATCTTCTGAAACATTGGAAACATTAAAAATTTCTATTTTACCCTTAGTTTTATCCTTTTCGGGATAAGCCTCTAAATTTCCAAAATTTTTAGTAAAATTTGCTAGTGAGTTACCATCTAAGTTTTGATTTTTAAAACAGATAAAATGTTTACTTTGAATTAAATCTTTAAGTACGTTTATGTCCTCTAAATCAATATTTTGAGAACAATCGAATTTAGTAATTTCAACTCCGAAGTTATCTTTTAAAACTTTTATTTCCATTTTACACCCTTTAAATGAACTAAAAGTTAATCTTTATTCAATTTGTTATTTTTGTAAACATTTGTTAGTTTCACATTATTATTTCATAAATTTTTTAATAGGATGTTTTAATGAATTGGTCCATTTTAAGTGTTTCTATTCCTGTTCATGATCCTGAAAAATCTAAAAGTTTTTATCAACTTCTTTTTCCTTATAATGAAAAACAAGAAAGTTATTACCAATCTATGTTCAAAAAAGAAGAAAGTATTTTTTTTGGCAATAAGGGTTTAGGTTTAAGATTATTTAAGCCTAAGCCAGATCTTGAGTTAAAAAATATGATACAAAGTAGGCGTAGTTATATATCAATATTGGTAGATAATATATTCAATATTAAGAAAAATTTAGAGCAAAGACAGATAAAGTTTATCTTTGACGATCCGAGTGACAGTTCTCCTTTTTATAGCCTTCATGTTCAAGAGCCTTCATTAAATTTAATACACTTTGTTCAGGATAGTAATGGTTTCAATAAGGAATTCAGCAGTTGGTCAATGGGTCTTGATTGGGGAATTCATCATATGAATTTAGAATCTTTGGATGTAAGAAAATCAATAGATTTTTTTACAAATTTAATAGGTATGGATGAAGGCAAATGGTTGGCGCCTTCAAATAAGGGAGATTTTAGTATTGATCCCTCAGAATTAGCAATATTACCTTTATCAAATAATAATAGAGGTCTTCATGTTATTAAACCGGATGATGGTTTTGGATATAGAAATAATTTTGCTCACAATCCTTCAATAGGTGGGCACCCAGCGTTTACAGTTAAAGATTTATCTAGTGTGAAAGCAAAATTAGATAAAGAACATATTCTTTATTCTGATGCTAAAGTATATGCGATGCCAGGTTTTCATCAAATTTACTTATATGATACTAATGCTAATATGTTAGAGGTAAATCAAGCTGTCTAAAGTTTTTAAAAACATATGTATCACAGGAGCTGGAAACGGTATTGGAAGAGCTATTGCAATAGCCATGAGCAAGGCTGATTACAATGTTGCATGTGCAGATATTAATCTAGAAGAAGCAAAAGAAACTCTTAATTTTATTTTAGAAAATAATGGTAAAGGAATTTCAATAGAAATGGATGTCACCAAGAGTTCTGAGATAGAAAAAATGATAATGGATACAGTCAATAATTTTGGTTCATTAGATATTTTGGTGAATAATGCTGGTGTTACTAGGACATCTAGAATTATGGATTTAACAGAAAAAGATTGGGACTGGATTAATAACGTAAATGCAAAAGGTACCTTTTTTTGCCTACAAGCAGCTGCCAAACAGATGATAAAACAAAACAATGGTGGTAGAATTATAAATATGGCATCTGTTGGGGGGAAAGGTTTTGTAGATGTCTCTAATGCTATTTATGCTGCAAGTAAAGGTGCTGTAATAAGTTTAACTAAAACAGCTGCTCAGGAATTAGCCAAATATGAAATAACCGTAAATTCTATATGTCCTGGTATTACCTACACAAACATCTTATCAGACATTGTTAAAAAAAGATCTCTCGAACAAAATAAATCAGAAGAAGAGATTATGAGACATTATGTAAGAGATATTCCTTTGCAAAGACCAAATTATCCAGAAGATATTGCAGCTATGGTAGTTTTTTTATCATCTTCTGGAGCAAGAAATATTACGGGCCAGTCATATAATGTAGATGGTGGACTTATACCAAGTTAATAAGAAATTTGTAGAGGACAATTTAAATGAAAAGGTGGCGCCATTTTATTGTGGTTATAGGAGTTATCCCACTATTAATTTTATATATTGCTTTTTTTATGTATGTATTTGAATTTATCACAGGATATTTTTGGTTATTTGATTGGATAATATATATATTGGCAGGTTTGTTATGGTTATACCCATCTGCTAGAGTTATTAAGTGGTTAGCAGATCATGAAGCTCATTAGAACAAGTGGGGTGGTATAATGAAAATAACTAATATTGAGGTTTTTGAACTTAAAATACCTTTTTCTACTGGTGTAAAAAATAAAGTATCTTCAAATTTTTTAAAAGCTGATGCTCTAGATTTTTGTTTAGTTAAGATTGAAACTGATACTGGTATAATAGGGTGGGGTGATGCTTTTGCTTTTCATTGTAGAAGAGCGGTGGCTGAAGCAATAAATACTATGATTAAACCCCATCTAATAGGTAAAAACCCACTAGATGTTCAACAAATTAACTTTGAATTACAAAAGAAACTTCATCTTTTCGGAAGATATGGAATAACAATTTTTGCAATTAGTGCTGTAGATATAGCATTGTGGGATATTGTAGCTAAACATAGTAATTTACCATTATGCAATTTCCTAGGTTCAGTGGGTGAAAAGAAATTGCCTGCATATGCAAGTTTGTGGCGTTATGAAGATGCTGAAGCTGTACAGGACAGATGTCAATATGCAAAAAATTTAGGATATAAATATATTAAATTACACGAAGTTTTTACCTCAGAAGTAAAGGCAGCAAGAAATATTTTGGGCGATGATATACCAATAATGGTGGATACAAATTGTCCATGGACAAAAGATGAAGCTAGACAAATGCTTAATTCTTGGGAAGAGTATTCTCTATACTGGGTTGAGGAACCTATAAATCCACCAGAGGATTTTGAAAGCTTGTCAAATTTAAGGGCTGATACTTTTATACCAATCGCTGCAGGAGAAAACGCTTGTACGTCATTTGAGTTTAAAAAGATGTTTGATGCTGAGGCTGTAGACTATGCACAACCAAGTGTTACTAAAGTTGGTGGTATTACAGAATTCAAAAAAATCAATCACCTTGCTGATACTTATGGTGTACAGGTAATGCCCCACTCTCCTTATTTTGGACCAGGTTTTTTAGCTACATTACATTTGGCACAGTCAATGCCAAACCCTGGTTTACTAGAGAGATTTTTTATAGACTTTGAGGCATATCTTTATCCAAAAGAAATTTTTACCCCCCAAGATGGTTTTTTTAAAACTCCTGACACTATAGGGTTAGGCTTAGATCCAGATAAGGATGTTATAAAGGACTTTGCTGTTAAGACACTTTAATACCCAGCACCCGTTTTAGATGTTTCGCTTTCTGGGACGTATGTTTCAAATGCCATTAGTTTTAATCTTTCCCAACAATTTTTATTAACTTTTGTAACAGGTAAAGCTTTTAAAGTCTCCAAGTGGTTAAGATTAAGCTTTTCTTTTAAATGGAAAGGTTCTAAGTAAAAGTAATTGGTATTAATTATTTTATCTTTTTGAAGGAAAATATTCTTTTCTAGTGTGTAGGCAATAGTCGTTTTATTACATTTTAATATTAAATTTATATTTTGTTCTTTTGCAATGATTGCCATGGAAGCTATTAAGAATTTGTAATCATAAACATATCCTTGCCATTTTACATTATCAGATGAGATATACTCAACTAAAAGTAAGCCCATTAAAGCTGCACTAAATGGTTTTTTAAAAGTGTTTTTTTTTAAGGACAGTGAAATTTTACCTGTCTTGTAAAGGTCTGCATTTTTAAGTATGGAGCCAAGAAAGTAAAAATTATGTTCTGCCAACCATCTTGATAAATTTGCTCCATCTTTTGCTATTCCCCATTCAATTCCTACACTTCTGTAAGCTTTGTAAGTTTCTGAATATATTTCATTTAATGAAACATTTAACATCTTTAAGCATTAACTAGGTATGGGAAGAGCCACTCGGTTGCATTTTCCTCTTGGAGTTGATGTGGCAATGGAGCTCCTTGGAATAACGTAATTCGTGTCCATAAGTTTGATTTAGGATCATATTTAGTAGCTCCAAAAAAACTTAATTTACATCTAAGTAAGTCTATAGGTCTAACTTTTTTACCGACTAAATTGTTTTGTATTTCGCTAAACGGAAAATTCTCATTAATAATTACTCTTTTTATAATATTTCTTATCTCAGGATGAAGTATCATAGCTTCAGCTCCTGTCATGTCGTCTGGTAACTTTGTCAGAATTTTTAGTGCATTTTGGACTTGTTGAGGGATATCAAAGGGTAGTTGCTTTTCTTTACCATGATCTATTTGTGTAGTACCTAATCTTGGCTCTAATTTAGCTTGAGAGGTATACCAAAAATAAAAATTTTCATCAGGGTTCTTAATATCAATTTTTAGGGCCCAACTATATTTATCTTTGATAATTTTTATTAATTCGTTAACATTATAACCTATTGTAACAGTATTTTGTTCATCAGTTCCCATTTCATTGGTTAAATCGTCTAATAGTTCAGGAAAGGGTTCAATAAATATTGAATTAAGAATTTCTTGAGTTTCGATACTTATTTTATTTATAAAATGTAAATAAACATTTTGTAGTGGGTAATCGTTATTCAAAAGGCCATTCAAACTTTTATTATTTGAAATATCTTTTAGTTCCTTTCTAAGGACGTTTATCCTTTTGAATTGAATTACATCATCTACATTCCATTGTGTTGTATATAAATACGCTCTTTCGATAAGATTAAAAATTTTAGTTTGATTATATGTGCTCAATTTTTTTATAGACAACACCCTCGAAATGGCTGTTTCGCGAGCCTGTATCCATTTATGTATGAGTTTTTGATGATTAATTAAAAATGGTGCCATTCCTAAACCTGTTGCATTTCCAACACCAACATGTTTCGAAATTTCATTTGATAAAGTAATAGATTTATCTTTTCCTTTTTCTTTAGCTAAATAATTAACTAGTTCTATTGAAAAATATCTAATTAGATAAACCGTTAACATTTCTGCCTGAAAAGGCTTGTTTAAGGGGTTGTCATTTGTTTCAGGTAAATAATCAGCAATGCCAAATTTACCATTGCCATATACAGCTGTTGTTCTCACAAGATAGCCAATATTGTTAATCATTTTCTTATCAGGTTGTTTTCCTTCTGATAAATTATTTAAAACTGAATTAAAAACTCTTACTGATTTGTTGGCTCTACTAAGGGTTAATTGTTTAGGAAGGTGCCTACCTAATTCTTGTATTTTTAAGTTTTTTGACATTTCATCTAATTCTTCTTTAGATGGCATTCCTAAAAAAAGTGAAAAAGTCATATCCCACTTTTCAGCAATAACCCTGTCACTTCTTTCATCATCATTTATTTGATGACAAAAAACTACAAGAGAATAAATTCTTTCTTTTGAAGATATTTTTATGACAGCGTTGCCAGTACCTATGGAATTAATATTCCATTTTATAATTTTAGTTTTCCAATTATTTGAAATTAGCTCTTCGATTAGTTGGCGTGAAAAGGATAAACGTGTTTGATGAAAGCTTCCTAACCTATCTAACTTCATAACATTTGCGGGATGTCTCAGAGGGTAGTCATCTTTAAAACTTATTTTTGATTGGTAGCTGTTCATTTTGAAATAGGAGTAAATGATTTTTTAAAAAAATTTAACCAGTTTTCACCTTTAATTTTTTTAACTTCTTCATCATTAAAGCCAATTTTTTTTAACCCTTGTAGGATATTGTGCCAGTCTCTATTGTCTCTAAACCAATTAGGCATTTCAGGAAACCCAGGGTTAGAGGCAGATCCTTCACCATAATCTATTTTTTTAGTCCACTTACCAACCCTCATCCATTCAACTATAGAATCAGGTTGATCTTGACATAAATCTGAACCAAAACCGATATGATCCACTCCCATTAAATCAGCCGTTTTAGCAATCATTGTACAAAAATCCTCGAGCTTACAATTGCTGCCATTATTTAAATGGTGTGGATATAATGAAAAACCAAGGAAACCATTTGTTTCAGATAATTTTAATAATATTTCGTTTGATTTGTTTCTTTTAGCTGGATGCCAAAAAGAAGGGTTAGCATGACTTATTACGATTGGTCTTTTTGAGATTTCCATTGCTTCAAAAGTTGATCTCTCAGAAGAATGAGACATGTCTACTACCATTCCAACTCTATTCATCTCTTTAATAACTTCTTTGCCCATTCTAGTAATTCCAGGGTCGTTAGCCTCATAACAACCAGTTGCTAATAAGGATTGGTTATTATAGGAAAGCTGCATAAATCTTCCACCAAGCCTATGAAGTATTTCTACTAGGCCAATATCATCTTCAATTGGGGAAGGATTTTGAAATCCAAATATTACCGCTGTTTTATTTAGGGTCTTTGCATTTTCGACATCTTGTGCGTAATAGGCAGGCATAATCAAGTCAGGAAACTTTTCGAACCAATTGTTCCATTTTTCAAAATTAGAAACAGTCTCTCTAAATTGCTCGTGGTATGAGATTGTAACGTGAACAGCTGTTATATTAGAGGCACGCCATTCTCTAAATATTTTTTCAGACCAATTGCAATACTGTAAACCATCTATTAACATAAAAAAAAAATAACATACTTGATGAATTTATTAAAAGATAAACTTTAATTTTTAAAAAAACAAAATTTCATATTGAAAGTTTATAAAAAGTTATTTATATGTAAAAGTTTATCTTTTAATAAACCTTACAATTATGTTAATTATAAATAATGCTTATAGACGGTTTACAATACTGCAA
>NZHB01000019.1 GCA_002691185.1 SAR116 cluster bacterium | reverse complement strand
TACCAGAATAACTACCTAATAAATTATTATGGTTGGTGTATTTGGTACCTTGATAAACAAAATATTTAGTTTTAAATAGTTTGAAAAATTTGGGATGATCACGTCTAATGGCCATTCCTAATGTTGCCATATCTCTTGCAGTAGATAATTGACCTCTATTAGGTAATCCAGAAGCATTTTTAAAGGTGGTTCTAGTCATACCTAATTGCTTGGCCTTTTTAGTCATCAATTTCGCAAAATTTCTTTCTGATTTTCCTAAATTCTCAGCAACTACTGTAGCTACATCATTTGCAGACTTAGTTATTAATGCCATGATTGCATTTTTAACAGTAATTCTAGATCCTGGAGAAAGGTATAATTTGGATGGAGGCTGTCTTGATGCACGTTTAGATACTTTTAGTTTAGTCTTTATCGATATTTTTTTGGACTCCAAAGCGTCAAAAATCATGTATAAAGTCATTATTTTTGTAAGTGATGCTGGATAATTTCGAGTATCTGCATTGGTGTTGTGATAAATTCGTTTAGTATTTTCATTAATCACAAAAGAAGCATATTTAGCGTTTGCAGGGGAGCCTAAAATTATCAAAGATAATAAAAAAGAAGAAAATAAAAATGGGGTTTTTAAGAGTAGAGTAGTGTTAGGCTTTAATAATCTAAAAGCATAAGATTTAATCACATTATATAAATCCATTAACAAAGTTTATGTCTCCAATAAAATAATTTTAAGCAAAACAAACGATATAAATTATAGTTGAAATTTATAAAAAAAACACATGATTTAGATATTTTTTAAAATAAAACACTATATTTGGTAAAAAAATTATTTTTTTAGAAAACTTGTATCTGAAAAAATTATTAATTTAAACTTGTTGAACATATATGCCGTTCTTATATTATAATTGAAGTTATAAGAAAGTTATAAATTTGGCTATTCAAATAAGAATAAATCTAAATCATAGGTATCTCATAAAAAAGAGGCCACCATTTGCGATGTCTAAAGATGATGAAGATAAAAAGGATACTAATGGAAATATTAAATTAGCTACTAAACCAAAAACTAAAACTCCACCTTTATATAGGGTATTGATGATGAATGATGATTATACCCCAATGGAGTTTGTTATTGAAGTATTAGAAAAATTTTTCCAAAAAAATAGAGAAGAGGCCACACAGATTATGCTTCATGTTCATCAGCGTGGGGTAGGTGTTTGTGGTATTTATGCGTATGATCTAGCGGAAACAAAAGCAATGCAAGTCATGAATTATGCGCGTAAATATGAACATCCTTTGCAAGTTCAATTAGAGAAGGAATAAAAATGCTATCTAAATCTTTAGAAGAAACTTTACGACGTGCAATGACTAGTGCATCTTCGCTAAAACACGAATTTGCAACATTGGAACATTTATTATTTGCCTTATTAGAAGACCATGATGCATTGGAAGTTCTAAAAGCTTGTTCTGTTAATGTAAAGACTTTGGAAGATGATATAAATAAATATTTAAAAGAAGATTTAAAAGCCATAGTCACTTCGGATAATGAAGCAGATACACAGCCGACGGCTGGTTTCCAGAGAGTTGTACAAAGGGCTGTTATTCATACACAATCATCTGGTAGAAAAGAAGCAACTGGTGCTAATATTTTAGTTGCTATGTTCTCTGAAAGAGATTGTTATGCAGTATATCTTCTTCAGAAACAAGACATGAAGCGGCTTGATGCTGTCAGTTTTATGAGTCATGGATTAGCAAAAGATCCTAATTATTCAAAACCTACGTCACCTTCGGGTATAGATAGTGATGCTGAAGGTTCAGAAAATAAAAAACCTGAAAAAGCACTAGATAAATATGCTGTGAATTTAAATGAAAAAGCTGCAGAGGGTAAAATTGATCCTTTGATTGGAAGGCAACTTGAGTTGGATAGAACAATTCAAGTTTTATGTAGACGTACAAAAAATAATCCTTTGTTAGTAGGTGATCCAGGTGTTGGTAAAACTGCTATAGCAGAAGGTCTGGCTGATAGGGTTGTTAAAGGTAATGTACCAGAGGTTCTTCTAAACTCTGAAATTTATGCATTAGATATGGGAGCTCTCCTTGCAGGGACTAGGTATAGAGGTGATTTTGAAGAGAGACTAAAGGCTGTAATGAAAGAAATCGAAAGTAATGAAAATGCGATTTTATTCATAGATGAAATACACACTATAATTGGTGCAGGGGCTACGAGTGGTGGAGCAATGGATGCATCAAACCTATTAAAACCTGCTTTGCAAAACGGTGGTTTAAAATGTATAGGTTCAACAACTTACAAAGAATATAGGGGTTACTTTGATAAAGATAGAGCTTTAGTAAGAAGGTTTCAGAAAATAGATGTGTCTGAGCCAAATGTTGACGATGCAGTTAAAATTCTAATGGGTCTTAAATCTCGTTATGAAGAACATCATAAATTAAAATTTACTAATATAGCTATAAAGACAGCTGTAGAGCTTTCTGCAAGATATATTAATGACAGAAAATTACCTGATAAGGCTATAGATGTNATTGACGAAACAGCGGCAGCTCAAATGTTAAAAAACAAATCAAAACGTAAACGTATAATTGGCAAAACAGAAATNGAAGAGACAGTTGCGTTAATTGCTAGAATACCTCCAAGAAATGTATCGACTGATGATAGAAAAGCTCTTTCAAAATTGGAAGATGATCTTAAGAGGATGGTTTATGGTCAGGATAAAGCCGTTACGGAATTAGTTGCAAGTATCAAACTTTCAAGAGCCGGTTTAAGAGAGGGTGAAAAACCAGTAGGTTGTTATTTATTTTCAGGTCCAACGGGCGTAGGTAAAACAGAAGTTGCTAGACAATTAGCTGAGGCAACTGGCGTTAAGCTTGTGAGATTTGATATGTCAGAATACATGGAAAGACATACAGTCTCGAGGCTTATCGGTGCACCTCCGGGGTATGTTGGATTTGATCAAGGTGGGCTTTTGACAGATGCAATCGATCAAAACCCACACTCTGTTTTATTATTAGATGAGATAGAAAAAGCTCACCCAGACTTATTTAATTTACTGTTGCAAGTTATGGATCATGGTAAATTAACGGATAATAATGGAAAATCGGTTGATTTTAGAAATACTATTTTAATAATGACTACTAATGCAGGAGCTCAAGAATTATCAAAAGCAGCAATTGGTTTTAAGCAGGAAAATAGAGAAGGTGCTGATGGTGAGGCCATAGAAAAACTTTTCGCTCCAGAATTTAGAAATAGGCTAGACGCTATAATTCCATTTGGCCCTTTACCTCTAGAAGTTGTAAGAATGGTTGTTGATAAATTTATTATGCAGCTTGAAGCTCAATTATCTGAAAAAGGCGTTTCTGTTTTACTGACAGACGATGCGAGAGATTGGTTAGCGAGAAAAGGTTATGATAAAACTTTTGGTGCCAGACCACTTGCTAGAGTTATCCAAGAACATATTAAAAAACCACTTGCTGAAGAGCTATTATTTGGACGTTTAATTGATGGTGGTACTGTAAATATTGACTTATCAAAAGATAAATTAACTCTCAAAGTTGTAGGAACAACAGACAAAGATAATAAAAAGAAAACTTCATCATCTAATACTAAAGATAAGAGTGCTTCAGAGTTAACATAACTCGTTTGAAGAGTAAGGCGTGTTATGTTGATTTACGAATTCTATTTGTCTGTCAATTTCCTTCTCTTCTAATTGAACAAATTTTCTTATAGCCTCAGAAAAAGATTTATTTTGAATAAAGTGTCTGCTGTAGATTGGAGAAGCAAGGTAGCCCCTCTGTATTTTATGATTTCCTTGTGCTCCTGCTTCAACCTTACCTATTTTATGGTTTATGGCGTATTCTATAGCTTGATAATAACACAATTCAAAATGTAAAAATGGAATATCAACTATGGCTCCCCAATTGCGTCCATATAGTGTGTTTTGACCAATAAAATTTAATGCNCCAGCAATAATTTTNTCATTTTGCTTTGCAATTATGAGCAAAATTTTATCCTTCATTTTACTATTAATTAAATGGAAAAATTCTCTGTTTAAGTAAGCNCCTCCCCACTTTTTATCGACTGTCGTTAGGTAAAACTCATAAAAAGAATTCCACATTTCAACATCTAAATCATCTCCAGTTATCTTTTGAATAGTCAAATTATGTTGATTTATTGATCGTCTTTCTTTCTTAATAGCTTTTCTCTTAGAACTTTTTAATGTAGATAAAAAATCATCAAAATCTTTATAGTTCTTATTATACCAATGGAATTGAATTCCTTTTCTTTGAATCCAATTATCTTTATTTAATTTAATATTAAAATCATCAGTAATAAAATTAATNTGTGCAGAACTTAAGTTATTTTTTTGAACTATAGCTTCAAATGTATTTATTATTAGTTCAAATATTTCATTATAGTCTGGGTGATTTTCTTCAATAAGTATTCTGGGTCCTGTAGCAGGAGTGAATGGAATCGCACTTATTAATTTAGGGTAATATTGTCCACCGGCATTCTCAAAAGCATTGGCCCAAGCATGGTCAAAAATGTATTCACCATAAGAGTGTGTTTTTAAAAAATTAGGACAAGCTCCAATTATCACACTATTTGTATCTTTAACNATTATATGTTTGGGGTGCCATCCAGTTTTAGGAGATACAGATCCAGAANCNTCTAACGAATTAAGAAAATCAAAAGAGGTAAAGGGATGGTTGAGTATGTTGAGTCTGTCCCATTGANTAGGTTCGACTTCTNTAAGNTTAGAAATTAATTCAACTTTCATTCTTAATTTTTAAGAAAAAAATTATATTTCAATTTCAAATATACCTTCAATTTCTACTGGAACGTCACGTGGTAGTGCAGCGGCTCCAATAGCAAATCTAGCATGCTTTCCTTTTTCACCAAAAATATTAACAAATATATCAGATGCTCCATTTATGATTTTTGGATGATCTGTAAAGTCAGGAGCAGACGCAACAAAGCCACCTAGTTTAACAACTTTTTTTACTTTATTAAGATCCCCATTACATGCTTCTTTAAGTTGGCTTAAAATAGTTTTGGCACACGCTTCTGCCATTTTTATACCTTCTTCTACTGAAACGTTTTCACCAACTTTACCTTTAGTAGTTATTTNACCGTTTATGAACGGTAATTGACCTGAAATAAAAACTAAATTACCTGTGATTACGTATGGTACATAGCTTCCAGCAGGTGNACTAGCCTCATCTAGTTTAATATTTAGCTCATTTAGTTTTTTATTGATATCGTTACTCATTTATAAACCTTTATATTATGAACAGCCTGATGTTCCGCCACATGTATTGCACTTCATACATGTTCCATTTCTAACAAGTGTAAAGTTACCACATTCACCACATGCCTCACCTTCATATCCTTTAATTTTTGCTTCGATTTCTTGAGCTAGACTTTGTTTTGGCGNTTCGTTGACAGAAATTGTTGTATCATTAGTAGCTTCTCGTGTTTCCTCTTCTTCTTTTAAAGAGGTTGTCTGNGGCATAACAGTAACATTGCTTGCGCCACCTGATACAACTTTTAACTCTCTCCTTACAAAGCCTCTACTAGCAACTTTTTCGGATATAAGGNCCTTATGTTCACCTGACCCTGTAGTGCTTGAATCTAANTCTTCCGGACCAACATGTCCTAGNTCATTTCTATCAAGATATGAGATTGCAAGTTCTCTAAAAATATAATCTAAAATTGAAGTAGACATTTTAATAGTATCGTTACCTGTAACCATCCCCTGTGGTTCAAAACGGGTAAACGTAAAGGCTTCAACAAATTCTTCTAATGGAACTCCATATTGTAGGCCAATAGAGACAGCTATTGCAAAGTTATTCATTAGNGATCTAAAGGCAGCTCCTTCTTTATGCATATCTACGAAAATTTCACCTAATTTTCCATTCTCATATTCACCAGTTCTCAAATAAACTTTATGTCCTCCGACTGTAGCTTTCTGAGTATATCCTTTTCGTCTATGAGGCAGTTTATCTCTTTCCGCTCTAACAAAGCGTTCAACTATTTTTTCAACAACTTCAGTCGTGCGTTCANTTATATCCTGTTCATTGCTTGTGATATCATCTTCTTCATTTGCATCATCTTCAATCAATGCAGAGTTAAGTGGTTGACTAAGTTTTGANCCATCTCTGTATAGTGCATTTGCTTTAATACCTAATTGCCAAGATAACATATAAGCATCACTACAATCTTCAATNGTAGCGTCATTTGGCATNTTTATCGTTTTTGAAATAGCACCTGAGATGAATGATTGTGCAGCAGCCATCATTTTTATATGGCTATCAACTGATAAAAATCGCTTACCAATTCTACCACATACGTTTGCGCAATCAAAAACAGCTAAATGCTGTTTGTTAAGATGAGGAGCGCCCTCTAATGTCATTGCTCCACAAACATGAATGTTAGCNGCGTCTATTTCTTCAGGTGTGAAACCCAAAAACTCTAACATATTAAAAGAAAAATCATTCATTTGTTCGGAAGTTATTCCTAATTTATTCTTACAGAAATCTTCACCAAGCGTGAATTGATTAAATACGAATTTTATATCAAATGCCGATCCAAGTGAGTTTTCAACAAGTTNTAGTTCTTTTTCTGTAAAGCCTTTTGCAATAAGAGCATTATGACTAATAGCTTGACAATCTTTTAAACTACCNNATCCAACTGCATATCGCTGCATATCATCGATTTGGTCTTTGTCATATCCTAAATGTGCAAGAGCTTCAGGAACAACNCGGTTAATTATTTTAAAATAACCTCCNCCAGCTAATTTTTTAAATTTTACCATAGCAAAGTCTGGTTCAATACCAGTTGTATCACAGTCCATTACAAGACCAATTGTTCCTGTTGGAGCAATCACAGTTGCTTGAGCGTTTCTATAACCATGTTTTTCCCCAAGCGATAGAGCTTTAGCCCAAGCATCTTTTGCTGCATTTATTAAGTTTTGGTCTGGACAGTCTTGTCCCAATAAAGGAACTGGATTTATTGATAAATTTTCAAACCCTCTTGTTTTACCTTCTGATGCTCTTTTATGATTTCGTATGACCTTAAGCATACTCTGTGCATTTTCTTTATATTTAGGAAAAGGTCCTAACTCTTTTGCAATTTCTGCTGAAGTTGCATAAGAAATTCCNGTCATAATTGCTGTTAGTGCTGCACAGATAGATCTTCCTTGGTCACTGTCATAAGGGATGCCCCAGGACATTAACAAACCACCTATATTAGCGTATCCTAATCCTAGTGTTCTGTANTCATAAGACCTTTGTGCAATCTCTTTAGATGGGAATTGTGCCATCATGACAGAAATTTCAAGAGTTAAAGTCCATAATCTTGTTGTATATTCATAGGCTTCTATATCAAAAGATGAGTCATCTTTTTTAAATTGTAACAAATTAATAGAGGCTAGATTGCAAGCTGTATCATCAATAAACATATACTCAGAACATGGATTAGAGGCATTAATCCTTCCAGCTTCTGGGCATGTATGCCATTCATTTATAGTTGTGTCATATTGTAAGCCAGGATCAGCACAAGCCCATGCAGCTTCAGATATTTTTGACCATAGTTCTGAAGCGTCTAATGATTTGTGAACTCCACCATCTGTTCGCCTTATAAGGTCCCATTTACCTTTTTGAGATACTTTTTCTAAGAATTCATTTGTCACTCTTACTGAGTTATTTGAATTTTGCCCAGAAACTGTCAGATAAGCTTCACTATCCCAGTCTGTATCGTAAGTTTGAAANTCAATTTCCTTAAAACCTTGTCCAGCGAACTGTATAATTCTTTGAATATAATTTTCTGGTATCATAACAGCACGGCAATTTAAAATTGCTTTTTTAAGTTCCTTATTTATTTTGGGATCAAGTCTTTCTTTATCGTTGTAATTATCTAAATTACAAGCATCCATGACTGATTTTAAATTTTTGGCTGTTAATTTTGAGCCTGCAACTAAAGCAGCAACTTTTTGCTCTTCAACGACCTTCCAGTTTATATATTCTTCAATATCNGGATGATCAATATCTACAGTAACCATCTTTGCGGCTCTTCTTGTTGTTCCGCCTGATTTTATTGCACCCGCTGCTCTATCACCAATTCTTAAAAAACTCATCATACCAGAAGACCTGCCTCCACCAGACAGCCCTTCAGTACTACCTCTTAGCTTAGAAAAGTTAGAACCAGTTCCTGAACCATATTTGAAAAGTCTAGCCTCTCTTACCCAAAGGTCCATTATCCCACCATCATTAACAAGATCATCTTTTACTGATTGAATNAAACATGCATGTGGTTGTGGGTGNTCATAAGATGATTTTGATTGAACTAACTTTCTGCTTTTAAAATCTACGTAATAATGTCCTTGACTTGGTCCATTAATGCCATACGCCCAATGCAATCCTGTATTAAACCATTGAGGAGAATTAGGTGCACACATTTGAGCTGCAAGCATATATCTCATTTCATCAAAATAGATTTTTGCATCGTCTTCAGTTGAGAAATAGTTCCCTTTCCAACCCCAATAAGTCCAAGTACCAGCTAATCTATCATAAACCTGTTTAGCAGATTCTTCTCCTTTAAATCTTTCATNTTCGGGAAGTTCATTAAGTTTTTTTGTATCAGGTTCGGAACGATACAGCCATTCAGGAACATTTTCTTCTTCTACTTTTTTTAAAAATACTGGAACACCAGCTTTTCTAAAATATTTTTGAGCGATTATATCTGCAGCAACTTGTGAGTAGTTGGCTGGAACTTCAATGTTAGGGGCACTAAAGACAATTGTACCATCTGGATTTTTTATTTCGCTAGTTGTTGTTTTAAACTCAAGACCAGCGTAAGCATCATTTCCCTTTTTAGTAAATTGTCTTTCGAACTTCATCTTTATCCTCTTTTTTAATAGCTAAAATACTCTGAATAGAATTTAAAATTATTTGATTACGAATAAACCTAAACCTGTGGATAAGTTGTTTAAATTTTATTGATTAAAAAAATATTCTAAATGTAAATAGTTGTTTTTCCTAAATTTAATATGTTGACATGTTAGTTTTTATATCACTCATGGTTGTGGATAAACACAATATGTAGTAATATCGAAAGTTTAAACTACATGATTTAGTGGTGACTAGTAAAGCCTATATTTTAATTTTTTTTTTTTTTTTTTTAACTGTTTAATTTTACTTCATTTTTTTAGATTGAAAACTAAACTATAATTTAGAATTTGATATTCAAGATTTATTATTTTTTCTATTAAGGTATAATAGAAAATTATAACTTTGATTAGAAAGCNAAGCATGAGATATAGTCCAATAGAAATTGTAATGGGAGCCATGGTTCTTGTAGTAGCAGTTGGTTTTTTAATTCTTGGCATGCAATCAATAAATAACAATCAAAAGGAAGGTTACAATATATCCTTAATATTTGGTTCAACATCAGGTTTAAAAAATGGAGATGATGTAAAAATTTCAGGAATTAATGTAGGTAAAATAACAAAATTAGATCTTGATGTAGATGATTACAATGCGAGGGTTATGGTAAAGTTATTTGATAATATTAAAATTCCAGATGACTCATCAGCTAGAATAACTTCATCATCATTACTTGGAGGGAATTATTTAGATATTGTTCCTGGCTCTTCAGATACATTTTTAAGTCCCAACGACGTCATATATGATACTAGTGATCCAGTAAGTTTTACGGATATGTTAGGTAAAATCGTCTTTTCTGGTAATAAGGAATAAATGTTTAAACTTTCTTTGATTAAATGATTATCAAATTAAACTTAATTATCATCTTAATTTTTTTAATATTTCCAAAAGTTTTGCTGAGCTCTCAATGGGTAGAGGGCAATATGGTTTTATTACAAGGCTTGGATAAAATAACAGCTAGAATAAAAACGTTTGAAGTAGAAGTAGGAAGAAGTAAAAGTTTTGGAGTTTTAGATATTTTTGTTGAAAGGTGTGTTTATTCCAAGCCAATTTTTAAACCAGAATCCTTGGCGCTAATAAAGATAAAAGATAATTCAGACAGATTATCTGAGGTACAGTTTAGAGGTTGGATGTTTGCTTCAAGCCCTGCACTTAATGCACTCGAAAATCCTGTTTACGACATTTCAGTATTGGTTTGTAAAAACTCAGATAAGCAATCAAAAAAATCCTCATCAGTAGAGCCTATTGAATAAAGATTTGCTTTAATTTTCATAGCTATTTCTAGTTTTTGTTTGAAGTCTGTTTTTTTTATTTGGTAAGCCCCAAATTGAATTAAATGATCATTTAGAAATTGTACATCTAATAATTGAAATCCAGTTTTCCACAAACGTGCAACTAAATTGACTAAAGCTATTTTACTTGCATTAGAAACAGAACTAAACATGGATTCAGCAAAATAAACCCCACCTATAGCTATTCCATAAATACCGCCAACTAGTTTGTCATCCTTCCAGCATTCTATAGAGTGTGCATAATGCTGTTTATTTAGTTGAACAAATAGAGTTTCAATCTCATTGTTTATCCAAGTATCTGTTCTATTTATGGTTGCACAAGATTTAATAACCTCGGGAAATGCATTATTTAATGTTATTTTAAAAGGTCTTTTTCTTATTAGCCTTAAAAGGCTTTTTGAAACATGAAACTCTTTAATAGGGATTACACCTCTCTGCTCAGGATTAACAAAATAGGTTTTTTCACTATTTCTGCTATCGGACATAGGAAATATTCCAAGCATATATGTCTGTATTAATTGTTCCGAGGTAAGGAATATGTTCGACTTTTTTGCCAAATGTAATTTTTAAGCTTATTATTAGTTATTATTTAATAATTCAGTCTCTAACCACCTTATATCATATGAACCTTTTTGCATAACTTCAGTATCTAAAATCTGTCTATGCAAATCAATTGTAGTAGATATTGGCTCAATTACTATTTCTTTTAAGGCCTGATTTAGTTTTAACAAACATTGTTCACGATCATTCCCATGTACTATAAGTTTAGCAATTAGGCTATCGTAGTAAGGCGGAACTTTATAACCAGAATAAATACAAGATTCAATCCTTACTCCTAAACCGCCAGGTGAATGAAATTGTGAGATAGTTCCTGGAGAAGGGACGAATGTCTTGGGNTCTTCCGCATTAATTCGACATTCAATGGCATGCCCTTTGAATTGAATATCTTTTTGTTTAAATGATAAAGGGTAGCCTGCGGCAATCAAAATTTGTTCTCTAACTAAATCTATGCCAGTAATAGCTTCAGTAATAGGATGTTCTACCTGTAACCTTGTGTTCATTTCTATAAAAAAGAATTCATTATCTTCATATAAAAACTCAATAGTACCTAAACCTAGATAATCCATTTTTGAGACAGCATTTGAAGCAATTTCACCGATCATATTTCGTGTTTTATTATCAATTACTGGNGAAGGGGCTTCTTCTATAACTTTTTGATGTCTTCTTTGAATTGAGCACTCTCTTTCGCCAAGATGAACGGTATTACCAAATTTATCTGCAATAATTTGTACCTCTATATGCCTAGGTTTTTGTAGGTATTTTTCGATATAAACTCTGTCATCTCCAAAAGCAGCCTTGGCTTCACTTTTAGCGGAGGTAAATGCAGATTCAAGCTCTTCTTCATTCTGAGCCACTTTCATTCCTCTACCACCGCCGCCAGATGCGGCCTTTATTAGTACAGGATATCCAATTTTTTTTGCTTCTTTGAGAGCTATTTGAAAGTTTGTGATATCTGTTTTTGACCCAGGCACTAGAGGGATCCCTAATTTTTGTGCTGTTAACTTTGCTTCTATTTTATCACCCATACATCTAATATGTTCTGATTTTGGGCCAATAAAAACTATATTATGGGCTTCCACAATTTCTGCGAAATCAGAGTTCTCAGATAAAAACCCAACACCTGGATGTATAGCNTCAGCACCAACTAATTGGGCTGCTGTTATGATTGCNGGAATATTTAAATATGATTTAGAAGATGGAGCTGGACCTATACAAACACTTTCGTCCGCTAACCTTACGTGTATNGCTTCACNGTCAGCAGTAGAGTGGATTGCAACAGTTTTGATGTTGAGTTCTTTACATGCTCTTAATACTCTTAAGGCAACATCACCACGGTTTGCTATTAATACTTTTGAAAACATCGAAAATTCATCATTCTATGATTACTAATGGTTCATTAAACTCAACTGGTTGACTATCTTCAAACCCAATAAAAACAACCTTACCTGATTTATGTGCTGTGATTGTATTCATTACTTTCATAGCTTCAATAATAAGAAGAGTGTCACCTTTAGATACTGAGCTATTCAATTTAATAAATGGTTCTTTTCCTGGTTCTGGTGCAGAATAAGCAGTTCCTACCATAGGTGAATTAACTGCTCCAGGGTGNTCGCTAGTAAATTTTGAGGATTCTGTTTCTTTTTTAGGTAATGCATCAATTTCTTGTTTTTCCACTTTTTGAACTATTTGAGCTTGTGGTTTATCTTGTAAAAAATTTTTACTTACAATTTTAAATTTTATACCGTCTGCTTCATACTCCAACTCTGAGAGATTATCCTTATTTAAAATGTCCACGAAGGTTTGAACTAGATTCACATTATCTTTATTTATATTGTTTTTTTTCATAACCTTTACCTATCGTATCTAGTCATTAATAAGATTTTGTAATGCTTCTATTGCCAACAAATATGAGTTTACGCCTAACCCTGCTATTATTCCGCTAGCAACAGGAGAAATATATGATTTGTGTCGAAAACTCTCTCTTGCATATACATTAGTAATGTGTATTTCGATTTTAGGCCCCTTAAACATATTTAAAGCATCCAGTATTCCTATGGAGGTATGTGTTAAGGCTCCTGCATTAATAATTATGCCAGCTCCGTCATTAATAGCTTTGTGTATCTCATCAATTAAAAGACCTTCTATATTTGATTGAAAAAAATTTAATTCAAAGCCATGAATTTTACATCTATCAAAACACAATGACTCTAAATCTTTTAAAGATGTTTTGCCATATTTCTCAGGCTCTCTTGAGCCCAGTAGGTTTAAATTTGGTCCATTAATAATATATATTTTTTTTTGCAAAATTTTCTCCCTGAGAANATTTATAATCTAAAATTGACTATTTTGGGACACTTTTTTTTGAGTTAATTCTCACGAACTTTTTTTATTATGTCCTTGAGATTTTNTTTTGTTAATGCCCCTGGATAAATAACATCTTCAATAATAAAGGCCGGCGTACCATTTAAATTTAGTAGTTTCGCAACTTCACGATTTTTCTTTAATTGTGTTGAAATATCTGAACTATTCATATCAATTTTAAGTTGTTCAATATTCAAACCAATTTCTTTTGCTGCCTTAAAAACTTTTTCATCATCTACTACACCTTTTATGCTCATGAGAGAGAGATGAAATTTATTATATAAGTTTTGTTTTTGAGAAGCTAAAGCTGCAAGAGCTGCAGTATAAGATTGTTGTGATAAGATTGGGAATTCAACAAAGACAAAATTTATTTTTTTATCTTCTGAGATAGTTTCCATAATTGTTTTAACAACTGATTTACAGTATCCACAATTATAGTCAAAAAACTCAAAGATAGTAATATCTGCATTTTTTTGGAAAATACCTGGATTGTTTAAAGAATAAAGTGAATTAATGGCATTTCTCTTTTTTTCTAATTCAGTATTTTTTTTATAATTATCCAAAACTGATCTTAATAATTTGGGATTTTGTATAAGGAAGTTTTCTATGATTTCTTCTATTTTTTCTTTGCTCATTTCGTTTGCATGAGTTGGAAAATTACTTAAAATTAAAATACATAAAATACTAATGGCTTTCAGAGTTTTTTTTATCATGTTAAGTTTTTTGATGTTTATTTTGTCTTAATCCTAGACAGAATGTCCAACCCTCTCATTTTATAGGCTTCTTCTATATTGTTTTGTTCNAGGCCTATGTCTACATATTTTTTAGCTTTAATAAAGTTTTTTTTCAGTAACGCTTCCTCTGCTAATGCTATATATGTAATTCCTTTTTTACCAATTTTGCCAGATGATTTTGCCAATAATCTCCATAAAATTTTCCATTTTGGATTATTTTGAAGCATTTGTTCTAAAACAATTATACTTTCCCTTAAATGCTCATTTTTATTTGATTGTAAAAATGATTTCACCAAAGAAAATTTAATTAGATCATTTGCATAAATATACTTATCTTCAAGTTTTTCTAATGTCTTTTTATATTCTTTAATAGATTTTTCATATTTACCCATGGAAAAGTAAATATCGCCTGCCAATTCATCATAGAAAGGATAGTTAACTAATGTATTTTGCAATTTTCTTAGATTTTTAATTGCTAATTCATATTCACCTGTTTTTTGGTAAGCTATGACTTGAGAATAATTCTTAAAGAAATTATTCCCCTTTTTTTTATTAAGAATCTNAAANGGATCACTCTCATAAGATTTAATCTTGTTTTTGATGTAATCCAGAGTTATTTCGTTGTTGTTAATATTTATGGCTTCATCATTCTTATATAACAAACTAAATTTAGATTTATATTTTTTTAACTGCTCCAATCTTTGTTTAGAATATGGATGTGATCTATAGTAGCNCNCAACNNNATTACCTTCAGAAANTTCATCTCGGCTTAACCTTAATAATAGATTTTCTAGGCCATTAAGTGATATTTTTTTCTTTCTAAAAATATCTANAGCATATTTATCGGCTTGTTGTTCTTGAATACGNGAAAATTGAAATGCTGATTTTAAAGCAATGTCTTGTGTNCCAACGATTAGCCCGAGAGCAGCATCAGAATTTAACTTTCCNCCTGCAGATAGAGCTAAGCCAGCTATTGTCGCAAACTTTGAATAATTAGATAGATTAGATCTATTGATAGATCTTGAGTTACTGTGATTTAGTACTAAATGNCCAATCTCATGAGCNAAAACACCNTGAATTTCGTTGATTGATTTGGACTTATTAATCAAACCTGTATTAATAAAAATTTTATTAGAGCCTGTTACAAATGCGTTGTATGCATTATTTGATATCAATATCGGTTGATAGGGTTGTTTATTTCTCGAATACCCATCACTNACGGTTAATATTATTTTATATAAAAAATACTCAATTTCCGCATCTCTGATAATTATATTTTTTTCATCAGAGTAAGCNTTNAANGAAAAGAAAACTAAAANTAAANATANTATAAATTTTATTTTGACCACCATCCTTTTTTCTTTGGNTTCTCTTTTGAAGCATTTTGTTCNATNTTAACAACTTCGATAGGTGCTGATGATTTTGTTTCCCTTATTTCAACATTAATATCTTTGTNTTCANCACTTTGTTTAGGCTCTGAATTTTGAATTTCTTTTTCAATNNNATNAGCTTTTTTTGTCTTTTTNACTCTCTTCGTCGTTTTCTTTTCTTTTTTNAATNTAGTTNGCTTATCATTTTCAGCATCANCTATTTCAATNGACGTTTTGATANTTTTGTCNTCNTNATTTTCCNTTTTNATTACTTCTTGTTGGTTTGGTNAGGCTGTCTCNGAATTTTGATTTAGATTACTTTCTNTATCTACNTTTCTTCTTCTTCTTGNCGGTTTTCTATTTCTTCTTCTTTTATTTTGTTTTTCATCATTNTCAAAATTATTATTCTGCTCTTTTGNTTCAGTTTCACGTTGTTCTTTAGGTATAGGTTTTCTGACAACCTCTAGTTTTTTTTGCGGAGGGATAATGGTGTTATCATTGTTAAAGTCTATT